>CAZZBI010000364.1:0-5034 GCA_964652385.1 uncultured Pirellulaceae bacterium | reverse complement strand
GCGAACGACGAAGGGCACCTGTACGGCAGCGTCGGCGCCAACGAGATCGTCGCGGTCAAGTCGATGGCTCCGGTCCTCTTCGTCAGCCTGGAAATGTCGGCAGTCGAACTGATCGAGCGCTTGCTCTGCTCGATCGCCCGCGTCAACGGACACCGTCTGCGCAACGGCACGATCTCGCAGGACGATCGACGGCGACTGGCCGATCAGGCGGCGATCGTCAGCGAGTGCCCGTTCTATGTCGACGACTCGCCGGGGCGGACGGTCAGCGAGATCGCCGCCGCCGCTCGCCGCATCATTCGCCGCGAGAACCGGATCGGTCTCGTCGTGATCGACTATCTGCAGCTGATCGAGCCGGACAATCCGCGCGATCCGCGACAGGAACAGGTGGCCAAGATCGCGCGGCGACTGAAGGGGCTGGCTCGCGAACTGAAGGTCCCGGTCCTCTGCCTGGCCCAGCTCAATCGCCAGGCCGAAGACTCGCGCGAACACCGACCGCGACTGAGTCACCTGCGCGAGTCGGGGGCGATCGAGCAGGATGCCGACGTCGTGATGTTCGTGCATCGCGAGGAGTACTACGTCCGCGGCGAAGAGCAGCAGCGCGTCGCCGGTCAGGCGCAGATCTTCATCGAGAAGCAGCGGAACGGCCCGACCGGCGACATCAACATGATCTGGCGCAAGGAGTTCACTCGCTTCGAGGATCGGGCTCCCGAACGCTTCGACGATTTCGATTCGTTCAACGGTCAGCCGGCCGAGATGGCGTAACGAAGTGCGGCTGCGGGGAGGGCACGGGCGAGGAGGGCACGGGCGAGGAGGTCACGGAGAACCCCTGCGCTTGGCGCTTCGGGCTGGGAGGGCACGGAGTCCCCTTGCTGACGCGGCGGGCTGGGGGGGCGCGGGGGGAGGGCACGGAGTCCCCTTGCTGACGCGGCGGGCTGGGGGAAACTGCGGGGGAGCAGGGCCCGGTCGCCCCGGGTCGGCGATCGGCTCGCGGGCGTCTAGAATCGTTCCCCTTCGGCCGATCTCCGTCAGGCGTCGGAGCGCGGCCGCCCCCCAGGGCTCCACCAGTTCAGCAAGGAACGGATGATGAAGATCGCGGTGATCGGCGGCGACGGAACCGGACCGGAAGTGACTCGCGAGGCGCTCAAGGTGCTCGCGGCCGTGGCGAAGATGGACGGGTTCACCTACACGACCACCGACTTTCCGTTCGGCGGCGAGCATTTCCTGAAGACCGGCGAGATCCTGCCGGCCGATGCCGCCGATACGCTGCGCAAGTTCGACGCGATCTTTCTGGGAGCGGTCGGTCATCCCGACGTGAAGCCCGGGATTCTCGAGAAGGGGCTGCTGCTCGAACTCCGTTTCCGCCTGGATCAGTACATCAACCTGCGGCCGGTCAAGCTCTATCCGGGAGTCGAGACGCCGCTCGCCGGCAAGAAGCCGGCGGACATCGACTTCGTCGTCGTGCGCGAGAACACCGAAGACATGTACGCGGGAGTCGGCGGGTTCCTGAAGAAGGGGACCGCCGACGAGGTCGCGACTCAGACCGCCATCTACACGCGGAAGGGATGCGAACGCTGCATCCGCTGGGCGTTCGACTTCACCCGCCGCCGGAACAACCCCAAGGGGAAGCGGCTGACGCTCGTCGCCAAGACCAACGTCCTCACCTTCGGCCATGATCTCTGGTGGCGCACCTTCCAGGATGTCGCCAAGGACTATCCGGACGTCGAGGCGGATTACAACCACGTCGACGCCTGTTGCATGTGGATGGTGAAGAACCCCGAGTACTACGACGTCATCGTCACCACCAACATGTTCGGCGACATCATCACCGACCTCGGCGCGATGATTCAGGGGGGAATGGGAGTCGCGGCCGGCGGCAACATCAACCCCGACGCCGGCGGCACCAGCATGTACGAACCGATGGGCGGGAGCGCGCCGAAGTACACCGGCCAGAACGTCATCAATCCGATCGCCGCGATCGCCGCGATGGCGATGCTCCTGGAACATACCGGTCAGCCCAAGGCTGGGGCTCGGATCGGCCGCGCGGTCGAGCGAGTCACCGGTACCAAGATGAAGAGCCAGGCGGCCGGCAAGATGGGCTACTCGACCACCGAGGTCGGCGATCTGGTCGTCGCCGCGCTGAGCGAAGTCTGATCGTCGCCGCGCCCCTCGATCGTGGCCGACGTATCCGGTCCGAACGCGATCGCCGCCGAGCGGTGGCGTTCGGGCCGATCGCCCGATTCGGTCCTGCCGGTCGCGCACGTCCCAGGTGCGCGACGTTCATTCCCCGCGCGTCGCGCGACCGCTGACGAGGAACCGTCGATGTACGAGAAGCTGTTCGACCTGACCGGCCGCACCGCACTGGTCACCGGCGGATCGAAGGGGATCGGCTGGGGAGTCGCTCGGGGCTATGCCGAAGCGGGAGCCGACGTGATGATCGTCGCGCGCCACGCGGACGAATTGGCGGCTGCGGCCGAGCGACTGCGCGACGGCACCCGAGCGAGAATCGAGACGTTCGTTGCCGATCTGGGGGACCGAAGTCAGGTGGATGCGACCGTCGCCGCAGCTCACGAGCGGTTCGGCAAGGTCGACATCCTCTTCGCCAACGCCGGCACCAATCGCCCGCAGCCGCTGCTCGAAACGACCGACGAGGTCTGGGACTCGGTCCTCGAACTGAACTTCACCAGCTGCGCTCGACTGGCCAAGGGGGTCGCGGCGGGGATGAAGGAGCGAGGGTGGGGACGGATCGTCTACACGTCGAGTGTGCTCGCCTTCGCGTCGAACCCGGGGCGCGGACTCTACTCGGCGACCAAGGGAGCGCTCGTCGCGATGACGCGCGCCCATGCGCTCGAACTCGGCCCGTTCGGCGTCACGGTCAACTGTCTTGCCCCCGGGCCGATCCTGACCGATCTGACTCGCAACCTTCTCAGCCCCGAACAGAAGAAGCGATTCGCCGATCGGACCGCGCTGCTTCGCTGGGGTGAGGTGCATGAGATGGTCGGTCCGGTGATGCTGCTCAGCTCCGAGGCAGGAGCGTTCATGACCGGTACGCACATCCTGGCCGACGGCGGGCTGGTCTGTCGCACGTTCGACTGAGTCCTGTCTCGCGGGGGCCGAATGCGAGAGCGACGACAGCCGATGCGTGGAGAGCCGAAGCGATGACGAGCGAGGTCGACGAGTTCGAACGGGACTGGACCGCGCGAGGGGCGGTGTTTCGGCGCGGGACCAAGGGGAGCGTGCTCGCGATCGACTTCGCATCGGCCGTCGCGGACCCGCAGACGTGGTCGTCGTTGGCGGCACTCGGCTCGCGCTACCCCAAATTGCGCGAACTCCGTCTCGATCGCTGCGGCGCCGCACCGGCGACTCTCGCGGCGGCGCTCGATGGGATGCAGGAAGGGCTCGACGTGTCGTTGGCCGAGACGGCGGCGGACGAATCGGTGCTCGAGACGGCGGCGAAGCTGCCGAAACTTCGGCTGCTTGACCTGACCGGCACACCGATCGACGAGGGGACGATCGCCCGGTGGCGCAAACGGATGATCCGCACGCGACTCGTGCGGCGCGATCGCCCCTGATGCGTGCGATTCGTTTCGTTCCCCTCGTTCGAACCCCTGCGGCTCGTCGAGCGCTCGCGCGAATCCTTCCGTTCGTCACGACCGGAACGCTGCGCGATCGCGCGGTGCTTGTTCGACGGCGACTCGACCGCCGCGACCTACGGTTCGACGCTCCCCTCGTCTCGCGTCCCGCAGCTCGCACGATCGCGTCGTCGACGACGAGGTTCTTTCCGGTTCGCTCGGGAGACTGACCGATGTTCGCCGACCGACTTCAGGAAACCCGCAAGGGGCCCGATGCCGACGCGATCGAAGCGCTGCTGGCGCTCGAGAAGAGCAACGAAAGCGTCTTCACCGCTCAGCGGGCGCATCGGCGTGTCGAGGCGAACTCGCAGGTGACGATCAAGGCGGCCAACGCCAGTCAGCGCGACACCATCAACTTCGCGGCGATCTGCAACGACGTTTCGGCCGGCGGCTGTCGGATCATCTCGACCCGTCCGGTGATGGTCGGCGATCTCTTCTACATCGCGTTCGATCGTCGCCAGTTGGACGTGCCGCCGGTCTTCGCCCGCTGCCTGCGCTGCCGATTCCTGCGCGAAGAGACGTTCGAGATGGGGTTCGCGTTTCTGACTCCGGTCGAGATCCCGGCGACGATCTGAGCCGCCGGATGTCGTGCCCGAAGGGTGCGAGAGGGACGGAGAAGGTGGTCGGCGGCGCGTCGGATGGTTCGAGCGGTGCCTCACGGGTAAGATGCTCGATCGAGGGGGCCGATCGAACCTCAGCCGACCATCACGATGAACGACGCGGACGACGACCATGGCGACTCGGGCGATCCCGCAATCCGTCTCGAACGAGCGGCGCGGCGAATGCGCGATGTCGAGGCGCAGATCTCGCGGCGGATCGTCGGTCAGCAGCGGGTGATCCGCGAGCTGATGATCGCTCTTTCGGCCGGCGGCCACGCATTGCTGATCGGCGTTCCCGGTCTCGCCAAGACGCTGCTGATCCGGACCCTTGCGCGGGCGTTGGCGGTGGAGTTTCGCCGCATCCAGTTCACGCCCGACCTGATGCCGGCCGACGTCACCGGGACCGACGTGCTGGTCGAGGACAAGTCGACCGGCGATCGCGAGTTCCGCTTCGTGCCCGGCCCGGTCTTCGCGAACGTCGTGCTGGCGGACGAGATCAATCGGACGCCGCCGAAGACTCAGGCGGCGCTGCTCGAAGCGATGCAGGAGCGGCAGGTGACGGTCGGCGGCCGTCGCCATCTGCTCCCCGATCCGTTCTTCGTCATGGCGACTCAGAATCCGCTCGATCAGGAAGGGACCTATCCGCTCCCCGAAGCGCAGATGGATCGCTTTCTGCTGCAGATCGATGTCGGCTATCCGAGTCGCGAGGACGAATTGGCGATCGCGACCGAGGCGGGGCTGGCGACCGACGAACAGATCGTGCCGGTGCTCGATGGCGCGTCGCTTGCGGAGTTCCGGCGCACGGT
>CAZZBI010000363.1:0-5050 GCA_964652385.1 uncultured Pirellulaceae bacterium | reverse complement strand
TGTCCGGAGCGAGCACCTTGGTCCGCTTCTCGCCTCGGTCACGGAAGTAGGCGGCGGCCGTCATCAGCGCCGCCAACTCGCCGTGCGCACCGGCAGCGGGATGGAGCGAGACGCACGGCAGCCCCGACACCTCACCCAGCATCCGCTGCAGTTCGAACAGCAGCTGCAGCATCCCCTGTAACGTCGACTCGGGCTGCAACGGATGGACATCGGCCATCCCCGGCAGACCGGCGAGCCGCTCGTTCCGCTTCGGGTTGTACTTCATCGTGCACGAACCGAGCGGATAGAAATGCGTGTCGACCGACATGTTCAGGGTCGACAGGTTCGTGAAATGCCGCACCACATCCGGTTCGGCCAGTTCGGGGAGCGCCGGAGGGGCTGCTGCGAGCGCATCGGCCGGAAAGAGCTCATGGAGCGGACGTTCACCGGGAAGGTCGGCCGCCGGATAGCGGGCGGCTCGACGACCGGGCTTCGACAGTTCGCTCAACAGACGGGTCGCGAGACGATTTCTCATCGGTTCAGACTCCTGCTCCGTGAGCGGCAAGGACTTCGGCCAGACGATCGATCTCCTGCCGCGTCCGCTTCTCGGTGACCGCCACCAGCAGCGCGTCGGCAAGGTCGGGATCGTCGCTCCCCAGCGGCACGCCGACCAGCAGGCCGCGTTCGAGCCCTTCGCGAATCCGCTCGTCGGGATCACCATCCGGATCCCTGACGACGAACTCCTTGAAGAACGGGGCGTTGCCCAGTCGCTTCCACCCCGCCTCGACCAACCGCTCGGCGGCGTAGTGAGCCTTGCGGGTGCAGTTCTCGGCCACCTCGCGCAGCCCCTGAGGTCCGAGCAGCGACAGATAGATCGCGGCTCGCAGCGCGAACAGTCCCTGATTGGTGCAGACGTTGCTCGTCGCCTTGTCGCGACGGATGTGCTGCTCGCGCGTCTGGAGCGTCAGCACCCAACAACGCTTGTCCCCTTCGCCGATCGTCTGACCGGCGATCCGTCCGGGCATGCGCCGCATGAACGCTTCGCGGCAAGCGAGGATCCCCAGATACGGTCCGCCGAAGAGCAGCGGGTTCCCGAGCGCCTGACCTTCGGCCACGGCGATGTCGACGCCGAGATCGCCGGGGCGAGACAACAGCCCCAGGCTGATCGGATCGAAGACCTGGACGACGAAGATCCCGCGCTCGCGACAGGCGGCGACAAGGGCCCGCACCTCTTCCAGACAGCCGAAGAAGTTCGGGTGCTGGATGACCAGACAGGCGGTCCGCTCGTCGAGCATCGAGACGGCGGTGGCGACATCGATCGTCTCGCCCGAGCGAGGCACGACGGCGACCTCGCAGCCGAGCGGCTCGAGATAGGTCGACAGGACGCGCCGATACTGCGGGTTGACCGTCCCCGCGACGACGACTCGCCCCTCGCGCTTCGCCGCTACGCGGCACATCAGCACCCCTTCGATCGTCGCCGTCGCGCCGTCGTAGAGGCTGGCGTTCGAGACGTCCATACCGGTCAGCTGACAGATCAGCGACTGGTACTCGAACATCGCCTGCAGGTTGCCCTGACTGACTTCGGGCTGATACGGCGTGTACGAGGTGTAGAACTCGCCGCGCGAGGCGAGCTGATCGACGACCGCCGGAATGAAGTGATCGTAGGCGCCGCCGCCGAGGAAACAGACGGTGTTGCCGGCGTGGCGGTCGGCCGCCGCCAGCTCCTGCATCCGCGCGGTCAGCTCGATCTCGGTCAGCGCCGGCGGCAGATCGAGCGGCCGACGCATCCGCAACTCGGCCGGAATCGTCTCGAACAGTTCGTCGATCGACCCGACGCCGATCGCCGCGAGCATGTCGGCGATGTCGTCCGGGGTATTGAAGAAGTAGCCCATCGGTTCCTCGATCGTCCTCCGACCGCACCGGCGCGGTCCCGCCTCCGCAAGCGGTCGATCGACCTCTCGCGGCTCCGATTCGCGATTCGTCGGCGAAGCGCTCCCGACGCCTCGCCCCGTCCGCTCAGTGCGATTCGCCGCACTGCTTTTCGTAGGCCGCCAAGTCCATCAGCTTCGACAGCGCCGACTCGTCCGACAGCTTGACCTTGATCATCCACCCCTGGCCGTAGGCATCGGTGCCGAGGACCTCCAGCGAGTTCGCCAGCGCGTCGTTGACCGCGACGATCTCGCCGTCGACCGGGCTGTACAGAGGGCTGACCGCCTTCACCGACTCGACTTCACCGAACTCCTTTCCGGCGGACGCCTTGGCACCGACCTTGGGGAGTTCGATGTAGACCAGGTCGGTCAGCTGCTCGACCGCGAACGGCGAGATGCCGATGGTGGCGACCCGATTGCCGCCGACCGACTCGACCGCCACCCACTCGTGCGTTTCGGCGAACAGGAGTTTGCTGGGATCCACGCGCATGCCCTCTCGAAGGTTCTCAGACCGAACGACGATAGAAAGGAAGTTCGACGACTCGGGCCGCATGCAGCGAACCGCGAATGTCGACCGATAGCTCGGAACCGACGGCAGCCGCGTCGGCCTGGACATAGGCCATCGCGATCGGCGCCTGAAGGGTCGGCGAAAAGGTACCGCTGGTGACGACGCCGATCGTCGCCTCGCCGCGACGCACTTCGGCCCCTTCGCGGACCGGACGGCGATCGGCCAGGCGCAACCCGACGCGTACCGGCAACCCGCCTCGTTCCTTCGCCGCGACGATCGAGTCGCGACCGATGAAGGTCCGATCCTTCGCCTGGATCGCGAACTCCAGACCGGCACAGGCGGCGTTGCGCTCCTCGGTCAGCTCGTGACCGTACAGCGGCATGCCCGCCTCCAGCCGCAGCGTGTCGCGAGCGCCGAGACCGGCGGGCGCGATCCCGTCCGCCGCGCCGATTTCCATCAGCCGATCCCAGACGCCTTCGGCGGCGTCGGCCGGCACGATCAGCTCGACGCCGTCCTCGCCGGTGTACCCGGTCCGGCCGACGGTGATCCGTCCGACCGGATGGTCGACGATCCGACCGGTGTAGTAGGCGAGCGTCGACGGGTCCCAGCCGAGCCAGGTCGCGGCGACCGTCAGAGCGCGCGGTCCCTGAACGGCGATCATCGCGGTGTCGAAGGTCCGATCGACGATCCGGACCGTCGGAGCCGGATGCCGGCCGAACCAGTCGAGCAACTTCTCGCGGTTGCTTGCGTTGACCACCAGCGACCAGGCATCCGAGCCGTCGGGAGTCGGCAACCGGTAGGCCAGGATGTCGTCGAGCACGCCGCCGTCCTCGCGACAGACGAGCGAGTAGCGGATGCGGCCGACCTTCGAGTCGGTGACACGGCGAGTCACGAGCCCGTCGAGCCACTCCGCGACACCGGATCCTTCGAGATCCAGCCGTCCCATATGCGAGACGTCGAACAGGGCGACGCGCCCGCGACACGTCTCGTGCTCCGCCACGATGCCGCGATACTGGATCGGCATCTCCCAACCGGCGAAGTCGACCAACCGGGCACCGGCAGCGACATGCCGCGAATACAGCGAGGTGCGGCGGATGGTCGAGGAGGCGTTCGGCTCGTTCATGAGAAATCGCTCGTCGGACGCGGGGATCGTCGGGTCGCAGCCGTATCGGGCCGAGCGACCGGACGCGGACTCCGGAATCGCAACCGCAAGCGGCCGCCGCCGAGTCTCGACGTCTCGTACGCCGGGAGCGCAAGGATCTCCCGACCGCCGTCTCGGTCGACGACCGAAACGATGGGGACGAGCGGACGGCAGGTCGGAAAGACGGGCCGTCGCGAAGAGCCGAGATGTCAACGAGCGGACGCTACGAGGCGTCGAGGCCGATTGTAGCCTCGGACGGCTCGATGAACAGGAGCCGAATCGGGGATGAAGTTTCCCGGCGGATGATTGCTTCTCCCGCCGGCGGGTCGCACCATGGCCCGGATCGACCGTCGCTCGATCCGCCTGCCGATTCCGCCTCCTTCGCGATACCGACGATGCTCATTCCGTATCGAACCGATGCGCCGATCTACCACCTGCCGCTCGCGACCAGCGGGATGATCGCCGTCAACGTGCTCGCCTTTCTGGTCTCCGTCCTGACCTTCGCCTCGCCGCCGATCGTCGCGCCGCCGATCGACGAGGCGGAAGCGGCGCTCTACTCGGCCACCGGCGACTCGTCCGAGGCGATGGTCGAAGAGTTCGACCGGGCGAAAGAGAAGCTCGGTCTGGACGAGCTCCGGGACGACGTCGAGGATCCCGAGACGTCGGTGCGATGGATCGAGACGCTGATGCTCAGCTACTCCGGGATCTATCCGTGGCAGTGGGTAACGAGCAACTTCCTGCATGCCGACTTCTTCCATCTGGCCGGCAACATGATCTTCCTCTGGACCTTCTCGCTGGTGGTCGAGGGGAAGGTCGGCTGGTGGCGGTACCTGCTGATCTGCGCGACGATCGGGATCGGAGAATGTGCCGTCGAACAGACGCTGATGTTCCTGGTCGGAGCCAAAGGGGGGTCGCTCGGCGCCTCGTCGATCGTCTTCGGGCTGCTGATGATCTGCATCATCTGGGCGCCGCGCAACGAGTTCTCGGTACTGCTGATCATCTTCTTCACCGTGCTGAAATTCGATCTCGCGATTCCGGCGTTCGCCGGAACCTACATCGTCTTCGAGACGATCGGCACGGTGTTCGGCCTGATGGCCGACGGCCCGTCGGCGCTCGCCACGCAGGCGCTGCATCTGCTGGGAGGCGTGTTCGGCGCCGTGATCGGTTTCGGCATGCTCAAGGCGCGGCGCGTCGACTGTGAAGGATTCGATCTCCTTTCGATCCGCGCGGGGCGCGAAGGTCAGGCGACGCTGACGATCGAGCAGGAACAGGAACGGGCTCGCGAGCTGGCCGAAGCCGCAGCGGAACGAAAACGACTGAACGACGAGGCGGTCGAGTCGATCCGCCGTCATCTGGCCGCCGGCCGCGTCGCTCAAGCACTGTCGCGGTACCGCATCGCCCTCGACGCGGCGACCGGCTTTCGCCCCTCCGCCGACCTGCTCTATACCCTGATCCGAGCCGCCGACGGGGCCAAGCTGATCAAGGAGTTCCGCG
>CAZZBI010000362.1:0-5086 GCA_964652385.1 uncultured Pirellulaceae bacterium | reverse complement strand
TTGCGCTTCGGGCTGGGGGGACACCGAGGACCCCTTGCTGACGCGGCGGGCTGGGAGGCGCGGGTCGGGGGGATTTCGTATGCTGGAGCGAGCGTCTGCCGGGTCGTTCGCTCCCTCTCTTGTCGCGAGTCGTTCCGTATGCTGCCGGCCGGCGCTTCCATCGCGACTCGGGCGACGCTCCTGGCGGCGATCGGGATGCTGTCGATGTTCGGTCGCTGCGCCAGCGGCTCGGACGAATCGCTCGGCGACCGCGCGAACGGATCGCCGGACACGCCGAGCTTCGAGCGGCAGATCGTTCCGCTTCTTTCGCGCCTGGGCTGCAATGACGCCGCCTGTCACGGTTCGGCGACCGGGCGCGGCGGTTTCGGCCTTTCGCTTTTCGGAGCCCGGCCGCGGGACGACTACGACACGATCGTCTTCGGCGAGGCGGGACGCCGCCTGCGCTGGGATGCCCCGCGCGAAAGTCTGCTGCTGACCAAGCCGGCGACGATCGTCGACCACGAAGGGGATCAACGTCTGGAGATCGATGACCGGTCGTGGCGGACGATCGAGCGATGGATTGCCGCGGGGGCTCCGTACGGCCCGGCCGAATCGATCGAGCGATTGGAGGTGACGCCGTCGCGGATCGTCGCCGAACCCGGCGCGACGAACGTCTCGGGCCGGATCGTCGTGACGGCCATCGAGGCGGACGGGACGCGGCGCGACCTCACCGAGAACGCCATGATCGAGCCGGCTGATCCGGGCTCGGTCCGAATCGAATCCGACGGTCGGTTGTCGAGCGAGGTGCGCGGCGAGTCGCTGGTCTTCGTGCACCATGCCGGCCGCTACGCGGTCGTGCGGCTGGTCCTGCCGTTCGAACGGCGAGACGCCCTCCGCATCCGATCCGAAACGCCGCTCGACGAGCCGATCGATCGGCAGCTCGAACAACTCGGAATCGTCGCGGCGCCGACCGCCGCGCCGTCGACGCTGCTCCGCCGCGCTTCGCTCGATCTGGCCGGCCGACTGCCGACGATCGACGAGACGCTGGAATTCGAACGGGACCGCCGCCCCGATGCCTGGTCGCGACGCCTCGATCGCCTGATCGCTTCGCCCGAGTTCGATCGGGTCTGGACTTGGCGGACCGTTCGCTGGCTCGACGCGGACACGGCCGGCGAGCCGGCTTCGATCGCGGCGTATCGAGTGTGGCTCGGCGAGCGGATCGCGACCGACCGGGACTGGAACAAGACGGCGGCGTTGCTGCTGCGTGCCCGAGGGGATTCGCATCGCGAGGGGGCGACCGGTTGGTGGCGATCGACCGGCGATCCGCGCGTGCAGAGCGAACGGTTCGCCGAACAGCTGCTCGGCACGCGCCTGCGCTGCGCCAATTGCCACGATCATCCGCTCGATCGCTGGACTCAGGACGACTACCACGGCCTCGCCGCGATCTTCGCGATGGTCGGGCAAGGACGAATCGTGCAGGACCGTCCGAGCGGGACCGTGCAGCATCCGCGAACGTCGGTCGATGCGGTGCCGCGGATTCCGGGGAGGACAGGGGAGGGGAGCGAGAGCGCCGATCCCGAGCGACTTGCGGCGGCTCTGGTTGACGATGCCGAACTGGCGCGACGAATCCGCGACGTGCAGGTCAATCGGGTCTGGGAGTCCCTCCTCGGTCGCGGAATCGTTCATCCGATCGACGACTGGCGCGAATCGAATCCGCCGTCGCATCCCGAGTTGCTCGGGCGTCTGAGGGAGGATCACGAGCGCGACGGCGGCTCGCTCCGCCGCCTCGTTCGGCGCATCGCCCTCTCCGCCGCCTATCGCCGCGCGTCGACAGCCGCTCGCGACGAGACGTCGGATGATGCGACCGACATCGTCGCCGCTCGCTGGTTCGGGCGGACGGCGCGGCGCGAGCTGCCGGCGGAATTGCTGTTCGATGCGATCGTGCAGGTGACCGAGGTCGGCGCGATCGAGCGACCTGGATCGCCGTCGGTCGCCGGCGCCATGATGGCGAATTCGCGGGGCGAGTCGAACGACCCGGCGCAGCGTGCGGCGAGCAATCCGAGTGATATCGGGATCGCCGCACGATCTCCGCTCTTTCCCGACGAGCCGGCAGCGGAGCGGGCGATCGACCTGCAGCGTCGCGGCTCGACCGACCCGTCGCTCGGCGTGCTCGGGCGATGTGCTCCGGGAGAGACGTGCGGCCCGAGTCCGACCGCCGCGGCGCCGCGCGATCTGCGGCAAGGACTCCACTGGATCAACGGCTCGCTGGTTCTCGATCGACTGGCCGATCCGAACTCGTCGCTGCAGCGGAGTTTTGCTGCGGCCGAGTCGCTCGAGGCATGGACGCGAAGGGATGACAGCCCTTCGCCGAGCGGCCTCGATCGATGGTACCTGGCGATCGAAGGGCGCCGGCCGAGCGAGGCGGAGCGGGGTTACTGGACGCGCGAGTTGGCGGGAGCGAGCGACGAGCGGGAGCGGATCGAGCGGCTGATCGATCTCGCTTGGGCGACCGTCGCCGCCGAATCGTTTCGGAGTCGACCATGAACGACCGAGTCGAGGGTTCGCGTGTCGAGCCGTACCGTCGAACGCCGACGCGTCGCGGCTTTCTCGAGATCGGGGCGTCGCTCGGCGGACTCGCGCTCCGCGCGGGGCTCGGCTCGTTTCCGGTTTCGCTGGCCGCCACCTTGCCGGCCGTCGCAGGCGTCGCCGGAGGGAGTCGTGCGGCGGCGAGCCAGGCGATTCTCGTCTGGCTCGACGGCGGTCCGACGCATCTCGAAACGTTCGATCCGAAGCCCGAGGCGCCGAGCGAGGTGCGCGGTCCGTTCGGCGATATCGCGACTTCGATTCCCGGGATCCGTCTGTCGGAACATCTGCCGCGGATGGCCGAGCGGATGCGGCATTGGACACTGATCCGGAGCATGACGAGCCCGCTCGGCGAGCACAACTTCGGCACGCACTATCTGCTCAGCGGTTACCGGCCGACACCGGCGCTCGAGTACCCGTCGCTCGGCAGTCTGGTCGCGTCGCGCCGCGAACCGGGGCTCCTCCCTGGGCATGTCGCGGTGCCGCATTTTCGCGTCGGCGGGAGCAATTTCTCGGGGCGCGGTTTCCTGTCGCTCGAAGCGGCTCCCTTTTCGGTCGGCGGCGATCCGGCCGATCGGGAGTTCCACGTCGATGATCTGACGGTCGGAGATCCCTCGTCGCTCGAACGCCTGGAGCGACGCCGTCGCTATCTCGAGCAACTGGGCACCGTCGACCCGGCGCTCGATCAGGCGTTTCGTCTGGTGCTGACCGCCGAAGCGCGACGAGCCTTCGATCTGACCGACGAATCGGACGCGGTGCGGCAGCGTTACGGTCCGCGGACGATCGGACAGAGTTGTCTGTTGGCCAGGCGTCTGATCGAGCGCGACGTCCCGTTCGTGACGGTCAACGATCCGGGGTGGGACACGCACGACCAGGCGGTGACTCGCCTGCGCGACGGCTATGCCGGAGCTCAGGTTCCGGTCGGCAAGCTCCCGTCGCTCGATCTGGCACTCGCGGCGCTGGTCGACGATCTGGCCGACCGAGGGCGACTCGATTCGACGCTGATCGTGGTGATGGGAGAGTTCGGCCGGACCCCGAAACTCAACGCGTCCGGCGGACGGGATCACTGGCCTCGCTGCTTCAGCGTCGCGCTGGCGGGAGGGGGGCTCGAGGGGGGACGGACGATCGGCGCGAGCGATCGGCGCGGCGAGAGTCCTGCAGAGCGTCCGGTGACTCCGGCCGATCTCGCCTGCACGCTGCTGCACCGCCTGGGGCTCGATCCGCGCAGCGAGAGTCGAACGGAGGACGGTCGACCGATTGTGCTCAACCGGGACGGCGAACTGATCGACGAACTGGCGTGAGTCGAACCGACGCGACCGATGGCCGGGGCGCCCCGTGGCCCCTCACCAGCCCGAAGCGCCAAGCGCAGGGGCCCTCCGTGCCCCTCCGGACGAGCCGATCCGACTTCACACGAAATGACCGGGCCCGCGACATGAAGCATCGCATCGGACGTCGACGCTGGATCGCTTCGTGTGCGGCCGGCGCGGCGCTGGTCGCCTCGCGACCTGCGTCGGCTCGGACTCTCGAATCCGGCGGACCGATCACCGCGATCGTGCCGCTGCGCGACCGGATCCTGGTCGCTCAGGAATCGTCGCTCGTGTTGCGCGATCGGAGGACGCTCGACGAGATGGCTCGGTATCGATTGCCGCTCGGAAGGATCGAACGGTTGCTGGTCGAGGAGTCGGACGAGCGGACGGTCCGTCTGACGATCGTCGGCGGCGATCCGGCGGAGCGGGGCGTGCTGCTGCAGGTCGATCTGAGCGACGCCTCGATCGAGGAACGCTGGCGCATCGAGACGTCGGACGATCTGCTGCTCGATGCGGTCCTTCTCGGATCGGACCCGGCGTACTGGACGGCGGGGCGCGACGCTCGCTTGCGGCGAGTCGATCCTCGTGATCCGAAGCACGTGACGCTGCTCGAAGGGCACTCCGGCCCGGTGACTCGTCTGCTGCCGCTCGGCGAGACGGAGCTGATTTCGGCCAGTCGCGATCAGAGTCTGCGCGTCTGGGACCTGAACGCCGCTCGCCTGGTGCGAGAACTGCAGCAGCATGTCGGCGGCGTCGTCGATCTGCTGCGGACGTCCGATGCGGGTGAGCGGCCGCAGGTCGTTTCGCTCGGTCTCGATCGAACCGTTCGACTCTGGCAGCCGACGATCGGTCGGATGGTCCGTTTCGTTCGCTTGGATGCCCCCGGCCGCTGTCTGATCGCCGGAGTCGATCCGCTGAGCGTGCTCGTGCCGACCGACGACGGGCGGCTCGTGACGCTCGATCTCGCGACGGCTCGCGTCGTCGACTCGCTCGAGTTGCCGCGGGACGAGACGAGCGGGACCGCGGTGCCGCGCTTCACCGCGACTCGCGATCCGCTCGATGGGACGCTTTGGCTCGGGGGTCCGTTCGGGCGAATCGACCGCGTGGCGATCTGACCGGCGTCGCCCCGGCGTAGGCCCGCGTCGTCCCCGACGCGCGGCAGTGCGACTTCGGGCGTTCGAGACGCTTCGTTGCGTGACCGGTGTCGATGTCGCACA
>CAZZBI010000361.1:0-5126 GCA_964652385.1 uncultured Pirellulaceae bacterium | reverse complement strand
GCCCTTCAAATACAGGGCCGCAGCGTAGCGCAGGTTTCCGGATAGCCTCTCAGCCCGATCGTCCTATTCGTCCTGTATGCGACTCAGGTGAGGCCGCTTCCGGCGGACACGATCCTGCAGGTGGCGTTCAATCTGGCGCTGAACAACACGGTAGCGGTCGCCCTCGTCCTCGCTGCCACGTCTCGCGTGGAGTACCTGCGACGGCAAGCGGATGAGGCTCGAAAGTTCGGGCAGTACGTGCTCAGAGAAAAGCTCGGCTCCGGCGGGATGGGTCAAGTCTATCGCGCCGAGCACGTCCTTCTCCGTCGCCCCAGCGCACTGAAGCTGATTCGCCCGGAGAGGGCGGGGGATCCGGAGATGCTTCGACGGTTCGAGCGAGAAGTACAGACCACCGCGACCCTCACTCACCCGAACACCGTCCACGTGTTCGATTACGGCCGTACGGCGGACGGCACGTTCTACTACGTGATGGAGTATCTCCCCGGATTGACGCTGGAGGAGCTCGTCCGCCGACATGGACCACTCGCGTCCGATCGGGCGATCCATTTTCTGCGACAGATCTGTGCTGCACTCGGCGAGGCGCACGCGCGCGGACTGACTCATCGCGACATCAAGCCGGGGAACGTGTTGGTATGCGAGCGGGGTGGAGTATTCGATGTCGCCAAGGTGCTCGACTTCGGCTTGGTTCGTGTGCCGACGGGAGAGGACATCGACGGGACGTTGACCCGCGAAGGGACAGTCGCCGGGACGCCGGCCTACATGTCTCCGGAGCAAGCCGGCGGCGATTCCGGAATCGACCCGCGGAGCGATCTGTACAGCGTCGGAGCGTTGGCCTATTTCCTGCTTTCGGGCCGACCGCCGTTTGCCGACCGGTCAGCCGCTCGAATGTTGGCCGCTCATCTGCATGAGCCTCCCGGCGCGCTGCCGGCCGAGGTGTCACCTGTCTTGGCGGATGTCGTGATGCGGTGCCTCGCGAAGAAGCCCTCGGAACGTTGGCCGACCGCGTCGAGTCTGGAAGCGGCGTTGGCACAAGCTTCGACCGGATCGTGGACGGCAAGCGACGCGCGAGCCTGGTGGGAGCGATTCGCTGACATGTCGCATGAATCGGACGGCGTGAGCGCGACCGTCGTCTGGAACGAACCGGTCAGTGAAACGGACTCCGACCCCACCGCCGAACGATCATCCTGAACCGAGCCGCTCGACACGATCAGGATTCCTCGCGTGACCCCCTTGTTCAAGAAGCTCAATCTGGGCGACCGAGGCACCGTGCTGGTCCTGAACGCCCCCGATTCGTTCGAAATCGAGTTGTCGAAACTGACCGGCGTGAGAGTTCTTCGCGAGGCGGCCGCCGATACGAAAGTCCCGTTTGCGATCGGGTTTGCGATTACCCAGGCCGAATGCGATCAGGTGTCGTCGGAACTCGCGAACGCGACCGAAGGGGACTCCATCGTCTGGATCGCCTACCCCAAGGCTTCGTCCAGGAAGTACCGCTGCGAGTTCAATCGCGACTCCGGTTGGACGGTCCTCGGCAAGGCGGGCTTCGAACCGGTCCGGCAAGTCGCGATCGACGACGACTGGTCGACGTTGCGATTCCGTCGGACCGAACATATCAGGACATTGACTCGCCGCAGGACGATGGCGATCTCACCCGAGGGGCGACGCCGAACCGAAGAGCGAAGCGAGCTCCCCGAACGTCCTCGAAACGAGAATGAACCTTCCTGATCGGGTGAGCCTGTGCTCGTAGCGATCTCCATCGTCGACGCGTTGCCGACGCTCGCGGAGGGGGTCGATGTCGAGACGCGATCCCCGCTGAGCGGAGTTCCCGAAATGCAATGGCTCGATCCATGGTGGTCGACCGAGGACCAGGACATCGCGTTCCACGACGCGTTCGTTCGACAGCTGACGCGAGAGGTACCGCCGGGCCATGTCATGCACGGGTTGCCGGTCAAACTGCTTGCGCGTGGCGAGGGCGATGATGCGTTGTTCCTGATTCTCGACGGCTCGGAGCGTGTGGCGGTGGTCCACCTGACCTGGTGTCAGACTCCGGAGCGTCTGCCTTGGCCGATCACCGAGGTCTACGAGATCATCGAACGCTTCGTCGCGGACCGGATGATTCCTGAGCATCAGGAACGTCTCGGGTCATGACCGCAACGGGGTTCGGCGGTGAACGACTCGGCAACCCGACGCCCCCATGACTCCTCCTCTCGTCGGTCTCGCATGGCTCCCGCGTTCTCACACAACGCCGGATCCGGAACCGCCGAGGATCGACTCGTCGCGTGTCGGGCGCAGCGGGTGACGAGACGACCACAGTCGATTCCGAACGGAAGTTCATTGACATCGGCGGCCCCTCTTTCGGAAGATCTTGCGCCGCCGAGAGCGGGCAAGTCGCCGAGTTCTCGAGCGGCTCATCACGGGGAAGTTTCGATGGCGGTTCTCGCACCGATCTCGATCATGGGCTCCGTCGGCAAAGGGGGCAGGAACTTGCCGACCGACGTCAAGAACATCCAGAAGCGTCTCAACGAACTGATGCCGCCTACGCGGCAGCAACTGGCGGTCGACGGATTCAACGGTCCCAAGACCGAAGCGATGATCGCGGACTTCCAGAAGTCGGTCCTGAAGTTTCAGTTCCCCGATTCCCGCGTCGATCCGAACAACAAGACGATCGCCGGCCTGAACGACTCCGATGCGGCGTCCCTTTGGCAGTCCGCCGGCGTGAAGAAGGTCGTCCAGCTGCATTTCCGCAGCATCAGCCTGACCAACGTGTCGTTCGACGAGCAGTTCCAAGGGGCGGTGCAGACCTACGCCCAGTACGACATCGATGTCCGGTTCATGTCCGGAAAGTCGTGTCAGCTCTCGAAGGAAGACCGCGAGAAGTTCAAGCGGGTCGACACGAGCTGCGTCGTCGGCAACGACGAGTGGTCGGTGTTGCAGACGCTGCTCAACGATGTCCCGAGTTCCGACATCTGCGTCTTCTTCGTCGGACAGCTCTTCGATCCGGCCGAGAAACCAGGGCAACAGATCTTTCTCGGCTGTGGCGCGTTCCGACCGGGATCGCCGGCCTGCGCCGTCGCCGCCAACGCCAACAGGTTCGACATGGCTCATGAGGTCGGTCACGTGCTCGGACTGAAGCACGACTCGACGGCCAACAACCTGATGCACCCGACTCAGGCCGCCTATCCGGGACTTCCGGCGCTGACGCTGGGCCAGCGAGCGACGATTCGGAAGAGCCCGTTGTGCCGGTAGTCTCTCGACCGGTTGCCGCGGACGTCGCTTGCGCCACGAGGGCGTTCGAGCATCGTTCCGTGCGGTCGGTCGAACCGGCCGCACGGTGTCCGACTTGTCGGTCGACGACCGAGACCTTTCCTCGGCCGAGAATCCCCCTCATGACGAACGTCGCATCGACGACCGACGAGTACCTGCGAAGCTTGCCCGCAGCGAACCGACGGGCACTGAGCGCGGTTCGGGCGGCGATTCGCGCCGCGGTGCCCGGCATCGAGGAGCGACCGAGTCGGGGCGTGCCCTTCTTTCGGTACCGCGACCGACGAGTCGTCGGTTTCGGCGCAACGGCGCGTCATCTCTCGTTCTATGTCATGGAAGGAGAGGCACTGCGGACGCTTGCCCACGACCTGGGCGATTTCGATGTCTCGTCGACCGTCATTCGTTTCTCACCCGACCGACCGCTACCGACCGAGCTGATCCGTAAGCTGGTTCTTGCCCGCAAAGCGGAAATCGACCGCTCGCTCGACCGTTAGGCGGACGATTCGACGTTCTCGCGTCGACGCTCTCTCCGGTATCTCACTCGGGCCGCCGAGGCGTCGCGCAGCAGCCGCTCGCACCTTGCTCGACCGAAAGGGCCCCTCCATCCTTCGTTTGATTCTCGAAATGACTCGCCGTCCGAGGGACCTGCTGCTGCTCGACGGATTCGGCGCCGGTGCGACCGCTCTGTCGACCTACCTGCTGTTCGGTAGCGGGCGATTCGATGCCGGACTTCCGATCCTGTTGCTGCTGGCGATGTCGGCCGCAGCGAGCGGGTTCGCGGTCTTCGATCTGAGCGTCTGGTCGCTTCGCGTTCGTCCGGTCACTCCGCTGCGCATCATCGCCGGACTCAACGCGCTCTACTGCGGCGTCACGATGTCGGCCATGATCGCCTATGGCCCGCGGCTGACGACGATCGGCGCCCTGTACTTCGGCGTCGAGATTCCGATCGTGCTCGCGCTGGCTTGGTGGGAGTGGAGAATCGCCTCGCGCGCCGACCTCGCTCCGAGTCCGACGAACGATGACCGAACGGCCGTCTGACGTTCGGGCTTGATTCGGATCGACCGAGTGCGAACGATCCCGTTCGAGTCGCCGACCGACGGCCGATCTCCGACACGCCATCTCCGAGCGAACCCTCCCGAATACCGACTCGCTCCGACCCTATTCGTATCGCGTTGTCGATCGGACCCTGAGACCGGCGCGTCCGGCGGCGCGACGAGGAACTTGCGATGATCCGGTTTCATCTGAAGAGCGGCGAGTACGGCTGGCTTTCGAACTTCGCCAACTACCCGATCTCGCTCGATGGCGATTCGTGGCCGACGGTCGAGCACTACTACCAGGCCGCGAAGTTCGTCGATCTCCCCGATCTGGTCGAGAAGATCCGCCGGTGCGTTCGCCCTTACGACGCGTGGCGATTGGGAAGAGTCGAGTTGGCGAGGCGGCGAGCCGACTGGGACGAGGTCAAGGACGAGGTGATGTGGCGTGCGATACGCGCCAAGTTCTCTCAGCATTCGGAGCTGACGGAACGGCTCGTCGCGACCGGAGACCTGCCGCTCGTCGAACATTCGCCGAACGATGCCTACTGGGGGGACGGCGGCGACGGCTCGGGACAGAATCGTCTGGGGCAGATCCTGATGCAGGTCCGGTCCGAAGCGGCCGCCTCACGATGAAGAGGTCCCCGAGGGAAGCAACCTCTTGGGGAATGTCGGCGTCTTTCGTCGGATCGCCCAAGATCGTGCCGCGCCGCGACTGAAAATCGGCGGTCGGTGTGTCACAATCAGGGTTCGCGAGGCGAGTCTGCCGGAGGAAGGCGATTCGGCGCTCGCGCGATGCTGACCGACGGCGACATCTGGTTCGGTGTTCCCTTGGAG
>CAZZBI010000360.1:0-5127 GCA_964652385.1 uncultured Pirellulaceae bacterium | reverse complement strand
GAGCAGACCGACCGCGGTGGTCGCCGTCCCTTGCCCCGGTCCGGTGTAGCCGTAGTAAGCCCCCGAGTCCTGCTGAGCCGAGCCGAGGAACCGTTCCGCTCCCTTGATCGTGTTGGGGGGGACTTCCAGGTAGCCCATCAGTCCGCTCTTGAGCCCCATCAGCTGCCAGCCGACGACCGACGTATCGCCGGGAGTCCGAGGCGTGTAGCGCCAGCCCCCTCCGACCGGATCCTGAGCGTAGACGATGTAGTTGATCGCTCCTTGAGCCGGTCCGATCAGGTCGCGATCGTTGGTCATCGCGTACGCTTCGGTCAGCGCGATCGTGCAGATGCCGTGCGAGTACATGTTCCCGCCCGGCTCGTGAAACGTTCCGGCTCCGCCCGACGGACGCTGATGGGCGATCAGGTAGTTCAGCCCCTTGCGGACCGTCTCCTTGTACTTCCCTTCCAGGTGCGTCTGACCGGCCCCCAGGAACGGCAGGAGCGCCAGCCCGGTAGCGCCGTTGATCGCTTGAGTCTCTTCGCCCGGATCGGGTGAGGTCTTCGGCTCGCGTTGCCCGAGCTGATGGTTGAAGTTCCAGCTCCCGTCCTCGCGCTGATGAGCGGCGAGCCAGCGGAGCGCCTGTTCGACCGCCCGCTCGCTCCCTTCGGTCCCGCCCGCTTCGGCCACCATCTCGGCCCGCCGCGCTCCGCTCCGCCCGCCGGTGGCGGCGGTGGCGAGCTGACCGAACGGCGTCTTGAGCAGATCGCTCGGCGCCAGACTCTCGGTCGGACTCATCTGGTCGTCGAACGTCGCCTGCTCGAACGCGTCGGTGAACGGAACGTCGGCATTGGCTTCGAGCGACGCATCAGGAACCGCTTCGGTATCGAGCGGCTGTTCGTTCTCGAGCACCTGCTCGTCGACCGGCACGATCTCGTCGAGTTCGAACTCCTCGAGTTCCTCGACCTCCGGCGCCTTGTCGGCGATCACCTGCATCAGCTCCCGCCCCGGTTTGCTGAAGTTGATCAGCGCCAGCAGGATGATCAGGATCGCATGCACGATCATGCTGACGAGCCAGCTCGGCAGGAGCGCAAAGACCAGGAAGCGATACGCCCCCCCCATCTCCTCCGGCTCCGGTTCCGGAGCGGGAGTCGCCGCCGCGGTCGGATCGATTCGGACGGCACCGGCAGCCGGCACGTTGCGGCGAGGATCGGAGGCGGGGTCGCTGCTCATGACGAAAGGATCCCGGCGGTGGAGAAGAGAAGAGAGGGGAACCGCATCGACACGGGGGACGTGCCGTACGGATAACGGCCACGAGCCCCGCTTGGGCTCATCGGCCTTCCGCTCCCTGGTCTCCATCCTAGCCGACGGGCGACGGCAGGGAAAAGCGAAGCGCGCGGTCGATCCCCGACGGCGCCGGTCGGCTGCCGTCGTTCTGCGCGTTCGTCGGGCATCGATCGACCGGTCGCTGGAGCCGCGGACGGCGTTCGTGGATATTGGAGCCCGGCAGCGTCGGCATCGCATCGGAGTCTCCGCGCGGTCCCGTCGCGCCGAGGAATCGGATCCTCACCCCGGAAGATCAGCCGTGAACGAGCACCCCCGCTACCGGATCGTGTCCGAAATCGCCCGAGGCGAGTTCGCGACCGTCTTCAAGGGCATCGACCAGGAACTCGGTCGCGAGATCGCCATCAAGCAGATCCATCCGCAGTACCTGGCCAACCCGGCGGAACTGGAACGGTTCTGGCGCGAGGCGCAGCTGCTGGCGCGGCTGGAACATCCCTACGTGATGACGCTCTACGACCTGGTCCGCGAGCGCGGCTGGCTGATCCTCGAACTGGCTCGCGGCAGCCTTCGCCAGCAGCTCGCCGGCAAGCCGATCGATGTCGAGGACCTGCGTCTGACGTTGATCTACATGTGCCAGGCGCTGCAGTTCCTGCAGAAGAACGGCATCGTGCACGGCGACGTGAAGCCGACCAACCTGCTGCTCGACAAGAATCGACGCGTCAAGCTCGGCGACTTCGGCATCGCTCGTCGGCTCTCGCACGACGAAGGATCGGCCGTCAAGGGAACGACCAAGTACATGGCTCCCGAAGTGATCTCGGATCAGTTCGGCCAGGTCGGTCCGCACAGCGATCTCTACTCGCTCGGCTTTGCCGCCTACGAGCTGCTCTGCGGCGAGCACTTCGAATCGCTCTTTCCCGGGCTGCAGATGTTCGGTCGCGACCCGCAGGTCGCCTGGATGATGTGGCACACCAGCTCCGATCGGCGATTGCCCGAGATCGGCCGCGTGCTCGAAGGGGTTCCCGACGATCTCGCGAAGGTGATCCAGCGGCTGATCGAAAAGGATCCGAAGCGGCGTTACCGCGATGCCGAACAGGTCCTGTTCGATCTCAAGGCGCGACATGAGGGGAAGGACCCCGACGCGATCCGCGCGGCCGAGGAAGCGGAACGTCAGGCGGAGCGAGTCCGGGCGCAGCGGCGCCGCAAATGGGCGCTCGTCGCCATCGGCATCAGCCTGACCGCGACGGTCGCGATGGCCTTCATTCCGTCGGGAGGCCAGCGACGGGAAGCGAGCGGGCCGCGTCTGCCGGTCCGTTCGGTGATTCGCCGCATCGATCTCGATCGCGGCGAACTGATCGTCGGCCCCGAAGAGGGCCCGACGACCGAAGCCCCTTCGGCCCCCGGAGAGAGCGCGACACGAGCCCCGGTCGCGCTTCGCATCGGCGAGCGCGACGAACTGACGCTCAACGGCGCGGCGTCGTCCCTCGGCGATCTTCGCCCCGGTGACGAACTGACGATTCGCGAGGGGAAGGACTTCCTGATGCTCAAGGCGACTCGCCCCGAAGTCGCCACGACCTCGAGCCCGATCGTGCGAGTCGACCGGACCAACGCGCGACTGGAACTGGCCGACTCGACCGACGGTTCGCTCGTGATCGACGTCCCCGACTCGATCCCGCTCCGCCTGAACGGCCGCGACGTGCGCAGCGGACGACCGATCCGCCTGGAAGATCTCGCCGACGGCGACCGCGCGACGGTCGCCTGGAATCGCCAGGGAGATCGGAAGGTCGCCGTCTCGATCGACGCGTCGCGCATCACCGAGACCGCGGGGAAGGTCGAGCGGATCGACGGCGATGCACGCACGCTCTGGTTGAGAATCGCCGGGGAAGCGGAGCCGATTCCGTTTAGGTTGGCTCCCGAAGCGACCCTGACGCTGAACTCGGTCGCGACGCTGCCGGGAGGCAAGACGTTCGGACTCTCCGACGTTCGTGCGGGAGACGAAGTGACGGCGACGCACGCGGCGGAGGTCGATGCGCTACGAGTGGTCCGCAAGCTGTCGACCGCGGGAATCGTCGCGGCGATCGCCCCCGATCGTTCGTCGTTGACGGTGCAGGGCGACGACGCGAACTCGCAGATCCGCTTCGCCGTCGGGCCCGAAGTCGCCGTCGAAGAACGGAGCGGTGCGGGAGCGGCGCCGATCGCCCGAACTCGCGATGCGGTCCGCGTCGGGGATCGGATCGAAGTGCTGCATGCGTCGGTCGATCTGGTCGATGCGGTCGCCGAACGACTGATCCTGACTCCGATCCCCGCTCCCGATCGTTGGGCCCTGCTGATCGGTTGCGATTCGAGCGGCGGCACCGGCGTCTCGCCTGTTCCCCACGCGATGTCCGATCTCGACGCGATCGACGCCGTGCTCACCGGAGAGTATCGGATCGGTACCGATCGTCGCATCCGTCTGACGAATCCGACCAAGCTCGAGGTGCTCGATGCGGTCGCACGACTGGCGAGTCGGATCGCTCAGGGAGATCAGCTGATCGTCTATTACGTCGGTCACGGCTTTGCGGACGAGCGGCGCGAGCCGTGGCTGGCGACGGCGGAGTTCGAACCGGCGCGCATGAGCGATACCGGCCTGTCGCTGCGCGAACTGCTGGCGCGCCTCGAAGCGATCGGGACGCGCCAGACGCTGCTGCTGCTCGAGACGGGCCACGAATCGGCCGGCGAAGACCGTCGTCTGGAACCGTCGACCGCCGAGTGGGTCGAGGTGCTGAAGCGATCGCCTGCGCATCCGGTCTCGACGCGCGTCGACGTCTTTGCCGGGAATGCTCGGGGGGAACGTGCGGTCCGGCTGGGCGGCGACCGGCCGTCGCTCTTCACCGCCGCGCTCTGCCGCGCCTTGTCGGGGGCCGCCGATACGAACTTCGATGGTCAGGTCGACGCGGCGGAGTTGGGCTCGCGACTTCCCGAGCTCGTCGGGGCGCTCGCGACCGAACATCGAGTCGCGTCGTCGACGCCGACTCGCTTCATTCCCGATGCCCGCCCGCCGCGACTGCAGCCGACCGCGGCGCCGCTGGTCCTCGAACTGTTGGCGGCGGTCGAATCCGGGCGGTACGACGAGGCGTTCGCCGCCACCTACGATCGCGCCGCCGCGGCGTGCGCCGATCAGCCCGATGCCGACCTGGCGTTCGCCATCGTCAACCTGAAGCACTCGAGGACCGCCGAGGCGCGACGCCTGTTGGAACGTGTCGCGGGGCGTCGTCCGGACGAGCCGTCGGCTCGTTTGGCCCTCGCCTGGCAGAACGGACTGACTCGCCGCTACGCCGACTCGCTGACGCATCTGCGAGCGGCGGCCGAGCATCTGCCGGTCGGGCCCGAACATGCGTTGCCGGCCGACGAGGCTTGGGCGCTGTCGGCCGCCGGACTGATCGGTACCTGCTGCGGATTCGCTGCCGCGTCGGGAAGCGAGGTCGGCTGGAGCGACGACGAGCTGGCGGCGTTCGAGACGCTCGCGGCCGGTTGGCCCGAACCGGTGGCCGAGGCGTATCGGACGGCGAAGCGTCAGGTGATCGAGCGGCACGCGACGCTCGCCGCCGAACGGGACGCGAGCGAAGGCGCAGCGCGCGATCGACTGACTCAGCAGCTCGGACGATTGGGAGCGTTCGGCGAACTCGAGCTCGCGACCTGGCGCGAACGAGTCCGGGCGCACCTGACCGACTGAGGCGCCTTCGGGGGTCGCCGACCGGCGTCCGTGCGACGCCATGTCGCGAGTCACTACGGGTGCGCATCGATGCGGCCGGTCGCCCGAGCGGCGACCGACCGCGATTCGTGATGACGCTCAGCCCTCTTCCGCCGCGACTCCCTTCTGATATGTCG
>CAZZBI010000359.1:0-5148 GCA_964652385.1 uncultured Pirellulaceae bacterium | reverse complement strand
TTGGGAGTCCCCAGGCGAACGTCGAGGGTCGTCGGTTCGTCGACCGTGACGGTCGTCACCGCATACGCGACCGCTCCCATGTGCTTGCCGATCGCCACGTTCAGGTCGACGACGCCGAGCGGCAGGCTGGAGGCGTGATCGATCCACGAGACGGGACCTTCCTTGCCGTCGACCGTCGCGGCGAGGTCGAGCTCCTTTTCCGGAGCATAGACGGCGTCGAAGCCGATCTTGTCCCGATTGTCGAACGGTCCGATCAGGTGCCAACGGGTGATGAATCCGTAGTGGGCGGTCAGGTCGACCGGCGCTCCGAGCTTTTCGAGCGCGTCGGCGATCGCGTTGATCTGGTCGGGATTGCGGGCTGCTTCGAGCAGCCCCTCGTAGGCCGACGAACCCTCTTCGTTCTTTCCCGCCTTGACCAGTTCGGCCGCCTCCTGCATGCCGCGCCCGATCGCCATGAAGCGGAGGGGGAGGCAGGGGTCATCCCGAAAACTCGGGACCGACTCGCGAAACTCCGGCTGTCGATCGACGATCAGGTCGAACGCCAACAGTCGCGCCGCGCCCCCTTGCGTTCGATCTTCGAGAAACCGCTTCAGCTCCTCGACGGGAACCCCCTGCGGATCCCGATCGGCACTCGCCTCGACCGCGGCGCGGAACCAATTGGCGGCCAACGGCGAGACGTCTCCCATCATGCCGAGGACCTGAGGAATCCGGCTGGAGGGGAGTCGGGACAGAGCCGCGACCGCTTCGCTCGCTTCACGATGCCCTTCGCCGAAACGGTCGACTTCGCGCACCGCTCGCATCAGCCCCGGCAGGTCGGCCGGCTCCTGTGCGGCGATCGAACCGGGGGACGTCGCCGCGACCGCCAGCGCAATCGCGACGGTTGCGAGCCGGGCGACGATCGGCCGACCGAAAGGCGGAATGAAAAGACCCGAGGCCGACGGCGACGAAGCGAGCATCGAAACGACTCCGAACGAAGGTCGACCGCACCTGACCGGTGGCGAACGATCCGACCGCGAGCAGAAATTGTAACGGTGCCGCTTCGGCTCGCGATACGGGGATCCCCGACGGCTCGCCGAGGGATCAGGACGAGCGGTCGGCAAGGGGCCGGCCTCGCGGGAAGGCGACCGACAGCACGGCGATCGAGGTGATCAGATACCCGACGAGCGCCACCGTCCGAAAGGCGGTCAGGCCGAACAGCAGGGGAACGAAGAACGCGATCAGTGCTCCGATCGCCGCACCGAACGCGTCGAGCGCAAAGATGTGCAGACGCGATTCGGACCAACGTTCGAAGATCGACGGAAACAGGAAGCCGGTGACGAGCGTCGCCAGAAGCAGCGCGCCGATCGCCGCGAGACTGCCGCCGAGCGAAGGGACGACGAGCCAGACGAGCGGTCCGATCCAACTGATGACCGTCAACGGTCCGACGCGACGCGGCGAGAGCAGGACGCTGCCGAGCGCGGTGATCGTCAGATACAGGACCATCCCCTGCATCAGCGAATCGGCGTACATGTACTTCGAGCGGAAGATCTCGAGCACCAGCAGATGTTCGAGCAGGATGAAGTTCATGCCGAGCAGGACCGAGACCCCCTGAATGCTCGGCGGCGGTCGCCGATTCGACTCGTCGGTCGGCAACAGCCAGAGAATGACGCCGATGGCGAGCGCCAGGCTCGTCCCGATCAGATAGAAGAGCTGGCGGATGCCGTCGACGGTCAGCACATTGCGGATGTTTCCTCCCAAGTACGGCCGGTCGTCGGTGACCGGCGTGAAGTTCGGCTGCACCAGCTGTTCGTCCGGAATCCGGCGGATCGGTTCGCCGATCGCCTCGCGCGGTAACCGTTGCAGCAAGTCGCGCCAGGCCTGCTTCCGTTCGACGGTCGCCTCGGGCGAGAACGCGATCAGCGCGAACTCCAGTCCCGGGTCGCCGTACGAAAAGGCGACGACGTCGGCGCCGGCCTGTTCGAGCGTGGTGGCGTACTGGCGAAGCAGCACCATGTCGGGATCGAGCGCCTGGTCGTACCCCATGAAGAAGCAACCGTCGGGAGTCAGATGCGCGAGCATCTCGGTCAGCGATTCCCGCGTCCGGATCATGTTCCCCGGTTCGAGCATCAGCTGGGGATAGCCGCCGACGCTCCAGAAGAAGATCGCGTCGAAGCGGTCGTCGTGGCGTTCGAGCCAGGTGCGCGCGTCGCCGACATGCAGCGTCACGCCGGGCTGATCGTAGACCGCTTCGAACGCCTCGCGGAGCTTGCCGCGCAGGACCGCCGGTACCGCCGGCTCGACCTCGACCGCCAGGATCCGCTCGGCTCCGGCCTGGCGCGCGAGCTTGACGTCGCGTCCCCCGCCGGCGCCGATGATCGCGACGCTGTCGGCTCCGGCGACGAACGGCTGCAGCACCGCTTCCCGAAAGCCCCGCTCGGTCGTCGCTCCCGGGTGATACGCCCACTGACTCATGTCGTTGTAGAAGCCCCACAACACGTGATGGTCCCGGTCCTTGACCTCCAGCACCTCGAAGTACGAGTAACGCCCCCAACCTTCGTGCAGCGAACGGACCTCGGCGGGACGGCCGTCCGAGCCGGGGCGACCGGCGTGATTGCGGATATAGGCGGCCACCGAAAAGCTCTTGTCGCTCTTGAACTGCCGCATGAAGTAGCCGTCGACCGACGGAAGCGCCAGCAGCGTCACGATCACGATCCCCTCCAGGGCGCGGCGAACCGGTCGCTCGGGAAAGAGCGCGCCCTTGGCGATCGTCAGCAGGCCGATCGACACCAGCAGCAGCCGGGTGATGCCCACGTACTCCTGGGCGAGCGACAGGAGAAAGGCGCTCGCCGCTCCGAACAGGACGAGGGCATAGACGCCGTTCATCCGCCGCTCGAGCGACGCCCGTCCCGCCAGGTACCCGAGATATTCGGTCCCGCCGTAGACCAGGAAGAACGGGGCGTACAGGAGCGCGAAGGCGGCGATCTGCAGGTACAACGACAGCGGCGACTGGCCGAAGAGGAGATTGCCGCGCATCGAGTCGAAGTACTTCAGCGACAACGTCGCGGCGAACGTGGCGATCATCGCGGCCTGCAGGATCGGCAGCGCTCGGCCGTAGCCGCGCTCCGGATCGGTCTTGGTCAGTACCGCCGCCACGGCGCCGATCGGAAAGCAGATCAGCAGCAGGTCGAAAAAGATCGACGGCATGATGAAGAAGCTGATCAGCCGAAAGATCGCCAGGCTGAAGAGCACGGCTCCGGTCGACACCGCGTAGAGCGAGACCGCCAGACGAACGGATGAGCGATTCGGCACGATCGGCAACCCCCCGCGACGCGTGTCGACCGGACGGAAAGAGATTTCGTAAAAATGATGACGAACGACGAAACCGAAAGCGAGAGCGCGGGTTCGTGGATTGCGATCCCTTGCTCGTGGCGACTCGAGCGGGTGGTCGATCCGGCGGTGTCGGAGGGGGCCGCCGGATGAACGATCGGAATTCGGCCGAGCGGCTCGCCCTCCGCTGGGTGCTGTCCGACGCGGGGCGCCAGGTGCTCGACGGCCGCGTGGCGTTCGACTCGCGACACGATCCGGCCGAAGGACGCGGCCTGATCGAGCGGCTCCGCGAACTGCGCCGCCGCGCGGCTCGGAAACTCGACGCCCCGGAGCGCTGGTGGCTGACCGAGCGAGGACTCCAGCAGGCCAGCTCGTCGCGGATCGCCCGCTACAAGGCGGAACGCCTCGATCGACTCGATCCCGCCTCGCAGCGACGCTGGATCGATCTCGGCTGCGGGATCGGCGGTGATCTGATCGCGATGGCGCAGCGCGTCCCGACCATCGCCGTCGAACGGGATCCGCTGCTGATCGAACTGCTCCGCGGCACGATCGCCGATCACGCGCTGACCGATCGGATCGAACTGCTGACGCTCGATCTGGGGTCGAGCGGATCAGCCGACGACGACCGCGCCGAATGCGATCCAGGTGCGGCACGCAGCAACGACGTCGTTCGGCTTCTCGGACCGGTCGGAGCGACCGTCACCGCCTGGCACTGCGATCCGGATCGGCGCGTCGACGAACGGCGCTCGATCACCGTCGAACACCACTCGCCTCCGCTCGATTGGCTCCGACAGCTGATGACCACGCTTCCTGTCGGCTGTCTGAAGGAGGCGCCGGCGTCCGATCTGTCCTCGTTCGAGCCGTACGGCGAACGGGAGTGGATCGGCGACGACGGCGAATGCAAGCAGCAACTGGTCTGGTGCGCGCCGTCGCTGCGCGAATCGGGCTGGCGCCAGGTGACGCTGCTCGAACGGGCCGAGCCGGTCACGTTTCGTTTTCGGCCGACATCGACGGCCGAGCTGCCGGTCCTCGATGCTCCTCCCGAACCCGGCTCGTACCTGTTCGAGCCGCATGCGGCCTGCTTTGCGGCCGACGCGATCGGCGCGCTTGGTGTCGCTCTCCCGGCGACTCGGACGTCGCGCGAAGGGGGGTACCTGGCATGCGGCGAGCGACCGGGCGACTTCCCGGACGACGACGCGCTGCGGATCGCCGAACGCTGCGGCGCCTGGTTTCGGATCGAGCGGAACGAAGGGCTCGACCCGAAACGCCTGCGCCGAGCCCTGCGCGATCTCGACGGAGGAACGGTCGAATGGAAGAAGCGAGGGATCCCCGCGAGCTGGCTCGACAAGGTCCGGGATCTCGGCGGTACCGGTTCCCGCCCGCTCGCCGCGCTGGTCTATCGCGCGGCCGGCAGAACGATCGTCTCGCTGGCGAAGCGATGCCTCCCTGCCGACGGGCGTTCGGGATCCGAAGAACGCGGCGGGGTGGACCGATCGGATTCGGGAGGGGACTGAGCACGAGAGAGGATCGATTCGCGCGACTGATCAGCGGCGCTCCGACGCTTGCCCCAACGTGATGCCCGCTCAGCCGAAGCGAGGCATCCCGCTGGGAGGTTCGACCAGCGGGCGCGGCTCGCTCCTGATTTCGCGCAGCAGGTACTCGGCACTCGGCCGAGCCGGCGCGTCGTGCGGAAGTTCGATGACGCAAGGGAGCCAAGCCCGGCCGGCGGCCAGCACGCCGAATCGATCGGCCAGACCGATGGCGGCGGCGGCGGTCGTCGTGATCGAATCGAGCCAGAAATCGGCGGACGATCGAGCATGACGCTGCGCCGCATGCTCGCCG
>CAZZBI010000358.1:0-5151 GCA_964652385.1 uncultured Pirellulaceae bacterium | reverse complement strand
GTCATCCGCTCGATGCACGCCGACGTGCCGAACCACGAACCGTCGCTGCTGCTGATGAACTGCGGCGAGTCGCGGCAAGTCCGTCCGAGCATGGGGTCATGGCTGACCTACGGACTCGGCACCGAGAACCGCAACCTCCCCGGCTTCGTCGCGATGTGCCCGGGGGGCTATCCGATTCTCGAGACGCAGAACTGGCAGACCGCGTTTCTTCCGGGGGTCTACCAAGGGACCTACGTCAACACGCAACATGCCGAGATCGAGAAGCTGATCGAGAACGTCCGCAACCCGCACGACGATCTGGCGACGCAGCGCCGACAGCTCGATCTGCTGCAGCAGTTCAATCGCCGGCATCAGGCGTCGCGGCAGGCCGACCCTCGGTTGGAAGCGCGGATCCAGTCGTATGAGCTGGCGTACCGTATGCAGAGCGAGGCGTCGGAGGCGTTCGACGTGTCGCGCGAACCGAAGCATGTGCTCGAAGCGTACGGCGACGGCGTTCAGGCGCGACAGATCCTGATCGCCCGGCGCTTGGTCGAGCGAGGCGTCCGATTCGTGCAGGTCTGGCACGGCGCAGGTCAGCCGTGGGACAACCACGACGACATCGAAGTCAATCACCGCGCCTTGGCCGGACAGGTCGATCGCGCGATCGCGGCGCTACTGAGCGATCTCGAGCTTTCGGGGCTGCTCGACGAGACGCTGGTGATCTGGGGCGGAGAGTTCGGACGGACGCCGACCGTCGAATTGCCTCAGGCCGGAGCGAACGCCGGCAAGATCAACGGGCGCGACCATAATCACTACGGCTTCACCGTCTGGATGGCCGGCGGCGGCATCAAGGGAGGGACGATCTACGGGTCGACCGACGAGTTCGGCTTCCAGGCGCTCGAGAACCCGGTTCACGTCCATGACCTGCATGCGACCATCATGCGGCTGATGGGCTTCGATCACGAACGACTGACCTATCGCCACGCCGGTCGCGATTACCGTCTGACCGATCTGGCGGGGAACGTCATCCACGACATCATCGCCTGAGCTCGGTCGAGAACGCCGACTCGAGACGCTGAGGCGAATCGCTGAGGCGACGAGAGGTCACCGGCCGGACGTTTTCTCACGGAGGCGGGGTGGTGACCGAGGGGCTGAGGTAGCGGAGGCGAGGGGCCGTTCACTTGTCGCTGCGGCGGCGGTCCCGATTTTCGAGTCAGCGCACGCGGCGGAACTTCTCGATCCGATCCGCATCACCGAGGGCCAACAGGATCTGGTCGGGCTGCAGCACGAACTCGGTCGACGGCAGCAGGTTCATCTTCCCGGTCAGCGTCTCCTTGACCCCCATGATCCAGATGCCGTGGCGTCGCTTCAGTTCCGCCTGACCCAACGACTTGCCGAGCATCGATTCCGGGACAGCGATCTCGACGATGCTGAAGCGATCATCCAGAGGAATCAGGTCGAGCACGTTCGGGAAGGCGAGCTGCCGACCGAGATGTTCGGCGAACTCCCGCTCGGGGAAGACGACTCGCTCGACTCCCATCATCCTCAGCAGCCGGCCGTGCTCCTCCGAGATCCCCTTGACGATCAGGTTGCGCGCCTTGTTCTCGCGGCAGTGCAGCACCGCCAGCATCGACGCGGTCAGATCCTCGCCCAGCGAGACGATCACGCCGTCGGCACCGGCGAGATCGAGTTGGCTGAGGATCTCGCCCGATCGCGCGTCGCCGACCACCGCCTCGTACAGCTGGTCCTTGAGCGCTTCGACGTATTGCCGGTTGCGATCGACTCCGGTGACGCGGCAACCGTCCCGATGCAGTCGCCGTGCGACCGACGATCCGAACGATCCGAGACCGATGACGACGAAACGACGTTGAGCCATGGGGGGAACTCCGCAGGTCGACCGCTCAACCGAGCAGCGGCTCCTCGTGGGCATACTCCAGTTGCCGGCCGCCGCGGGGGAGGGAAACGCCCGAGAAGACGACGATCGGTCCGACGCGACCGAAAAACATCAGGACGATCACCAGCAGCTTCCCCGCCTCGGACAGCTCGGCCGTGGCGCCGATCGACAATCCGACCGTCCCGAGCGCCGACACCACCTCGAACGCATCGACCAGGAAGGTCGTCTCGTCGGGGAGATCGCCGGTGGCGCGAGGCAACGACAGGAGTGCCGTCAGGCAGACGCCGGCAATCACCAGAAAGACCATCGTCGATGCCAAGGCTCGCTCCATCAGCGAGCCGGAGATCGTGCGTCGGAACAGATTCAGGTGATGGCGACCGCGCAGACGTGCCAGCGAATGGCCGAGCAGCACCATCACCGTCGAAACCTTGACCCCTCCGCCGCACGAGCAGGAACCGGCTCCGATCGTCATCAGGATCATCGAGACCAACAGCGACGCCGGAGCCATCGTCGTCAGATCGACCGTGTTGAAGCCGGCAGTTCGGCAGCTGACGCTGTGAAACGCGGCTGCGATCAGGCGGTCGGACGGAGCCAGATGCGATAGCGCCCCGCGCCACTCGAACCAGGCGGTCGTCACGAGACCGACGGCGAAGAAGACCAGATAGCCCAGCAGCGTCAGCTTCGAATGGAGTTGCAGGTCGGGGCGCCGACGTCGTCTCAGGTCACGGTAGGCCCGGAGCAGATCGAGCTGCACCGGAAATCCGATCCCGCCGACGACGATCAGCGCGGCGACGACCGCGTTACACCATGGCGAACTGGCGTAGGCGACCAGACTGTCGTCCTGGAGGGCAAAGCCCGCGTTGCAGTAGGCCGAGACGGCATGAAAGACGGCGTGCCAAGCCGCATCGGCTGGGGGATGTCGAGTCAGGAAGACCGGATACAAGGCGAACGCGCCGATCGCCTCGCACACCAGCGTTCCGAGCACGACCGTTCTCAAGACCCAGCCGAGGTCGGTCATGCCCTTGACCCCCAGCGTCTCGCCGACGATCGCCTGATGACGCAGACTCGCCCGCTCCCGAAGCTGGAAGACGAAGAAGGTCGTCAGCGTCATGATCCCGATCCCGCCGATCTGGATCAGAGCGAGGATCGCGAACTGTCCGAACAGCGAGAAGTCGTTGCGCGTGCTGACGACTCCCAGTCCGGTGACGCTGACGGCGCTGGTTGCCGTGAACAGGCAATCGATCGGCGCGAGCGGTTCGTTCCGCGCTCGGGAGATCGGGAGCGCCAGCACCACCCCGCCGCCGATCATCAGCAGCAGGTAGCAGAGGCTCGACAGGCGAGCCGGATAGTTCGGCAGATTGCCGGCGAGTCGCATCATCGTCGACTGCAGGGTTCGGGATCGAAGCGGAACGATTATCCGACCGATCGATCCGCTGCGACAGTCCCGATCGACCGAAATCGCTGCTCCGCGCCCAGGAATCGTGCGGCGTCGGCGCGCGACAGGACGGTACGCAAGGCGCCGAAGAGAACGCCGAGGGACGACCGAGGGAACGGCCGGAGGTTCTCTCGCCGAGGCGCTGCGGCGGACGAGGCACGGGATTGAGTGCGTCGCGTCGACTCGTCGCCGGTCCTGGTGACGGCGAACGAGCGTCCGCTAGGCGATCGACCGGCATCGGTCTAGACTTGGCGACCAGAGTCCGGTGGTTCGAGAGGCCCTTGCGAGGCGCTTTCGGACGTAACAGGGAACCCGGTGCGAAACCGGGGCGGCCCCGCCGCTGTGACTCGGCGACCATGTCGCGCCGCTTCTCGGGGACGCTTCCTCGAAACCCATTGACGATCGTTCGCGCCGGGCCAGGCGGACCGATCGACGAGAAGGGATGGCGCGAACAGCCGAGAAGCCAGAAGACCTACCGACTCGAGGAGAAAGCGAGCGCATCGTCGTCGGACGATCGCATCGCCTGCGCGGGCAGGCCCTTTCGCCGCGGATCGTCGTGCGGGTTGGAGGAGACCGTCGGTCTCGGCTCGGCGACGATCGCCCGAGTTCGTCTTGTCGCCGTCATCGGCCGCGCCTCGGTAGCGCGCCGTGCGGTCGCAAGCCATTCGGATCTGGAGTCGTGTCGCGGCGTACGTTCCGCGATGCGACGGGAAAGGAACGTCATGGCCCGTCTCTCTCGTTCGCCCGCAACGCGTGTCGTTGCGCGCACCGCCTTCACGTTGGTCGAACTGCTCGTGGTGATCGCGATCATCGGCGTCCTCATGGCGCTGCTCCTGCCGGCGGTCCAGGCGGCTCGCAGTGCCGCGGCGCGCGTCCAGTGCGCCAATCACCTGCGTCAGAACGTGCTGGCCGTCCATCTGTATCACGACGTGCACGCCAAGCTCCCGCCGGCCAATCTCGTTTCGTCCTGGCCGACTCAGGTCACCTGGTTCGCGACGGTCGACTTCGCAGCGGCGACGGCCGATCCGCGCCGCGGATTGCTCGCTCCCTGGATCGAAGGGAACGCGGCCGTGCAGCGCTGCCCGCTGCTGGACGCCGGCGAGATCGCGCCGCTCTACGACGGTGCCAGCGGCGGCTACGGCTACAACCTGAATCTCGGCCAGGCTCGATGGACCGAATCCGGCGGAGTCTGGACCGAGGGGCAGGTCGAGACGACGTTCGCTTCGTTCCCGGCGACCAGTCGGACGATCGTGATGTCCGACGCCGCGCGGATCGAGCTCCCCTACGGTTCGGTCACGGCGCCGCGCGGAACGCAGAATTTCTATCTGTGGGGCCCCGACGATCCGTTCGCGGCACCGAATACCCAGTTCCGCCATCTCGGTCGGACGGCGAACGTCGCGCTGCTCGACGGGCATGTCGAAACGCGGACCGAAGTGACGGTCCCGTATCCTTCTCACTGGGACACGGCAGCTCGCGCCCTGGCTTATCGACTGAAGATCGGCTACCTGGCGCCGACGAGTGTCGAGAGCTACCGCCCCTGGTGAGGACGAGTCGGAATCGGAGCCGGAAGCGTCGGCGCGATCCGGCCGACTCCGGTGCTCGGCATCGCGTCGTTTCGCACGTAGAGACGCGCAACGAAGGGAAAGGAGCCGGCGGCGCGAGTCGATTCGTCGCTCGCGTTGCCGGTCCTGATCGGGTCAGGCGAAACCGAACGCGCGATCGAGATCGGCGATCACGTGATCGGGCATCGCATGCAGACGCCCGATCGCGCGCGTGCGGATCGACGCCTCGGCGGTCGCTTCGAGGACTTCCAGGCGGTCGAACGCGTCGAGCGGGCTCGAGC
>CAZZBI010000357.1:0-5161 GCA_964652385.1 uncultured Pirellulaceae bacterium | reverse complement strand
CTTTGCGGCGCGAGCGAAACGAGTCATCTACCTGTTCCAGTCGGGTGGGCCGTCGCATCTGGAGACGTTCGACTTCAAGCCGGTGCTCCGTCGAGGCCATGGTCAGCCGTTGCCGAAGGAGGTGATCGGCGATCAGCGGCTGTCGACGATGAGCGGCAATCAGAGCTCGCTGCCGATGGCGGGGAGTTTCACCGACTTCCGCCGCTGGGGCGAGTCGGGACTCGAGATCTCGGAGCTGCTCCCGTTCACCGGCGGGATCGCGGATGATCTCTGCCTGGTCAGGACGATCCACAGCGAAGCGATCAATCACGACCCGGCGATCACCTTCTTCTGCAGCGGGAGCCAGATTCCGGGGCGACCGTCGATGGGAGCTTGGGCGTCGTACGGCTTGGGGAGCATGAACGACGATCTCCCCGCCTTCATCGTGCTGGTGTCGAAGAACGCGTCGCGCGATCAGCCGTTGTACTCGCGATTGTGGGGCTCCGGATTCCTGTCGAGCGAACATCAGGGAGTGCAGTTCCGCTCGGGGAAGGAGCCGGTGCTGCATCTGAGCAATCCCGACGGCGTGTCGGCCGAGACGCGGCGTTCGATGCTCGACGCGCTCGGTCGGCTGAACGGCTTTCAGGCCGACCGCGAGTTCGATCCCGAAACCGAAGCGCGGATCGTGCAGTCCGAGATGGCGTTCCGGATGCAGACCAGCGTTCCGCAGGCGATCGATCTGTCGGACGAGACCGACGAGACGTTCGCGCTCTACGGCGACGACGCGCGGACTCCCGGCACGTACGCCGCGAACTGTCTGTTGGCTCGGCGACTGATCGAGCGGGATGTCCGCTTCGTGCAGCTCTTCCACCAGGGATGGGATCAGCACGGCGACGTCGTCGGAGGGATCTCGCGACAATGCGGCCAGACCGATCGAGCCTCGGCCGCGCTCGTCACCGATCTGAAACGGCGAGGATTGCTGGACGACACGCTGGTGGTGTGGGGAGGGGAATTCGGTCGGACGGCGTACTGCCAGGGGAAGATGTCGGCGAACAACTACGGCCGCGACCATCATCCGCGCTGCTTCAGTCTGTGGATGGCCGGCGGCGGCGTTCGTCCCGGCTACGCGCACGGACTGACGGACGACTGGGGCTACAACATCCTCGAGCAGCCGGTCCACGTGCACGATCTGCACGCGACGATGCTGCATCTGATGGGGATCGACCACGAACGATTGGTGCACAAGTACCAGGGGCGATACTTCCGTCTGACCGATATCGCCGGCTCGGTGGTCCGCGATCTGATCGCCTAGTCCGCTCGGTCGGATCGCTCGGCCGGGCACGAGGAACTCAGGCCAGAATCGCGTCGATCACATGGCCGTGAACGTCGGTCAACCGGCGTTCGAAGCCGTTGTGCGAGTAGGTCAGTCGCGTGTGATCGAGTCCCATCAGGTGCAGGATCGTCGCGTTGAAGTCGTAGAGCGTCGTGATCTCGTCGATCGCCCGCGTGCCGAGTTCGTCGGTGATGCCGTAGCTGGTCCCCTTCTTCACTCCGGCGCCGGTCATCCAACAGGTGAAACCGTCCGGGTTGTGGTCGCGCCCCTGAGCCCCCTTCTGGAAGAACGGCATCCGACCGAACTCGGTGCACCAGACCACCAGCGTCTCTTCCAGCAGTCCGCGCCGTTCGAGATCGCGGATCAGCGCGGCGGTCGGGCGATCCAGGATCGACGCATGCCGGTCGTACTGTTCCTTGAGCTTCGAATGGCCGTCCCAGTTCAGTTCTCCGGCGCTCGCATACGCGCCGTTGAACAGCTGGACGCAACGGACTCCCCGTTCGATCAGTCGTCGAGCCAGCAGGCAATTGCGGGCGAACGACGCCCGCAGCGGATTCGATTCGTCGTCCGCACCATAGTCGCGAAGGGTCGCCGCCGTTTCGGTCGACAGGTCGGCCAGTTCCGGCACGGCGGTCTGCATGCGTGCCGCCAGTTCGTAGCTCGCGATGCGCGCCGCCAGGCGGTTGTCGCCGGGATTGAGTTCCAGGTGGCGACGATTCAGTTCGTCGAGCGCCGCGCGAGCCGCTCGATCGGCCGCCGCATCGACCGAACCCGGCCGACTCAAGTGGCGGATCGGATCCGAGGCGCTGAACGCGGTCCCCTGGAACTCGGCCGGCAGGAAGCCGGGCCCCCAGTTGTTGACGCTCGCCTGCGGAATCCCTCGCGGATCGGGGATCGCGACGAAGGCCGGCAGATCGGCGTTCTCGCTCCCCAACGCATACGACAACCACGCCCCGAGACTCGGGAAGCCGTCGGCGACGAAGCCGGTCGACAGGAAGTTCTCCGCCGGTCCATGCGTGTTGGTCCGACTGGTCAGCGAGTGGACGAAGGCGATGTCGTCGGTCAGTTCGGCCAGATGCGGAATCAGGTCCGAAACCCACTTTCCCGTTTCGCCTCGCGGCCGAAACCGGTATTGCGGCTTGGCCAGGTTTCCCGCCGGTCCCTGAAACGTGACCGCCGGACCTCCGGGGAGCGGCCGATCGTCCCACTCGAGCAGCTTCGGCTTCCAGTCCCAGGTCTCGAGCTGACTGACCGCACCGGCGCAGAAGATCACGAGCACATTCTTGGCTCGGGGCGATCGATGCGGCGCGCGAGGGGCGTAGGGGCGAGACGGATCGATCGCCGCGCCGTCCGCGGCCAACAGGCCTTCGTGAGCCAACAGCGACGCGAGCGCGATCGAACCGAGCGCGCTCCCGGCGTCGTGCAGGAAGCGTCGTCGATCGAGCAGGCTTCGCCCGGCACGAGAAAGATGCTCCAGACTCATCGCACCCGTCCGATTCGACTCAGGGAAGAAACAGGAACTCGTTGCCGTTGAACAGGACGCGACAGAGCTGTTCGAGTCCTGACTCGCGCACCAAGGCCTCGCAGAACTCCCGTTCCGTTTCGTCCGGCCGCCGCGCCATCGCCAGCTCGAAGGCCCGGTCGACCTCGGCCGAGACGCGCTCCGCATCGCTTGCCTCGAGGGACGCGAGTTCGTGGCGGATCCGCTTCGCGAACTCGGCCGCTTCGGTCATCACGAACGGACTGTTGAAGAGCGCCAGTGCCTGGATCGGCGTCGTCGACTGGCGTCGGCGCGCCGTCGACTGGCCCGCATCGGGACAATCGAACGTGCCGAACACGTCTGCCTTTTCCATGCGGATCTTGTGCGCGTAGATCATGCGTCGACAGCCCGGTGCGTCGAACGACTCGAGAATTGGAAAGCCGCTCAGCCCCCCTCGACCGCCGAACAGATCGAATCCCGGGCCCCCTCGGTGCAGATTCAGTCGCCCCGAAACGGCAAGCATCCCGTCGCGAATCGCCTCGGCTTCCAGACGTCGCTGCGGGTATCGCCACAACAGCCGCGCGTCGGCATCCCGTTCGGAACCGGGCGCGGCGACTCGATGCGACTGACGATACGCGGTCGAGCGGACGATCAGGCGATGCAGCTGCTTGAGCGAGCCGTCCGCGTCGAGCAGCCGCGAGGCCAGATGATCGAGCAGCTCGGGATGCGTCGGTTCGGTCCCCATCCGCCCCAGATCGCTCGAGGTCTCGACCAGGCCGACGCCGAAGTGCCATTGCCACAGACGATTCGCGATGACGCGTCGTGGGAGCGGATGATCGGGATGGGCGAGCCAGTCGGCCAGCTTGGCCCGACGTTCCGACTCGTCAGCATCGCCGCCGAACGCAACGGCAGGCAGACGCTCGTCGAACAGCTCCGCGGTCCGCGGGCCGACCTCCTCGAGCGGCTGCTCCGCATCGCCGCGATTCAGCAGGTGGACGCGATCGGGAGTTCCGAATCGTCCGCCGAAGATCAGCGGCGGCGAGCCGACCGAGGCGAGGACCGCTTCGATCGCCTGTCGTTCGTCGCGCAGCGCCATCACTTCGGCCGGCTCGTCGTCCGCCCGCGGCGCGGTTTCAACAGGAGCTCCCGAGTCGGCCGACGCTCCGCGCGGCCGCCGATCCGAGTGATCGGCGACGGTCGTCCAGGAGGTGTCGTCGGGATCGTCGGCCGCCGCCAGCGGCGAGAGATCGATCCGATAGCGGAGTGCCGTCCGATCGTCATACGTTCCGTTCCGGTCTCGCCCCCACGTGATCCGTTCGATCGTCGTCGCCCGCGGAAACTCGATCTCGACCCAGCCTCCGTCCGGCCGATCGCACATCCAGCTGCTGGCATTGCCGTAGCGACCGTCGTTGACGAACGGCAACTCGTGAGTCCCGACGGCGGTCTTCGAACCCGAGGCGCGAGCGACCGCTCCGAGCGACGCGAGCGCCACGTTGCGCCCGGACGAGTCGAACGCTTCCAGCTCATCCAGACACGGCTCGTACAGGTTCGTCTCGAGGATCGTGAAGCGGACGCGTCGTGCGAGCGTCGGAACGATCCGATCGTGATTGACGGTCGACTCGATCGCTTCGCGCTCGGCGCCGCTGCCGGCGAGCGGCAGATGAGCCAGCAGGCGATGATCGATCTCGGCCAGTCGCGGCCGGAGCGATTCGGCTTCGGCCCGGCGTCGGTCGAAATCGGCGTCGTAGCGCGGACGATCGTCATAGGTCACACCGCTGACGAACGCCTGCAGCGTGTAGTAGTCGCGCTGCGAGATCGGATCGAACTTGTGGTCGTGGCAGCGGGCACAGCCGATCGACAGCCCGAGAAACGCCTCGCCGATATTGGTGACGATGTCGCCGAGCGCATCTTGCCGAGCCGCTCGCTTCGAGACGTCGTCGGCGCCGATCTGTCCGGGGAGCAGAACGGCCGCGGTCACCAGGAATCCGGTCGCCCGATCGTCTCGACTCAGATCACCCGCGATCTGTCGGCGGACGAACTCGTCGAACGGCAGGTCGGCATCGAACGCCTCGATGCACCAATCGCGATAGGGCCAGGCGTTCGGCCGCTCGGTGTTCACCTCGTAACCGTGCGTGTCGGCATAGCGGACGACGTCCAGCCAGTGCTGCGCCATCCGTTCGCCGAATCGGGGCGAGGCGATCAGGCGATCGACGACTCGTTCGTAGGCGTCCGGAGCGTCGTCGGCCAGGAACTCGTGCAGCTCGTCGATCGTCGGCGGAAGTCCGGTCAGGTCGAACGTGACGCGACGCAGCAGCTCGCGTCGATCGGCATCCGAGGAGTAGGTCAGACCGGCCGCGTAGAGTCGGGAC
>CAZZBI010000356.1:0-5210 GCA_964652385.1 uncultured Pirellulaceae bacterium | reverse complement strand
ATATGTGGCATGCGCCGGACATCGAGGTGCTGATGGAGACCACGAACCCGGGTAACGACCGTCCGGTGGTTTACGCCGGCCCGGCGAAGACGGCGCGGACCATCTACATACAACTTGGCCATTCGGGAGCTACCTTCCACAACCCCGGCTTTCGCCGTCTGCTGCGCAACGCAGTAGAGTGGACAGCACGCCGTAGATAGGCAACAGGAGTGCAATCATGACCAGACGCGATCTGCTGGCCACAGTGCCGGCCGGCTTCTTTCTGCAAGGTTCCGGCGTCATCAAGGTAGGCGTTATCGGCTGCGGCGGGCGCGGCGCGGAGGGCGCGATGAACGCCATGAATGCCGGCAAGGACGTCCGCATCCACGCCATGGGCGATCTGCTGCGCGACCGTGCCGAGGAGAAACGCACCGAACTGCGCGCCAAGTATCCGGACCAGGTGGAGGTAACAGACGACCGCCTCTTCCGCGGCTTCGATTGCTACAAGAAGGTCCTGGCTTCCGGCGTGGACGCCGTCATCATCGCCAATGCCGCCAAGTTCCACCCTTTGCACCTCAAGGCGGCCGTGGATGCCGGCAAGCACGTCTTCGTGGAGAAGCCGCACGCCATTGACCCGGCGGGCATCAAGATGGTGCGAGCCGCGGTGGAAGCCGCAAAGGCCAAGCGGCTGTGCGTGGTCTCCGGGCTTCAGAGCCGCTATCATCCAGGCTACATCGAGCTGATGAAGCGCGTGCAGGACGGGGCGATCGGAAAGATCGTGGCCATCCGCTCGGGAGGCGAACCCTCGATCGCCATCAGCAGTCCCTGCCAGAGGAGCGGCTGAACGAACGTCATGAGCAACAGCCACCCGAAGCCGATCGTCGCGATCGACAGCGCGACCGGAGCGCGACGACGAAGGACAAGGGTCGCCACCAACCCGACGAGATAGACGAGCATCTCCGGCAGTTGCTGCAGGAGCATGAGCAGAAAACTACCGATCTGACTCGACATCCGTCGTTTCCGTTTTCGCGTGCGTTTCGGTTCGAACCTCAATCAGGCAGCGGCGGGAATTCGCTCGATCACCTCGCCCCCCTCGTCATCGCATCCCTTCTGCAGACCTTCCGTCGCATCGAGTGCCGACGAGCGACGAGACCCGATTCATGCATCAGGACGACGATCGGCGACTCGCGCCGTTCAAGTTCGCCGGGGTGCTACTTCGCTTCGAGCAGTTCGGTCAGCGTCACGCGGCGATACTCGACCGGGCCGTGGTCTCCCTGCAGCAGGATCGGGCCCGGTTCCCCTTCACGGCTGTCGAGCGCGCCGCCGGTGATGCCGGGAATCGTCTGACGATCGATCACCCGCTGGCCGTTGAGGATCACCGTCACCTGGCGACCGATCAGTTCGATCTCGATTTGCTGCCATTCGCCGGCCCGCTTCGCCGCGTTGACCGACGGGGTCAGAAACCCATAGACGCCGCCGATCCGATGACTGTCGGCTTCGCGACCGAAGTTGTCCTCGATCTGCACCTCGTGCCGCCCTCGCAGATAGATCCCGCTGTTGCTCCCCTCGGGATATCGGAACTCGACCGTCAGTCGAAAGTCGCGAAACGTCCGCTCGGTCCGCAGATCGTTCCCGGGGCGCACGTTCGTGAGCACTCCCTCCTTCACCTCCCAGCCGTTCTCCTGGTCGGGAAAGCGAGTCACCCAGCCGTCGAGCGAACGCCCGTCGAACGGTTCGATCGTCTCGCCGTCTCGAACCGCCTCCGGCGGAGCCAGACGCGGGGCGCGAGAACCGCGGAACTCGATCCACTCCCCGCGCTCGTCGGTCAGTCGGCCTCGGAGCGCATCGCCGTCGACCGTCCCCTCGACCACCACCGGCTCGCTCCGCCGTTCGAACTGCTGAGGGACCGAAAAGCGAAACGCGTTTCCGTCGGTCGTCACCTCCGCGATCGGTCGCGCACTGCCGAACTGCGCGACATACGAGCCGACCAAGGTGCGGTACCCCGACAGCCGCACCTCGATCCACGACGGATAGTCGCCGTCGACGCCGCTGACGGTCAGATCCCAGCGGCCGATCAGCTCGCGATTCTCCTGAGCGGCCGCCCCTTGCGCGGCAAGCGACATCAGTGCGACCAGCCATGCTGCCGCCAGCACCTTGCCGATCGATCGTCGTGAGAAGTCCGGTCGCCTGGTCGCTGGTCCGTTCATTGCCGTGGCTCGCTCGAGAGGATGGTCGTGGGTCGACCGATCATCTTGCCGAGACGGAACGGCGGAATCCAGTCCCCGCGAGCGATGCCGCCGCGCGTGCCGTCAGATCGCGCAATGCCGAGCGACTCGGATGCGGGGCGGTTCAGACGCGACGCCGCTCGATCAGCGGCAACCGATACAGCGCGACGAGTCCGATCGTCGAACCGACCGTGACCGGCACGAGCAGACGGAGGTCCCCCGCGGCTCCCCAAACGCCGACTGCGGCAACCAGCGCGATCGCCAAGCCAGCGCGACGCCGCACGTCGAGCGAGATCGCTCGATGCTCGCGCCACTGGCGGACCGGCGTCCCCCAGCGCGACGCCAACAGCCGCTCGCGCCAGGACGACGAGACGCGCGACGCACAAGCGACCGCCAGCAGCAGAAAGGGGGTCGTCGGAACGAGCGGAAGAACCGCGCCGGCGGCTGCGAGCCCCAGAAAGGCGAGCGTCGCGACCGCGAAGACGCCGCGGACGATCGCCGAACTCGAAACGCGCCTCGTCCGATCGTTCGATGCGCAAGCGATCTCGTTCGTCTCGTCCGATGGTCCGGCGGGCTGCCGATCGAGCCCCGCCGCGCTTTCGCTCGCGCCGCGGCGAGGCCGCGACGTGAGCGTCGACGTCGGTCGGAACGGGGCGATGGACATCGGACGACTCGGCTGAGACTCGACGGCAACCCGGAAGCTCCGGGGACGAGGAACTTTCCGAGGGGCGTCGTACCCCGCGCCTCGGTCCCCCTTCGGACAACTCTACGCTTCGTCCGTCGATCGACCAGTCTCCGAATCGTCCGGGCCGGACTCCCGCAACTCGGCCGGCAGAGTCGCTTCGACCGGGCGAAACGTCAGCGCGCCCACCAGCAGACAGGCGACCGACGCGGCTCGCAGCAGCGAATTCACTCCCTCCGCGACCTGCCACGAGGCCCAGAAGCGGCTCGGCCAGAATCCGTTCGGCAGCTTCGCAAGGAACTCCGGCAGCAGTTCCGATAGGCCGAAGAAGAGGAACCCGAGCGGCCAGAACGCCTTCCCGCGATGAGACGGCCAGGAGAGGGTCACGACGAAACCGAAACCGGCGACGACCAGCGCCACGATCAGTCTCGGCAGATCATCGATATCGGTCATCGATCGTTCCCGCTCACCATCGCATCGGAAAGACCAGCAGCGCCTGGATCGAGACGAGACCGAGCAGCAGGATCACGATCGTCAGGATCGCCAGGCTCCGCTCGGGGAGCGACTCCAGCTCGATCGGATCGAACCGTTGCGGGTACTTGTCGCGGATCGCCGCCTCGAGCGAGTCGATCCCATCGTCCGGTCGAGCGGAATAGCTGCGACTCTCTCCCCCTTGACCGAAGCGGATCGCGACGACCCCTTTCGGTCGATCGACGGCGATCCGATCGGCGGTCGCCAGATCGATCGTCAGGCGGCGGCGGCGCAGCCAATGGACCGCCAGCCACGCGGCAAAGTAGATGATCGGCAGGACCAGCCAGACGATCGGCGAGACGACACAGGTCAGCAGCGCCAACAGCGCTGCGGCCAAGATCGTCAACCCGGTCCCTCCCGGTGCCCATCACCATCCGACGACCTCGAGATGCACGTCGCTCCGCTGCCGAACCTCTCCCGCCTCGATCACGCTCGGCCGACTGAGCACGCTCGGCCAACGACAGGCCCCTTGCGAGCGGACGAGTCGCCATGTGCGGACGATCGGCAAGTCGCTCGGGAGCGCCGCTTCGTGGCGCAGCAGATCGATCGATCCGAACGGGGTGCGGAGCCCTCGCAGTCGCCAAGCCGCGATCGCGACCAGCACCATCCCGATCGGAAACAGGAGTCCGACGAACCGAGGGGGACGAGTCGCGGTGAGCGGCGACAGCGACTTGTGGAGCGCTTCGACGGTCGTTGCCGCGGTGATCGCCAGCAAGGCGATCGCCAGGATCGGTCCGGCCGAGCGGAGCGACGGACGGATCACGAGAAACGGTCCGCAGACCATCAGCGTCAGCGCCGCCATCAGCCAGATCTGGTCGATCAGCAGCGGCAGCGAGTCCCAGAGTGCGAACATCACGAGCCCTTCACGCCGCAGCGGGTTAGAGCTTCCGCCTCTCGCCGGTGAACGCGCCGGTCCGGCCTACGCGAAGAACAGTCGCTCCGCGGTGCCGCGCAGCAGATCGTTCCGCTCGGAATCGCTCAGCTCCAGCCGTTCGGTCAGCAGGGCCAGGCTGTCGGCATACGAGTGCCCCTCGAGCACCTGGTACGGGGCATCGCTCCCCCACATCGCGCGCGACGAACCGTAGGCGTCGATCACGCGACGGATCATCGGTCCCAGATCGTCGTACGGCGCGGTCTTGCGGCCGAGCGCGTAGTAGGCCGAAACCTTGACGTGGACCTGCTCGTACTCGGCCAGCGCGCACAGCGCATCGAGATCCGCCTGGCGAACCGTCCCGTCGATGCCGATCCGCGCGAAGTGATCGATCACCACGCGCGTCTCGGGGAACTTCCTGAGCATCCGTTCGACCGAGGCGAGGAACGGCGGATCGATCAGCGGACAGATCGCGACTCCCAGGTCGTTCGCGGCGCGCCACATCGACGTCGAGGCATCGTCGTCGAACCAGCGATCGGGCGTCGCGTCATGCGGCTGGACTCGAAACCCTCGCACGCGCTGCGCCGCCAGACGCCGCATCGCCTCGGCCGGCCGGTCGGTCGGATCGACGATCCCGATGCCGCCCCAACTCTCGGGAGCCGACTGCATCACGTCGAGCATGTAGCGGTTGTCCGAGCCGTAGTAGCTCATCTGCACGATCACGATCCGGTCGACGCCACTGGGGCGCGCGTGCGACAGGAGCGTCTCGGGAAGAAACGCCCGCGGCTCCATCTGCTCCGGACGCCACTTCGGATCGAGCGGGTACGAGTCGACGTCGTCGGTCCAGACATGGACATGCGAGTCGATGTAGCCGGCTCGCGCGCTGTCGTCCGAGTTCGGGGCGAGATCGGTGGTCGCCAGC
>CAZZBI010000355.1:0-5246 GCA_964652385.1 uncultured Pirellulaceae bacterium | reverse complement strand
AAACCGGCCGAAGCCGGTTGACTCCGAACACAGTCGCTCCGTGGCCGAGGCAAGGGTTCGGCGCGCTGCGGCAAACGCCGCGCAGCGAGAACGGTGTCCGAGCGAAACCTACCCTCGGGCACGGAGTGCCCGGGGCCACGAATGCCGTCAGGCAATTCCGGTCGCGCCGATTTACGTCGAGAGCGCGGAGGACCCCTGCGCTTGGCGCTTCGGGCTGTTGAGGGGACGAAGGTCTGGTGCGTGGGCCCGGCCACTCCGTGGCCGAGGCAAGGGTTCGGCGCGCTGCCGTTATCGCCGCGCAGCGCGAATGGTGTCCGAGCGAAACCGACCCTCGGGCACGGAGTGCCCGGGGCTACGAATGGAGTCGGGCGTTTCCGGTCGCGCCGATTTACGTCAAGAGCGCGGAGGACCCCTGCGCTTGGCGCTTCGGGCTGTTGAGGGGACGAAGGTCTGGTGCGTGGGGCCACGAATACCGCGGCCTCCGGAGCCGACTCAGCCGAACCAGCCCTTCTTGTCGAAGCTGGCGATCGCCGACTCTTCGTCCTTCTGAATGTTCAGGACCTTGTGGAGGCGCATCAGATTGAAGACCTCCATCACTCCCTTGGTGATCTCGCAGATCCGCAGGTCGATCCCCGCCTCCTTCGCCTTCTTGTTCAGCTGGATGATCTTGCCGATCATCGCCGACGACATGAACGCGACCGTACCGAGGTTCAGCAGCATCCGATTCGACGTGACCTTCGGAACCGTCTGAAGCAGTTCGTAGCCGATCTGCTCGATCTGGCTCTGGTCGAGAATCTTCGGGTCGTTGAGCTTGACGATATAGACGTCGCCCACTTCGCGCGTGGAAATCGAAGGCACGCCATCTTCCTTTCGCAGAGAGAGCAGAAGCCTCGGAGCTCGCGATTATAAGCCGGACGGACCCCCGAAAAAGCCCCGGCGCTTCGGGAAACTCCCCTCGTTCGTCCTGGCGCCTCGGCTCCGATCCCGTCGAGCCGATTCGGGGGACCTGAACGACGGCGTCGCGCCGGCGGAAGAAGGGACCGAGACCGGGAAATCCCGACGCTCAGACCTCGTCGGTCACCGCCAGCTCGCCTGCCGACGACGTCGCTGCGTTCTCGAGATTCGCCGCCGCGGCGGCTCGACGCAGGAACTTCGCCGCCGCTCCGACATACTCCGCTCCGGACCAGAGCGTCGTGAGCAACGCGCTCCAGCTGGCGAGCCCCAGCACGACCAGGATCCAGGTCGGGACCGCCGCCGTCGGCTCGGGGAGCAGACCGTCGCTCCCGATCGCGTCCTGCCGAGCGATCAGTGCGACGAACGCCGCGCCGATCGCGATGCACTGCAGGAGCATCTTCACCTTGGCGACGAACTTCGCCGAAAAGTCACCCCCCGCTTGCTCGATGAAACTCCGCAGTGCCGTCACCAGCATCTCGCGCCCCATCACCACCACCGCCATCCAACCTGTGATCGAGGCGTACCACGGAAAATCGCGCATCTCGACCGCCAGGCAGATGTAGGCGCCGCAGACGATCATCTTGTCGCAGAACGGATCGAGAATCCTGCCGAGCTGCGTCACTTGATCGAATCGTCGGGCCCACCAACCGTCGATCCAATCGGTGGCCGCCGCGATCACGAACAGGACGAAGCCCAGTCGCAGCCAGCCGGAAGGGATCGCCGCGACGACCACCAGTGCCATCACCAGACGGATCGCACTCAGAACGTTCGGCACGTTCCAGATCCGATTCGATACCTGACGGGGCTTGTCCATCCGCCTCTCCGTTCCCGACATGACCGAATCGGACTCGCGACACTCCTTCGGGCCCCGGAATCCGGTGCCGTTCAGTTCGCGACGCCGATCAGGTCGTAGTCCTTCGTCGCCACGATCTCGACGTCGACGATCGAACCGGCCGAGAGCTTTCGGCCGGCTTCGGTGACGAAGACCAGCGCGTCGACATCGGGAGCGTCGGCCGTGCTGCGGCCGACCCAGGCATGCTTCTGCCCCGGCACGCGTCGATCGAGCATCACGCGGCGGACCGAGCCGACCTGAGCGTCCGCCCACGCGAAACTCGATTCCTGCTGCGCCAACATCAGTCGCTCGCGCCGCTCTTCCTTGACCGCTTCCGGCAGATGACCTTCCAGACGCGCCGCCGGCGTGTCCGGCTCGAACGAGTAAGTAAAGACACCGGCTCGCTCGAAGCGATGGCGCCGCACGAATCGTTCGAGCGTCTCGAACTGCTCGTCCGTCTCGCCCGGAAAGCCGGTAATGAAGGTGGTCCGCAGCGTCAGGCCGGGGATCTTCTCGCGCAGTCGCTCGAGCAGCTTTTCGGTTTCGGCCGCCGTGACGCGCCGAGCCATCCGGCGGAGCATCACGTCGTCCGCATGCTGCAGCGGCATGTCGATGTACGGGACGATCGTCCGAGCGCCGGCGATCACGTCGAGCAACCGGTCGTCGATGTACATCGGGTAGAAGTACATCAGCCGCAGCCATTCGAGTCCGGCGACCTGATCGAGTCGCTCCAGCAGCTCCGCCAATCGCGGCTCGCCGTACTGATCGATGCCGTAGTAGGTCGTGTCCTGCGCGACGACGATCAGCTCGCGGGCCCCTTGAGCGACCAGCTGTTCCGCCTCGGCCACCACCGCTTCGACCGGCTTGGTGGCGTGCTTGCCGCGCATCTTCGGGATCGCGCAGAAGGTGCACAGACGGTCGCACCCCTCCGAGATCTTCAGATAGGCGAAATGTTGCGGAGTGATGCGCAGGCGATCGGTGTCGGGGAGCGCACGGATCGGCGCGGGCTGGAACACCGTCCGCTGTTCGACCAGATCGCCGACCAACCTATCGGCCACCTTGGTGATGTGTTCGCGCCCGAAGACGCCGACGAGCGAGTCGATCTCGGGCCGCTCCTCGAGCAGTTGTTCCTTCTGTCGCTCGGCCAAGCAACCCGAGACGATGACGCCCTTGATCTTCCCCGCCTTCTTCAGCGCGATCATCTCGTCGATCGCCGCGAACGACTCGGTCCGCGCCCGCTCGATGAAGCCGCAGGTGTTGACGATGACGAAGTCGCTCTGAGCCGGTTCGCGGACCAGGCGATAGCCGTCGAGCTGCAGCAGTCCGAGCATCCGCTCGCTGTCGACCGTGTTCTTGGGACAGCCGAGGCTGACGAAGGCGTAGGAGCCCTTCGGTCGGTCGGCGGCAGGGGGCGAGGCGTACGAGTCGCTCAACGGTGAACTCCGGCGATCGAGCACGTCCCGCTCGTCCGAGGCGCAGGGGACGCGGCGACGGGAGTCCGTTCGCGCACCGGCGGCGACCTGCTCCCGACGAATCCTCCAGGGTATAACAACGCTCGACCGATGACGAGGGCCGAGCCGACGGTCCCGAGCCGACTTGCGGCCGCCGGTTTCGTGACCGATGCCCCAACCTTCCGAGTCGCCGGACCATGCCGCTCGACTACCGCTTCGATCGAACCCGAGTCGCCGCCAGCGCCTGGATCGCCTCGTCGGCCGACGTCATGGGGGATGTCCGGATCGGCGAGCGGAGTTCGGTCTGGTTCGGAGCGGTCGCGCGGGGGGACGGCGAGACGATCGCGATCGGCGACGACTCGAACGTGCAGGATGGAGCGATCCTGCACGCCGATCCCGGACTTCCCTGCCGTCTGGGAGATCGCGTGACGGTCGGCCACGGAGCGATCGTGCACGGCGCGACCGTCGAAGCCGACTCGCTGATCGGCATTCGCGCGACCGTTCTCAACGGTGCGACGATCGGGGCGGGGAGTCTGATCGCGGCGGGAGCCCTCGTCCCGGAGCGGACCGTCATCCCTCCCGGCAGTCTGGCGATGGGAGTGCCGGCCAAAGTGGTCCGCCCGGTGACCGATGCCGATCGGGAGCGGATCGGACGAGCCTGGAAGCACTATGTCCAGGCGGCTCGCGCGGCTCGCGAAACGCTCGGCGACGGTCGCTATGCCGATGGTTCGACCGCCGCCGACTGATCGACCACCTCCGGCTCGGTCGCGCCGCCGACGGTCGGTTCCCCCTGATGACAGCGCCCGCGTTCGGCACTCGAATTGCATCCCACCGGTCGTTTCCGGAACCGATCCTGCCAGCGACTGCGGACCCCTCTCCGCCGGTCGCGACGGCCGCGGCCGATGTCCGTCGCGGCGACAGGTTCGACGCGACGGGAACCCGACACCATGATCGATCGAAGAGCCATGGAAGACGACTTCTACAAGATCCTGGGCGTTTCGCGTTCGGCCTCACAGAAGGAGGTGCAGAAGGCGTATCGGACGCTCGCGCGGAAGTACCATCCGGACCGCGTCTCGGACGAGGAGAAGGAACAGGCGAAGACCCGGTTCCAGAAGATCCAGGAGGCGTACGACGTCCTGGGTGACCCCGAAAAGCGGAAGCTCTACGACCAGTTCGGTTCGGCCTACCGACAAGCCGGCTCGGCGGGCGGGAATCCGTTCGAAGGATTTCGCGGTGCCCCTCCCGGAGGCGAAGCGTTCGACTTCGGCGATCTGTTCGGAGCCCCCGGCGGACGCGGTGGTGCCGGAGGGGGATTCGAGGAGATCTTGCGGCAGTTCACCGGCGGAGGTGGTGGTTCACGCGGCGGTCGACGCGCTCCGCGCTCCGGCGAGACGATCGAGGCCGAGACGACGGTGCCGTTCCGCACGGCCGTCCTCGGTGGTTCGATCCAATTGAGCGTCTCGAAGCCGACCGGCAACGAAACGCTCAGCGTGACGATCCCCGCCGGCATCGAGGACGGCAAGAAGATCCGTCTCCGAGGCCAAGGTGGTGCGGCTCCGGGAGGGGGAGCGGCGGGGGATCTGATGCTGACCGTCCGAGTCGCTCCGCATCCGCATTTCCGACGTCAGGGAGACAACTTGGCGGTGACCGTTCCGGTGACGCTGGCCGAAGCGGCGCTCGGCGGATCGATCGACGTCCCGACTCCGCGAGGGACGCTGGCCCTGAAGATCCCCGCCGGCAGCAGTTCCGGACGCAAGCTCCGACTGAAAGGGCAGGGGATCGAACGAGCCGGCCAGACCGGCGACCTGATCGTCGAGCTGCAGGTGACGCTGCCGAAGGAGATCGACGACGAATCGCGACGCCTGATCGGACAACTGCAGCAGCGCTTCGCTCAAGGAAACGTGCGCAGCGATCTGAGCTGGTAAGCGCTCGAGCCGCCCCACGCTCCGTGTCTTCCCAGCCCGAAGCGCCAAGCGCAGGGGTCCTCCGTGCCCGAGGGTAGGTTTCGC
>CAZZBI010000354.1:0-5273 GCA_964652385.1 uncultured Pirellulaceae bacterium | reverse complement strand
CAACGGGCGCCGGCGGTCGCGGCGGAGCGGACGTCACGCTCCAATAACGCACGTTCGTCGACGAACCTCCGGTAAGGCGGGGTCGTTGCCCCTGCCTGTCGCGAACCTTGATCGACTCCGGGAGTGTCGTGTGATGCCCATCCGTCTTACCGGTCGCATGCTGATCGCCCCGCTCGTGCTGGCGTATCCGATCGCGGCACCTTTCCTTTTGCCGATGGCCGCTTCTTCGGTCGCCGCTTCGTCGGTCGTCGCTCAGGAGGAAGCGGCCCCGACCGACGAAGCGACTCGCATGAAGCTCGCCGAGATGCTCCGTCGAGACCAGGAAATCCGCGAGAAGATCACGCCGCTTTTCGCGAAGGCCGATCGGGATCAGGCCGAGTTCCTGAGGTTGGCTCAGGAAATGGCCGTGATCGACGAGGAGAATCTGAAGGAGCTGGAACGGATCATCGAACGAGTCGGTTGGCCGACCTCGGATCGGTTCGGAGAAGACGGGAGTCGCGCCGCGTTCCTGATCGTGCAGCATGCGCCGTTCGAGGCGCAGCAGAAGTACCTGCCGCTGCTCCGCGAGGCGGTGGCCAAGGGGGGAGCTCGAGGATCCGATCTGGCGCTGCTCGAGGACCGAGTGCTCGTTCGGGAGGGGAAGCAGCAGCGTTACGGATCGCAGGTCTCGTTCGGCGCCGACGGCACGCCTCGCCTCGATCCGGTCGAGGATCCCGCCACGCTCGACGAGCGCCGCAAGTCGGTCGGCTTGCCGCCGATCGCCGATTACCTGAAGCTCCTCGAAGAGCAGATCGGCAAGCCGATCGACCGTTCGGTACTCGACGAACGGTAAGGTCGATGCGACGTCGTTGCGCGGCGTCTCGAACGCGACCGTAACGGAGCCTCGCGACGATGGTTTGCGAACACCTGACAGGGCTCGAGCAAGCGATCGCCTCGCGAGGTCTCGCCGAAACGTATCGCGGTCGAGCCTGGTCGGCGAACTGTCGCGAGTGGGTCTATTTCGACGCCTACCTGGATACGGAGCGGATCCGCAGGTCGATTGCGCTCCCGGACTGCGTCGTCGATCACGCCCATCGGGGAACGCACGACGGCCAGGAACGCGGTTTCGTCTGTACCCGCTGTCACGATGCGATCATGGGGCACTACGCCCCGTCGCCCGCCGTGCCGACCTTCGACGGTGTGGAGAGCTGATCGTTCGGAGCGTCTCGGCGATCGAACGACGCCGAGTCAGCCGTCGATGTCGGTCGTCGGCCGCGGCCGGTTCGACCAGTGGCCGCTCGAATCGGTCCCGCGGACATGCACTCCCTTTTCATTCCAACCGAGGTGAGCGCGAACGTCGGCCGGAGCGTAGCGCAGCGTCAGTCCGCAACGACGGCGATCCGAATCGTTGGCGTCCGATCCGTGCAGGAGCAGGTCCGAATGGATCGAGATCTCGCCGGCTCGCAACTCGTCGACCGCCGGCGTACCGAACTGCTCGGGGCGTTCGACCGTCTGGTTCAGCACGTTGTGTTCGCTCGGATCGCTCGGCCGATAGGTCAGGTGACCGAAGCGATGCGAGCCGGCGATGAATCTCATGCAACCGTTCTCGAGATCGGCGTCGTCGATCGCCAACCAGACCGTCACCGCCTTGGACGGGGTCAGCGGCCAGTAGCTCGAATCCTGATGGAATGCGACTCGTCGACCGTCGTGGGGGAGCTTGCAGAAGAAGTGGGCACCCCAGCCGATGACGTGCTCGCCGAGCAGGTCCGCGACTCGATCGACGATCCGAGGTTCGGCCAAGATGTCCCAGACTCGTCCGTACTTCAGATGCGCCGAGCTGATCGAGTAGCTGTTGCCCCCTTCGGCCGTCACCTGACCGAGCAGTCGATCGAAGTAGGCTCGAATCTCGTCGATCTCGGCGGCTTCGAAAATCCGGATCCCGCGAACGAACCCATCGCGGTCGAACTGGGCCACCTGCTCGGACGAGAGGGTCGTCGGCGAAGGGTTGTTCACCGGATAGTACGTCAGGTCGCGAGGGATCTCGGCGAGATCGTCCCGGTCGGGAACCGCCTTGAAATCGGAGCGGGGTAGGGAGTTCATCGAGCGGCTCCGAAGCTGGCAGTCGGACATCAGGCGAGATGAAGCGGACCAGGGAGCTCCCTCGGTCTCTCGGCCGACACCGGCGGGGTAGCCGACCGGGCGAGGCGAGCTCAAACTGTCGGGACCTCGGATCGGCCGCCTCATGGCATCGAGTCGCGCGACGATTCGCGACCTCGACTCGGACTCGCGCCATGAGCGAATCGCTCGCGAACCGGAACCTCTCGATGCGCGCTTCACGTTACCCGATTCTCGGGATCTTCACGATGGTCCTCGGGTCGGCGATCGCCCTGTCGACCGGCGTTTCGGCCCAGGACGAACCGCCGATCGAGCGGCGGCCGAAGCTGCAGGTCATCAACGGAAGCGACGGCCCGATCGAGATCTTTTGGCTCGCGGGGGACGATCGACGCGTGTCGAACGGGACGGTCCGCGCCCATGGCCAGACGACGATCGAGACGTCGATCGGTCATCGTTTCGCGATCGTCGACGGCGACGGGAAGGAGATCGTCGTCGAGAGTCGGGTACCGATCCAGGCGGTCCGATTCGAGTCGGACGATCCGTCGGGGATTCCTCGCTTCTACACGCAGCGGATCGACGTCGACGGTTTTCCGATCGTCGCCTCGGACAAGGTCGATCGGCACGCGCTCGAGGAGGCGGCCTATCTGGTCCGGATGATGCTCGCCAAGCGTCCCGACGTCCGCGACGCGATGATCGCCAGCGGTGCGCGGATGTGCATCATGGCGCACGACGAGTTCACCACCGAACTCCCCGAGTTCGCCTGGATGCGACCGAAGGACTACTGGGATGCTCGTGCCCGAGGACTCGGCGGGAGCGAGACCGATCCGCTCTGCACGTGTGCTGAAGAAAACCTGCTCGCCTATCCCGGTGATCCGTACTCGACCGAGTGCATCCTGATCCACGAGTTCGCGCACAACATCCATCTGCGCGGCATGACGAACGTCGATCCGACCTTCGATACGCGACTGCAGCAGACCTACGAACGAGCGATGGCGGCCGGCTTGTGGAAGGGGAAGTACGCGTCGGTCAATCGACACGAGTACTTCGCCGAAGGAGTGCAATCCTGGTTCGACGACAACCGCGAGAACGATCATGACCACAATCATGTCGACACGCGCGAAGAACTGGTCGCCTACGATCCCGGCTTGGCCGACCTCTGCCGTGAGGTCTTCGGCGATACCGAGCTGAAATACGTCAAGCCGACCGAACGCCTGGAAGGGCACTTGGCGAACTACGATCCGTCCCAGGCTCCGCGTTTCGAATGGCCCGAGCGGGTTCGCGAAGCGCAGCGTCAAATCCGACGTGAGGCCGAAGCGAGAAACGACGAAGCGAACGGAAATCGTTGATCGCCGTTCGATCGGCGTGCCGACAAGGATCGCCGACCGCGGACAATCCGATGATGAACGGTTTCGGCCTAGAGGTAGCCTGCGGCTCGATTTCTCAGGAACCGGAAAGTCGCTTCCCTAATCGACGATCGACTGAGCGTGAGGACCAGACTCGATTCGTGCCGGCTCGGGCAAACGAAAGCGAGGCGGGAAGGAGCAGGACGAAGTACGATGATCTGAAGGTCTGTCCCCAGGAGTCAACGATGAACCTGCCGATTTCGACGATGACGACGGCGGAGAAGGTCGCTGCGATGGAAGCGCTGTGGACCTCTCTCCAACAAGCCGTCGACGCTCCAGCTGCGCCCGATTGGCATGGTCGAGTCCTCGCCGAACGTCAGTCGCAGCTTCAACGTGGAGAAACGACCTTCTTGACCCTGGAGGAAGTTCGAGCGAACGTCGAACGTCGTGCCGAATGAACGTTCTGGTATCTCTCGACGCCCAAGCCGACTTTCTGGCGGGGATCGCGTTCTACGACGCCAACGGAACATCCGTCGGCAACTACTTTCGACAGGCGATTCTGGCTGACCTCCATTCACTCTCGCTCTACGGCGGAGTCCACTCGATCAGGTTCGGCTTTCACTGCATGCCGGCCAAGCGATTTCCCTTCGCCATCTACTACGCGGTCTCCGACGACGACGTTCTCGTCATCGCGATCCTCGACGAACGACGCGATCCCCAATGGATCGAGGCTCGACTCCGCCGAACCTGATCGGAGGCATCGTCGGAGGGAACCGAACCGTTCGACTCGACTCACGCGAGCAGTTCGGCGATCGGCTTTCCTCCTTCGGTCACGTCGGTCGGACTGCCGAAGTCGGTCTGCAGCGTCTCGTACGGATCGCGTCCGAGTGCGGTCAGCAGCGTCGCGAAGAGATCGGGGACCGAGATCGTTGCGCCCTCGATCGCGTTGCCGTCGTCCGCCGATGCGCCGAGTACGATCCCTCGCTGCAGTCCTCCGCCGCCGAGCACGACCGGCGTCACGTCGGGGAAGTGATCGCGTCCGTTGTCGCCGTTGATCTGCGGCGTCCGACCGAACTCGCCCATCCAGACCACCAGCGTCTCGCCCCACAGCCCCGATGCCTGCAGATCGTCGAGCAGCGCGGCCCAGGGGCGATCGATCTCGCCTGCCAAGCGAGCGACCTGCGCAAAGTTGTCGCCGTGGGTATCCCAACCCCCATGAGCCACCTCGACGAATCGAACGCCGCTCTCGAGCAGCCGTCGAGCGGTCAGGCAGCGGTCGGCAAAACTTCCTTCGCCGTATCGGACTCGATCGGCAGCCGGGGCGCGCTCGACATCGAGCGCCTCGCCGAACGAGGTGTCGAGAATCCTGCCGATCCGTTCGAGCGTCGTGCGCCGCCGATCCAATCCCGACGCGATCCGCGAGCTGGCGTAGTCGCGATTCATGTCGTCGAGCAACGCCAGCCGTCGACGGCGCGAACGGAGTTCCCCGATCAGTCGCGCGGTCGCCGCCGGATCGTCGATCATCAGCGGCGCATGATCGGCGCCGAGAAAGGCGGGATTGCCGTTGCTGCCGCCGAGCGACACGAACGCCGGAACCTCCGGCGATCCTCCCGCGGCTCCGCTTCCCCAGGCGTGCGACACGAGCGAACCGAGGCTTGGTCGCGGAAAGGCCGGGACCGGAACGAAGCCGGTATGCAGGTACTGGTTGCCTCGATCATGATCCCCCTCGGGACTCTTCAGATTCCGCACCAGACAGAGTCGATCGATCCGCTGGGCGATCGAGGGGAGATGTTCGGCGATCGAGACGCCGGGGACCGAGGTTGCGATCGCTCGCGT
>CAZZBI010000353.1:0-5281 GCA_964652385.1 uncultured Pirellulaceae bacterium | reverse complement strand
CGTCTTCACGCCACCGACCGAGTAGTGAGGTTCCTGAAGGTTCGTTCGCCGCGGGAAAATCCGCCGCCGGCGATTCGAGCCGAGGGACGAGGGGTTCCGATCGCTCGCAACGACCTCGTCTCTCGCCCGTGTTCCCCGCTCACTCCTTGTCTTCGATCACCAGCCGCAGTTCGTCGGCGTTCCCGCGCAGCTCGGGGGCGTACATCGCCGAGGCCTGAGTCGGAAGCGCCGAGAAGCGCCCGGGGATTTCGGCTCTCAGCCGGTACGTCAGGCTATGGGTGCCGCGTTCCAGTCGCCGGACGAAGAAGGCGACCTTCTCGTCCCGGTACTCGACATAGGCCCCCATGCCGCCGCCGGCGGCGTAACCGCTGAGCTGCTCGACCGCTTCGCAACCGGCCGGCTTCGGATCCTCGAACAGCAGGTACTCGTAGTCGTTCTTGCTGTCGACGATCAGCTCCACCTCGATCAGATCGCCGCTGACGACCTGCGACAGGTCGGTCAGCTCGCGTCGCTCGAACTTCTCGACGCCGATCGTGACGATCTGCCCTCGATCCCCCGTCGTCTCGACCTCGCCGCGCGCCGGCACCAGCTGCCAGTAGCGCCGCTGTACCTTGACCTCGAGCCCCGCCGTGAGGATCCGGTCCTCCAGCGAGAAGTTCTCGAGATAGGTGTTGAAGTAGACCGGACCGTCGCCGCTGCGCCGGATCTCGAGCCGGTGCGCGCCGTCGGTCACCTGATCGCCTTCGAGCACGAAGCGGTTGTCGAAGGTGAAGAGGTTCGTCGAGTCGATCTTGACCGACTTGCGGACCTCGCCGTCGAGCACCACTTCGACCGTCATGTCGGGCTTCATCTCGCCGGTCGCCTTCAGATAGTCGGCGAACGCTTCGATGCAGTACGCGGTGTCGCGAGTCGAGTTCCAGTAGGTCGCATGCTTGCGGTTGTTGAGCAGGTACTTCACCAGGCGCGGCGCCGTTTCGCCGCGCGGATCGACCTTGGCCAACAGCTTCAGGTACGCGACGTCGGTCTCGATCTCGTCGCCGTGCCAGTACCACCACGCGTTCCCGTCAGGGAGCTTCAGATAGGCGGTCTCGTTCTCGGCGTCCTGCACCAGGAACTGTTCGATGTTCCGACGGAGCATCGCCAGCTTCTCGGCGTCGCCGGTCCGATGACAGGCGAGGGCGAAGAGCGCCTTGGAATAGACCGACAGGCCGTTCCGGTCCCGATACAGGAACTCCGCCATCTCGGGCGAGTCGCTCCCTTCGTCGACCAGGATGCCGTGCACGAGCGCATCCAGATCGTCCGCCGTCTTCTTGCGCGGCTCGATCCCCTTCGCCTCGTTCTGCAGCCGCACGAGCTGCTCGCGACGATAGTTCTCGAGCCACTCGACCCCGCGTTCCAGCATGCCGGGAACGAGCGGGACGTCGTTGTCGCGAGCGATCTGCAGCCCATGAACGACGACGGCGGTCGTGTGCGGCCAGCTTCGTTCGCCGTAGCCGCTGAACCATCCCCAGCCGCCGTCCGAGACCTGCATTTCGGCGAGTTTCTTCAGCCCGTCGCGGACCATCCGATCGACCTCCTGCCGGTCGAAGACCGGATTGACGTCGAATCGCTTCCACTGCGCTGCCCGCTCGCGATCGTCGCCGATCTCCTGGGCGTTCAGGTTCGTCCGATGCTCCTTGACCGCTTCGAGGTCGACTCCCATGTCGATCAGGACCTTCTGAGTGACGACCGTCGGCAACCAACGATTGAGCGTCTGCTCGGTGCAGCCGTACGGATAATCGGCCAGATAGGGCAGGGCGTCGATCATTGCGCCGGCCAGCGTCGGCGAGTAGCGGACTTCCAGGCGCGAGTCGGCGACGCGACGCTGCGACGGTACGACGAACTCGACCGCGGCGCTCGTCGCGTCGGGTCGCACGGTGCCGGCCCACGACTCCATCTTCGGAGCGCCGTGGATCCGGACCGGGAACGACATCTCCATCGCATCCGACTCTTCGTCGGTCAGCGCGGACATCGTGATCGTCACTTCCCCTTCGCGCTCCGCTCGCACGCGCCAGTCGACGCGCTGCTCGCCTCCCGCCGGGATGACCACGTCGACTTCGGTCGGATCGATCGCGACGAGCGACTCGCCGCCCAACTGCAGTCCGACCTTCACCGACTTCTCGGTCGTCAGGTAGTTGTGGACGATCGCCGACAGGACGACCTCGTCCCGCTCGACGAAGAACCGAGGGGCCTGCAGTCGGATGAGCAGATCCTTGCTCGTCACCACCTCGACCTCTCCCGCACCGACTCGGGTTCCCGCTCCCATTCCCCAGACCTTGACCTTCCAGGTCGTCAGGTTCTCGGGCATGTCGAGTTCGACGACCGCCTTGCCGGTCGCGTCGGTATCGATGCGGCCGACCCACAGCGCGGTGTCGGCGAAATTGCGGCGGACGGTCGGTTCGACCCAAGCCGCCTCACCCGACCCGCTCTCGTCCGCCGCGAGCCCCTCGGCTCCCATGCCCCCCATGCCTCCCATCGGCCCCATGCCGCGAGTAGCCATCGGAGCGGCATCGGCCATTTCCATCATCGCCGGCATCGGTCCGCCCGCTCGCATCATCCGGCCGTCGAAGCCCCCTCCCATGCCGCCGCCCATGCCGCCGGGAAAGCCGCCTCCTCCCTTCTCGAGCATCTCCATCTCGTCGGCGACGGTGTTGCCGAAGATTCCGATCGGGCCCGGAATCGTTTCGCCGTTACGGTAGAGCAGCCCCGAGAAGCGCGAGACGCTCGACTGCGTCTGAGGCTGATGGTCCCGGCGCCACTTCCAGAAGAACTCGCGGATGTCGGGTGTGTTGGTCCCTCCCGCGATCGCCTCGACCGACTTGTCGTAGATCGCGACGACGGTCGAGCCGCGGAAGTTCTCGCCGGTATGATCCTTTACCTGCACGGTGACGCTCGCCTTGTCGCCGGGGCGATAGCGCTCGGCGCTCGGCAGGACATCGACGGTCAGCACCCGCTCCTCGGGCGGCACGATGATCTCGCGCACTTCCGAAAAGACCTGGCCGCCGGCGACCGTCACCGCTTCGACGAAGCAGTTCGGCATGTCGCGCTTCGTGATCTCGAACGCTTCGACCGCCGAGCGCCCCTGGAGCCGGACGACCTTCGGCATCGGGACGACGCCGTTCGACGCCTTGACGAAGAGCAGGACGGTCGCGTTCTCGGCATCGGTGTTGATCTGGAGCGCGACGCGCTCGCCGGGAGCATACTCCTTCCGCTCGGGAATCAGCTCGAGCGCCTCGAACCGATAGTCGCGACCGTCGAATCCGTCGCCGATGATCGTGAATACGTAGGCACCTTCGATCTGATGCCCGCCGTCGTCGGTCAGGCGCGCGATCAGTCGGTACTGTCCCGGGGCGCTGGCGTCGAACCTCAGCTCGGCTTCTCCCCGCTCGTCGGTCCGCGCTTCCCAGGTCGCCACCGGCGTCTCGATCGGCGTTCGCCGCTCGTCGTAGGCGATCTTCGCCAGGATCCACTCGCCGCGGGCCGTGACCGGCTTGCCGTCGGCGGTTCGTGCCTGCAGTCGCGCCGTCGCATCCTCGCCGACGCGAACGTAACCGCGGTCGAGCCACGTGAAGACGCGGAACGGCTTGCGGGCCGCGATGACCGAGCCGTTGCCGACGATCGTGCGGCGCGACGCATCGCGCACCTCGGCCGAAATCTCGTAGCGATGATCGATGTTCGACATCAGCGCCTTGGCGACCGCCGAGTCGATCTCGATCTCGAGCGTCCCGTCGGGACCGATCGCCACCTCGTCTTCGGCGACGATCTCGGGGGGCGGACCCGGCGGACTCCAGATCCAGAACGGCGCCGGGCGCGAGCAGCCGACCCAATCACGATAGCCGGGGTACCAGGCATAGTCGTAGGCGAACCACCAATAGCCGGGACCGAAACACCAGTCCCACGGGGCGACCGGGTACCAGTCGGTCGAGTGCTGCGAGCGGGTGATCTTGTACGAGACGGTCCCTTCGGTCACCGGCGCACCGAAGTAGTACTTGGCTCGAATCGTCGCCTTGACCTTCTCGCCGAGCATCATCGGCTCGCTCGGCGCCTCGATCGTCACCTCGTACTCCGGCTTCTTGTACTCCTCGACGCGGAACGTGTTGCCGCCGATCTCTCCCAGACCGATCTGGAGGAAGTACTGTCCGAGCTTGGCCCCTTCGGGAATCTCGAAGGTCGAGGCGACTCCGCCGAACTCGTCGGCGGTCAGGGACGCTTCGAAGACCTGATTCCCTTCGGGGTCCATGATCGTGACCGGAACCGCTTGGCCGGCGAAGGGAGAGGGGCCTTCCTGGTCGTACTTGGCATGCCCGATCCAGACCTTGAACTGCATCGCCTGGCCGGGGCGATAGACCGGTCGATCGGTGATCACGAACGACTTCGTCGCCTCGTACTGCGCGTCATAGCGTTCGGCCGTCCAGACGCCGTCGAACCCGAGGAAAGCCAGTTGCCCCTCGGGACCGCGAGCGATCGTCATCCACTGATAGTCGGTGCTCAGATCCCGCGTCTCGGGAACGACGATCCCGTCGCCGTCGGCTCGCAGCGCGAAATTGCTCGTCAGGGTCCGGAAGCGATTGCCGTTGTCGATCTGTTCGATCCGGTAGCCGAAGAACTCGAGATCGGCACGGCCGATCGGCGTTCCGTTCGCGGCATCGGCGACCCAGTACAGCAGTCGTCCGTCGAGATTCTTGCGCACGAGAACCGCATCGGCGACCCACAGGATGAAGCGCGTGGAGTTGCCGTCGGCCACCTGCGACTCGATCAGGTACGCCCCTCCCTTCAGCTCCGGTACCTGGACCGTCACGCGGCGATCGTAATGTCCGGCGAGCGGTTCGAGCGGCTGGGTCCAGCCGATCGGTTCGCCGACCAGATACTTGGCTCCGTCGTCGTTGACCAGTCGGTAGCCGATGTTGTCGGGAGTGATCCGATTCCAGTCGAGCTGATTCGGACTGCGTTTCAGGTAGTCCTTCACGTCAGCCAGCAGCTTCGGCACGTCGAGCGCCTGAGCGGTAAAGTCGACTCGCGAGGCGTTACGGAACTTGAAGGTCAGGTCGGTCGGGCGACCGGCGACCGCGGTCCCAATCGGCTCGATCGATCCCCAGTTGCCGACGATCTGCTCGAGGGCCGCGATTCCGGCTCACGCGGGCACGAGATCGCGTCCCGCTACATCGCCACCCAGTTGGCCGGGTTGGGCGTGACGCCGGGCGCGAAGGACCGCACGTTCCTCCAGCCGGTCACGCTGATGGAG
>CAZZBI010000352.1:0-5300 GCA_964652385.1 uncultured Pirellulaceae bacterium | reverse complement strand
CCAGGCCGCCTTTGCCACCGGCTGGCTGGCCGGCTACCAGGGGACGCGGCCCGAGACTTGGCGCGAGGCGAATGCCGCGCGAGCTCGACGTTTCCCGGACCAGGCCTGACGCGAACGAAAGCGGCGCGGCCGATCGATCAGCTCCGGGTCGCGCGGTGCGCGCGACGACCGACCGTCAGGCGGCGGTAGGCTTCGGCGACGCCGCGCGCCATCGACCGATCCGAGAACGCTTCCTGTTGCCGTTCGCGTCCGGCTCGCCCCAGCGATCGCGCGGCATCCGGATCGTCCAGCAGACGTTCGATCGCGTCGGCCAGCGGAGCGACTTCGCCCGGCGGCACGAGCAGGCCGTGTCGTCCGTGCTCGATCACCTGCGGCACTCCCTCCACTTCCGAGGCGATCGTCGGCAGCCCTGCCGCCATCGCCTCCAGAACGACCATCGGCATCCCTTCGCCGAACAGGCTGGGGAGCGCGAAGAGGTCGAGACGTTCGAGCTCCGCATCGACCTCTCGGGTGAAGCCGGTCCATTCGACCAACCGCTCGATACCGAGCGACGCCGTCCGTTCCAGCAGCGAGCGACCGTACGCTTCGGTCTCGAATCCCCCGACCGCTCGCAGTCGGACCTCGCGACCGCGCCGATGCAGCTCGGCGATCGCGTCGAGCAGCACCTCGGTCCCCTTGCGCGGCCGGAACAGGGCGATCGTGCCGATCGTCGGCACGCCATCGGACAACGGCTGGCGCTTCGTCGCTTCGCGACACGGTACCCCGTTGGCGACCGTCACGACTCGCTCCGCAGGAATCCCGCCGGCGATCGTGTGATCGCGCAGCGTATCCGAGACGCAGAGAACGGCGACCGCACGGCGGATCGACCACCGTTCGATCAGATGATTGCACCAGTTGGTCAGTCGCCGAGTCGAATCGCGACTGGTCGGGCTGTGGACGTGGAACACCAGCGGCAGACCGGTCAGTTGCGCCGCTCCGCTGGCGATCATCGCGGAGCGAGGCGTATGGGCGTGGAGCAGATCGATCCGACGTTCGCGCGCCAGAGACGACAGTTCGCGAACCGCTCGCAGATCGAACTTGTGACTCATGCGGAGCGAATGCAGCGGCGTCTCGCGCGATCGCCGCATCGACGGGAACTTGTCCCCCTTCACGCAAGCGAACTCCACATCGACTCCGAACTCGCCGAGTCGCAGGGCGAGCAGATCCTGCACTCGTTCGGCGCCGCTGTAGTGCTCGCCGTTGATGACGTGCATCACGCGCAGGCGGGCGGTCGCCGCGTCCGTGCCGAACGAGATGCGGGCATCGGACGAGAGGTTCGAAGCGTCGCGTTCCGAAACCGGGAGCAATGTAAGCGGATCGACGACAGGGGCCGAAGTCATCGGAGCGTCCTCAGTGTGCGAACGGCGAGCGGAGCGGAGACGATCGACTCGGTCGGCAGGGCTGCTGCGTCGCGCAGGCGGGCCGAGCGTCCGTCCGACGGGTCGTCGGCAATCGTGCGGCCGGTTCCGACCCAGTCGCGAAACTTCGACTCGACCGCCGACAGCGAAGGGGCGGCCAGAGCCCGGCGGAGCGTCGCGACGCCATGCGGATCCTCTCCCGCAGCGACCGCGGTGCGCAGCGCCCGGTAGCAGTCGGCGAGTTTCCCCTGCTGCTGCAGGAACAGACACAAGTGCCGGCTCGAAGCGTAGGCGACCAGTTCGTCCTCTCCCTGCAGACGTTGACGCGTCAGCAGTTGCTCGAGCGAACCCGAGAGGCCGCCGGGAGGGAGGTCATGCTCGCGCCAGTTCGGCAATCCTCGCAGCACGTAGCGTCCTTCATGCAGCACGAACTCGCCGTGCTCGTGCAGGCTGGCGAACCCCTCCTGAAACCAGGCGGGAGCATCGGGAAAGTCGAAGTCCATCAGCGCGTGGGTCAGCTCATGGACGAGCGTGCCGCCGCCGGTCGCCAGGTTGGCGACGACGGTCCGGCGGTCCGGTCGGTAGTAACCGTAGACGCTCAGATGCCGATCGCCGAACAGTCGCTCGGCCTGCGCTTCGTACGACTCGGTGTCCTTGAACACCAACAGCGTGATCGGCTCGTCCGGCAACCGCTCGAAGTACTCGCCGACCAGCGCCCGCGTCGCGGGGAGAACCGTTCGGCGATAGACCCGTCGCAACGTCGGTTCGTCGACGTCGCCGGCCAGGACGAAGGGGGGCGACGACCAGACCCGACATTCTTCGCCGAGTCGTTCGCGCCATTCCGCCTCGCGCTGTCGAGTCGCGGCATTGAGTCGTTCGGACGTCGGTCCGAAGACCGAGACCGAGGCGACTTCGTTCATCCGCGGCATCGCGATCTCGTTCGCGGCCCAGTTCGGCGGGACGGGAGCGCGAGCCCAACGGGTCAGCAGCATGCTGACCGCCAGGAACGCCCAGGGGGCGAGCACCAGAAACAGGCGACGTCGGGACATGAGACTCGAAGGGCGAGCGGCGGGAACGGGACTTGAGCGAAACGTATCCCGATTCCCTCTCGGACCCGAGAGCCCCGCCCTACCTTTTGCCCGATCGCTGCGACGGGATCCCCTACGATCGTCACGACCCTCGAGGTCCCTGCGACCGATCCGCTCCGGCGGCGGGTTAGAGGAGCTTCGCCAGTTCGCTCCAGGCGAGCCAGGCGCCGGCGACCAGCATCCCCAGGCTCGAAACGATCAGCCCGACGTCCGAAAGGAGGCCCGGAGCCAGGCGTCGATCCAGACGTGTCCGCCGAAGGTAGATGGCGGTCAACGCGAGCATCGGCAGCATGATCGCCTGCATCAGGCCGCTGAGCATCACCAGGAAGGTCGGTTTCGGAAAGACCAGATAGATCGCCAAGCAGATCATCGGAAAGAGCCCGCTGAGCGTCATGACGGTCAGGTCATAGGCGCGCGGTGTCGGAGGTACGAAGCGCAGCACGCGCAGCGCGTCGCCGAAGACGCGGGCATGTGACGCGGTGGCGACGAACAGGGTCGAGTACAGCACCGCGAAGACGCCGAACAGGAACATCAGCCTCGCACTGCTTCCGAAGACCGGCTCGAACATCACCGTCAGGTAGCGGATCAGATTCGACTCGCTCGGCAACACGCCCGACCGGCCGAGCACCGCCGCGCCGAGCAGGTAGAAGGCGATCGTCGCGAAGGTGTAGATCAGCATCGACCCCCAAGCGTCGACCCACATCACGCGGATCCAACCGCGAGCGCGTCGGGCCCAATCGTCGGACTCGTCGCGCGGGCCGGCGAATCGCGCGTAGCCCTGCTCGGCACACCAGTACGGATAGGCGACCAACTCGGTCGCTCCGACCCCGATGATGCCGAACGTCTTGAGCGCGGTCGAAAGGGCCGACCAAGAATCCCCTTCCTTGCCCGGAGGGAGGCGGAAGCGGAATCCGTCGACCAGATCGTTCCACGAGACCGACCACGCCTCGTGCGACTGCAACAGGAACAGATTGAGAATCGTCGCGGCGGTGAACGAGGCGACCATCGCCGTCGAGAACGAGAGGATCAGACCGAAACGCCCCTTGATCAGAATCAGCGAAGTGATGACCGCGACGATTCCGGCCCAGAGCTTGTCGTCGATCGGCGGCGCGAGCCCGGCGATCTCGCTCCGGTACGTCGCGAAAGCGTCGGTCAGCGGCCGCCCGATCTCGTTCCCCAGATCCGCCTCGCGCAATCGGCACTCCGCTTCGAGCGCCGCAGCCCGTTCGGCTGCCGATGCGAGGGCCAACCGAGCCGCCTCGATCCGCGACTCTCGATCTCCCGCTTCCGCGACCGACAGCGCCGCGTCGGCCGCCGCGACTTCGGCTCGCAATCGATCGAGTTCGATCAGCGCGCTCCATTGTTCCTGAGTCGCTCGGACCATGGTGGCGATCGTGCGAAACGCGAGTTGCTTCGCCGGGTCGTCGTCGGGACCGACCCTCGCATTCCCTTCCGCGAATCGGATCGCCTCGCGGACCCGTTCCGCGTGACGGATCAGATCGTTCAGATCGTCTCGCTTCTGCTGCAGTTCGATCGTCTCGGCCTGCAGCCGATCCCACGTCTCGGGTTCCGCTCCGAGCAGTTCGCGCTGGATCGCCGCGTAACGATCGTCCAGCCGCGTGCGCAGCGTCTCGCAGACGCGGGACGTCGAGAGCATCGTCCGGTCGACGATGTCGGTCCCGATCGGCAGTTCGAACTCCCCCTCGGGTTTGCTGAGGTCGCGACGCTTCCAGAGCGCAACGTCGACCTGGATCTTTCCTTCGGCCTGAGCGATTCGATCGTACAGGCGACCGTCGGCGGTCAGCGGCAGCGAGATCGACAATGCCTGGCCGACTCCTCCGACGATCCCGCCGAGTTGCGCGATGCTGGCCACGAACATCACGAACCAATACCAGAGGACCCAGTTGCCGCGATGCCCCAGCCGCGGGCCGGGAACACGGTTCATCGCCGTGATCGTCGTCTCGCCGCTCGAGATCACGTACCGTCCCAACTCGACCTGCACGAAGACCTTGATCAGGCAGCCGATGACGATCAGCCACAGCAGCCAGAAGCCCGCGTCGGCGCCGGTCTTGGTCGTCGCGATCAACTCGCCCGAACCGACGATCGAGCCGGCGATGATCAGCCCCGGACCGATTCGCCGCAGCGTCGGCAGCAGGCCGCGCGGCGGCTCTTGGGTACCGGATTCTTCGGACGGTCGATCGCTCATCGCCGATTCGCTCCGCGGGTGGGGCTGATGCGAGCGTCCTACGGTAATCGACGTCCAGAGGCGAGGAAAGTCGCGACGGAAGATCGCTCGTCACGCGGACGACAGCGCTCGCCGCTCGCTTCTCGACTCCGTGCGCGGACCGAACCGCTGCGACCGCGAACGAGAGGCCGGAATGCTCTTACCGCTCGAGACGCCGCCGCCGACATCAAGCGATTGCCGATGAGTCGTCGGCCGCTCGAAACCCGGACCGAATCGGGGCATCCGGCGGAGCAAGAAAAGAAAGAGGCCGCGTTCCTTGCGGAAGGCGGCCTCCGAATGCTGTCGTCGATCGAACGGCCCGAGCCGTTCTCGAAACGGGATCAACGCTTCGAGAACTGGGTACCGCGGCGGGCACCGTGCAGACCGAACTTCTTGCGTTCCTTCATGCGCGAGTCACGGGTCAGGAACCCGCCATCACGCAGCGCCGGGAAGTAGTCGACGTTGAAGCCGACCAGGGCGCGAGCGATCCCCATTCGGCAAGCTCCGGCCTGGCCGGTCGGGCCGCCGCCGGCGACGTTGATCGCCAGATCGACCGCCTCGACCGCTCCGCACGCATCGAGCGTGTCGAGC
>CAZZBI010000351.1:0-5318 GCA_964652385.1 uncultured Pirellulaceae bacterium | reverse complement strand
CCAAGGCGTCTCTCGCGACACCGACTCACCGCGCGCCGTCGCTCAGGTCTGGCCGACTCGCCTGAGCTTCACGCGACAGCCGGTGGTGGAGCTGCATGTCGAGGCGCTTCCTGGCCTGGTCGCCGCGCTGACCGATCGGCTGGTCGAGGCGGGCGGGCGTCCGGCGGAGCGGGGGGAGTTCACGCTCCGAGCCTTTCTCGCCGGCCGACTCGATCTGACTCAGGCCGAAGGGGTCCTCGGCATCATCGACGCGCGCGATGCGAGCGAGCTCGCGGCCGGCCTGTCGCAGCTCGCCGGCGGACTCGCTCGACCGCTGCTGCAGCTTCGAGCCGACTTGCTCGACCTGCTCGCCGAGCTGGAAGCGGGGCTCGACTTTGCCGACGAGGATCTCGAGTTCATTCCGCGCCCGGTGCTGGTGGAGCGACTGGACGACGGGGTCGAGCGTCTGAAGGAACTTCGCGCGCGACTGGATCGCCGCGACGCTGCGGCGCATCGCCCGCGTGTCCTGCTGCTCGGCCCTCCGAATGCCGGCAAGAGCAGCCTGTTCAACGCGCTGCTCGGCCGGCCTCAGGCGATCGTTTCGGATCGCCCCGGAACGACGCGCGATCCGCTGGTCGCCAGCGTCGCGGCGGCTCCGCTGCCGTTCGAGCTGATCGACACTGCCGGGCTGAGCGAGACCGGGGCGGGGAGCGATCCGATCGATCAGGCTGCCCAGTCGCTCGGCCGGAGCGAACGGGAACGGGCGGATCTGGTGCTCGTCTGTTATCCGGCCGACGCCTGGGGCTCGCGCGAGCGGAGCGAGTTCCTGGAACGTCTCGACGCCTGGCGTCTGGCTCCGACTCGTTGCCTGTTGGTCGCGACTCAGGCCGATCGAATCGAACCTCCGGCCGAAGTCGCACCGGAACCGGAGAGCGAGCAAGGGAAGGAAGAGGTCGTCGTCACGAGCGCGGTGACCGGTTTCGGGCTGGCGCGACTGACCGAGCGGATCACGCAGCGTCTGGGGGCGGACGACGATGCCCGAGGGGTGACGGCTGCTACGGCTCAGCGAACGCGCAGGGCGCTGGACGAGAGTCTCGACGCTCTGCACCGCGCGGCGACGGGCGGGGCGGGGAATCTGGGGGAGGAGCTGATCGCCGCCGAGCTGCGGATCGCCCTCGACGGGCTCGGCCAGGTTACGGGCGAGATCTCGACCGATGATCTCCTCGATCGGATCTTCGGGCGGTTTTGCATCGGCAAATGATTGAACGCCGGTCCGGCAACCGTTATGGTGAGACCGCCGAAATCCGGGTGGCGGCAGCTCCGTCCGACCTGTCGCGACTCGGTCCGAATCGGACCGAGGGCCGGTCGGGAGCGATGGACTTCGGAAGTCCGCCTCATTCCCGTTTCGGCTCCCTTCGTCGGATCGTCCGAGTCGTCGCGGAATCGCTCGTCCGGCGCATCGCACTCCTGCGGAGCGCCGATCGATCGGTTCCCCCGGCGAGTCCGGAACGGCGGAGTTTCCGCTCGGCGGCGCGGTACTTGTCGACGGTACCGCCGGTCCGACGCGGATGACCGGATCGCTATCGGGGGATCCGCTGACCCACACCCCGTGTACCCGAGTTACGCCCATTGGGCGCAGGAGAGTCGAGCTATGGCCAAGGGTTCGAATCGTCGCGATTTCATCCGGACGACGACCGCCGCCGGTGTCGGTTTCTGGGCAGCCGGAGGCGTGGCTGCCCGAGCCAGCCGCATGGCGATCGACGAGATCAGCTTCGCGTGCATCGGCGTCGGCGGTAAGGGCTCGAGCGATTCGGCCGATGCCAAGGACAACGGCAACGTCGTGGCGATCTGCGACATCGACGACCAGACGCTTGCCGGAGCCAAGGAGAAGTTCACCGGCGCGGCGGTCTATCACGACTTCCGCAAGCTGCTCGACGAGATGGGCAAGAGCATCGACGCGGTGACCGTCAGCACGCCGGACCACACGCACGCCGCCGCCGCGCTGATGGCGATGCGGATGGGGAAGCACTGCTTCTGCCAGAAGCCGATGACCCATTCGATCTACGAAGCTCGGCTGATGACCGAGGTGGCTCGCGAGAAGAACCTGGTGACCCAGATGGGCAACCAGGGGACCGCCGACAGCACCTTGCGCAAGAGCGCGGCGCTGATCAAGGCGGGCGAGATCGGCACCGTCACCGAGGTCCATATCTGGACCAATCGGCCGGTCTGGCCGCAGGGGCTCGAGAAGCCGAGCGACACGCCGCCGGTCCCCGAGCACGTCAAGTGGGACCTCTGGCTCGGCCCGGCGCCGGACCGCGCCTACAACGCGATCTATCATCCGTTCAAGTGGCGCGGCTGGTGGGACTTCGGCACCGGTGCCCTCGGCGACATGGCGTGCCACACGCTCAACATGTCGTTCATGGGTCTCGATCTGCATGACCCGACCTCGGTCCAGGCGAAGACCGACGGGCACAACAAGCAGACCTTCCCGAAGTGGTCGCAGATCAAGTACGAGTTCCCGGCGCGCGGCGATCGCGGGCCGGTGACGATGTACTGGTACGACGGCGGTCGGCTGCCGGCCGAAGAACTGCTGGCCGGTTGCCCGCGCGAAGGAAACAACCTGTTCAGCTCGGGCGCTCTGGTGATCGGCGACAAGGGGAAGCTCTTCTCCCCCGGCGATTACGGCGGCGATGCGACCAACACGGGCGTCGTCCGCGACGGCCAGTTCATCCCGCAGCGCGAGATCCGCAACTCGAACGCCACGTACGTCCGCTCCCCCGGCCACTTCAAGGAATGGGCCGACGCGATCAAGGGGAACGGCACCCCGATGTCGAACTTCCAGAACTACGCCGGCGGACTGACCGAAGTGGTCCTGCTGGGCAATCTGGCGGTCTGGGTCGCGGCGGGCGACGGGCCGGGGAACGAGTGCGACGGACCGGTGGTCGAATGGAACGCGGCGAAGATGGAAGCGAAGGACGCGACCGACGACGTCAAGCTGATCATCAAGCCGGAGTATCGCTCGGGCTACTCGCTCGACGCCTGATCCGGCTCCGCCGCTGCCGGAACGTCGGTCCCCCCGTTCGTTCCGGCTCGGACGGCGTCCGACCATGATCGAATCCGCGACGGGCCTTGGTACCCTTGCCAAGGCCCGTCGTTTGTTTCAGGCTGGGATTCTTCCGTTGCGACGGCGGCCGAGTCCGGCTGTCGATCGTCCGATGCTTCCCCCTCCGGGCAGCATCCGATCGCTCGGTCATTCGGCCGGCACTCGACTCCCTCCGCGAACCCCCGCTCGACGATGTCCGAGTCTGCTCCCTCCGCCGATTCGATTCTCGGACGCCTGATGCAGGTGATCGACGATCGGCGACGCCATCCGCCCGAGAAGTCGTACGTCACCAGCCTGTTTCGCGGCGGGACGCCGAAGATCGCCGCCAAGCTCCGCGAGGAAGCGGAAGAGGTGATCGAGGCGGCCGACGAAACGGGGGACGAGGGGCGACTGCATCTGATCCGCGAAGCGGCGGACGTCACGTTTCACCTGATGGTGCTGCTCGGCCATCGAGAGGTCGGTTGGAACGAGGTCGAGGCGGAACTGGGGCGACGCTTCGGCATCTCGGGGATCGACGAAAAGGCCTCCCGCAAGCCGGCTGCGGCCGAGACGAAGGGAGCCGATGCCGAAGCCGCCGATCGCTCCCCCCCCGACCGCTGACCGCCGGAGCGCTCGCCGGCGAACCTTTGCCCGGGCGAGCCCGATCCGGTCCCGACGGACGATCGACGTTCCGACCGATTGATGCTCCGACCGACCGCTACCGGAACACGGTCCGCTTCCCCGCTCCGACCACTCGAACTCAACCACGATCCGCGAGAGACGCATGAACCCGCTGCGTATCGGAATCCCGAGCAAGGGGCGGCTGGCCGAACTGGCCGAAGAGCTGCTGGTGGAAGCCGGCCTGAGCTTTCGGCGACAGAACCGGAGTCTCTTTGCGCGAGTCAAGGAACTGCCGATCGACGTCACCTTTCTGCGGACCGAGGACATTCCGGTCCTGTGTGCCGAAGGGGCGATCGACATGGGGATCACCGGCAGCGACCTGCTGGCCGAAGCCGAGGTGCCGCTCGCGGTCCGACTGCCGCTCGGTGTCGGCCGTTGCCGGCTGAGTCTGTGCGTGTCGGAGGACGGCCCGATCCGCACCCTGTCCGACCTGAGCGGCAAGCGGATCGCGACCAGCTTCCCGAACGTGACGCGCAAGTTCCTGGAAACGCACCAGGTCGCCGGCGTCCATCTGGTGCAGCTCTCGGGGAGCGTCGAGGTGATGATCGCGCTCGGCATCGCCGACGCGATCGTCGATCTGGTCGAGACCGGCAGCACGCTGGCGGCGAATCGACTGAAGATCCTGACCGACATCGGCCAGTACGAGACGGTGCTGGTGCAGAACGATCGGACGGAGCGGACGGAGCTCTGTGACCGGATCGTCCGGCGGATCGAAGGAGTCGTCATCGCGCGAGCCTACTCGCTGCTCGAATACAACATCCCCCGCAATCGCCTGGACGAAGCCGAAGCGATCACGCCGGGCTTCAATTCGCCGACCGTCAATCCGCTCGAAGACCAGGCGCTCTGCGCGGTGCGCGTGATGGTCGCCAAACGCGACGTGATCGAGGTGATGGAACGCCTGGAACGGATCGGCGCCATGGCGATCCTCGAGACGCGGATCATGAACTGTCGCCTCTGATCGCTCGTCGACGACCGTCGAGAGAGCGCGACGTGCGAACGACCGGGAAACCGGGGGCAGCCGTGAACGAACTGACGCTCGAAGAACTCGCCAGCTATCTCCACCTGACGCCCGCTCAGGTGATGAAGCTCGCCAGTCGCGACAAGATTCCGGGGCGGAAGGTCGCCGGAGAGTGGCGCTTCAACGAGAGCGAGATCCATCTCTGGCTCGAGGAGCAGATCGGCGTCGCCGACGAGCAGGCGCTCGAGCGGGTCGAACAGGTCCTGCATCAGCGTCATCGCAAGACGACCGGTTCCGACGACGTCGCGAAGATCGCCGACCTGATGCCGCTTGACTGCATCCGCGTCCCGCTCACCTCGCGCACCAAGACGGCCGTGGTCCGCGAACTGTGCGACCATCTGATGCATGTCGGCTGGTTGTGGGATCCGGAAGAGATGGGACTGGCGATTCTCGAGCGCGAGGATCTCCATCCGACGGCGCTCGAGAACGGCGTCGCGCTGCTCCACCCGCGACGTCCGCTGGCCGGCATTCTCCCCGATCGCTACATCGCGCTCGGGATCACGAGCAACGGCATCCCGTTCGGAGGGCCCCGCGGCTCGCTGACCGACGGCTCGCCGC
>CAZZBI010000350.1:0-5431 GCA_964652385.1 uncultured Pirellulaceae bacterium | reverse complement strand
TGCGTCGACGCTCCGCCCCCCGCCGCACGGCGTCGGGCCAGCGGCTCCGCCTCGACCTTTTCGGGATCCCAGAGCGAGTTCTCCGAGAGGAGTCGGAACTCGGGACCGGCAGCAATCACCGACGTGACTCCGTCCTTGCCGAAGAAGTAGATCCGGTCCTCGATGCCGATCGGCGTCGCCTAGCAGCTCTGCGCGATCCGCTCCGAGTACTTCGGCTCTCCCGTTTCGGCATCGAAACAGAAGACGACGCCGACGCGGTTGACCCAGTACGCGAGCCCCTGGTGGACCATCGGCGAGGCGAAGGTCGGCATCGCCTTGTCGGCGCTCCAGACGATCCGCGGCCGGAACTCGCCGTCGACCTGGTCGATCGCCAGCACGACGTTCGACTTGCGAGCGTCCGCTTCGCGTTCGCCGTGCATGCCGGCCGAGGCACCGATCAGCAGTCGGCCGTCGCCGAACGACAGAGGAGAACACGAGGTGTTGCCGCCGACCTGGTCGAAGGTCCACAGTCGTTGTCCGTCGGCCGGATCGTAGCCGTCGACCGAACCGTCGGCGCTGCAGACGATCTGCGTCCGGCCGGCGATCGACGCGAGCAGCGGCGACGAGTAGCTCTTGCGGCTGTCGCGTTCCGTCATCCACGCCGTCTCGCCGGTCGCTCGGTCGAGCGCCAGCAGATACGACGGCCCCTCATGATCGATCAGCAGGATCAGCTTGCCGTCGACCAGCAGGGGAGACGACGCGAGACCGATCGTCGATTCGAACTCGCCGTAGTCCTCGACCAACGAGCGGCGCCAGATCTCCTGTCCCTGATGATCGAGCGCGACGACATCCCCCGTCTCGAAGAACGCACAGACCCCCTCCGCATCGGCGACCGGAGTCGGTGCCGAGCGGCTCTGGAAGTAGTTGCTGCGGACCGGTTGCGACGACGGAGTCGACCAGGTCCAGGCGATCTTGCCGTCGGCCAGACTGACGGCAGTCACGTGACAGGTGTCCTTCATCGTGCCGTCGATCGACGTGGCGTAGACCTGCTCGCCCCAGATGATCGGACTCGATTGACCTTGTCCGGGAAGATCGGCGGTCCAGGCGGCGCCCGACTCGGGAGTCCAGGCGAGCGGCAGGTCGGCCGCACGGACTTCGGTCGCGCGAGCGCCGAGAAACCCGGGCCAAGCGGTCGGCGGATCGTCGATCGGCAGGGTGGCGAGCAGAGCGGTCAGGAGCAAAGGCATGTTCATCGTCTCCGGTTGAGTGTGCGATGGCGTCGAGCGGTGCGCTGCGCGAGGCGCGAAACGTCGGCGAGTGCATCTGCGCGGGGCGCAGGCCGACGGAAACAGCGGGAGCGGCGCCGCGACTGGCCGGGCCTTGGACGCCGACCGGTCGCGGACGCCGCTGCGCCGCGAAGCGATCGCACGAGTCGCGGCGACCGACACCGCTCCTCGCACGTTCTCGCTCCGCTCCCGCGTGGCGCGAGCGTTCCGACCGAAGCGGCGCGACGCTTCACGCCGCTCCGGCTGTTTGGGATCGAGGGAACCCGATCCGGATAGATCGGTCAGAACGTTCCGTTCGTCTCTCCTCCTTGTCGCGTCCCGACCGCTCGCCAGACGAGCAGATCGATGCTCGACGAGACGGTGCGAGACGAACCGTCGGCCATCGTTACGCAGACGACCTGCGGATGGTTGCTGCGTGCGCCGAAGATGCCCCAGCCGCACGAGCCCATGTCGGCCACTTCGCTGTTCGGCCGATGGAAGTGGTGGTAACCGGTCCAGTACTCGCGGCCGTTGATCCAGCCGAAGCCGCGCTGACCGCTCCAGCCGGTGAACAGACCTGAGCTCATGCACTCCTGCTCGAACGTCGCTTCGTTGAACGGGCTGAACGGCGTTCCGCTGCCGATGCCGCCGATCGCCGGCGGCCAGGAACGCGACAGAAAGGCGCAGCACAGGTTCATGTACTGCCGCTTCCGCTCGGCGACCGTGGTCGGAGCCAGCGTGCGATCGTTGCCGATCAGACTCTCGGCGAACGCCGCGGTATTGCTCAGTCCGTCGGTGACCGCCCCCCAACCGATCTGCGCGTCGATCCAGACCAGCCCGTCGCTCGGCAACCGCGTGTCGTAGTTGGTGCCGGTCCCGGTGCCGCAGTTGAAGTGGTAGTTGGTCGCGCGATACAGATCCTGCCCTCCCGCTCCGTTGCGGATCGCATGCAGGCTCTCGGCACCGTCGCTCGGACAGAAGAAGATCGAGATCTTGGTCTGTGCCGGGACGACGAACGGTGCATTCAGGGGCGAGGGGCAGCAAGGCCCCGAGATCAGCGGCCGACGATAGTCGAGCAGACTCTCGAGGTTCGCCTGTTCGATGTACGGCAGCAGCTGTGCCTGGACCGAGAAATTCCCGCTGGTCGGATTCGGCCCGCGGTAATTGCTCGGAAGCATCTGGAAGGTCGATTCGTAGTTGTGCAGCGCCAGACCGAGCTGGCGCAGGTTGTTCAGACAGCTCGTTCGGCGAGCCGCTTCGCGGGCCATCTGGACGGCCGGCAGCAGCAGGGCGATCAGGATGCCGATGATCGCGATGACGACCAGCAGTTCGACTAGCGTGAAGCCGCGATGCGTCTCGTTCCGATCGATCGACGCGGCGCGGAAGGGTTGATGTCCGGTATTCAAGTCGGATCCGTTTCGTGTACGAGTGGACGAGGTCGGCAGGACGAGCGACCGACCGGCGCGCAGCGGGAGCGGCGCGAACGAAACGATCGCTTCGAACGAGGTCGATCCGGCGTCCGAACGCCCCTGTGCGGGCAGCGTCACCTTGTGAGGAGCGAGCCCTGCCGCGCAGCAGGGGCGCCGTGGACGACGAAGCGACGAACCATGACGGGAACTCCACGCCCGGACCGATCGCGCAGCGGACGCGATGCGGAAGCGAGGGACCGAACGGCAGGACCTGAAAGGGGCCGGCAGCGACCGGTCAGACGCTCCGCGAACGGACGCGGAAGTCGGACCGGGCATCGTGCTCCTCAGGCGTCGACCGCAAGGTCGCTTCGCGAACGAAACGCCTCACGAGCCGCGCGATCGGCCGATCGGACGGGAGTTCGACGAACTCAGACGCTCGCGGCAAGGCGCGGCGGAGGGACCGGTGGTTCGCCCGAACGACCGGGAACCCGCTCGGATCGGACGCGAATCCAATCGCCGGCCAGCGAAACGAAGGCCGGCAGCGGGAGCTCGTCGGCGAGGGACGAGCGGTCGAGGATCGACCAGAGCCAAGGGAGTCCGCCGCAGCGGCGAACGGCGCTCAGGTAAATCCCCTCGGGAAGCGACGAGGCATCACCGCCATCGAGAGACGGTTCACGTTCGTCGCAGCAGGTCGCCTCGCGAGGAAGCGCTGCCGCGGTGCAACACGAGCAGGTCGAACGAACGCCGCAAGTCGGCTCAGTGGCACGAGCTCGTTCGGCTCGCACCGCGACAAGCACTTCTTCCGGCGGCTCGACCCCGTTCGCCTCGGCCCACGCGAGTTTCTGCGAGGGAGTCAGACAGCGGCAGGCACTCCAGCAGGTGTCGGCATCGGGACAACCGCACCGCGAGTCCATGCAGGGAAAAGGACGGCTCCGATCCTTGGCCGGCTTCGGAAGAACCGGAAACCCGAGCGATCCGAGCAGGATCGAAGCGAGCAGGAGCAGCGAGAGCGAAAGTCGACCAAGAGTGCCTCTTCGGAGGCGCGCGACGACTCGGCGGCCGAACGGCCGTTGCGATCGACGAGCGACAATCGGAAGGGACATCGACACGGGCCAAACCCAGAAAAAGCCGTCGGGCGGGTTCGGCTCGCTCCTCACGAGCGGAATTGTACCGACGTGAGCGGAGCGGAACAAGGCAAGAGGACCGGTGCGACAATCGGTCGCACCGATGTGACTCGGCGTGCAGCGTGCGTCGTCGGTCGTCCGGCGGGAGGCGTGCGTCTTGCTCCGTGCGTCTTGCTCCGACTGACGATCCGACTGACGATCCGCCGCGTGCGTCCGAAGCGAGCTCGGCGACATCGGTGGGCCGGCTACTTGTGGCGTCTGGGCGTCGGCGCCGAGAATCGGTCCGAGCCGTGTCGCTCGGCGCGGTTCGAACGGACTCGGATCAGAGGGAGCCTCACGGATGATCGTTCCGCAGTATTGGGCCGAAGCGCGACGTCAGGTGCGGCGCGGGAGGCGGCAGATTTCGGTCAGGCGCTTCGGTTGGTCGGACGACACGCCCGAAGCGGCTCAGTCGATGGCGGATCGGCGGGCGGACGAGGCGCTGGCGCGGATCGAAGCGGGAGAGTTTCTGACTCGTTCCGAGCCCAAGGTGCCGTACAACGGAGCCGACGGCTTGCCGATCCGCGAGGAGATCGTGGCTCGGCATGGTTCGGCGATCGTGACTCGCAACAGCTACGGCGCACGATGCCTGAACGTGCCGGATGTCCTGTTCGCGGATGTCGATCTGAAGCAGGGGCCAGGCCTGGTCCTGTCGGTGATGACGAGCGCCCTGTTGTCGCTGTTGGTGATCGGACTCGGTTGGCAGCGGATGAATTGGGTTGCCGGCGTGTCGGCGGTGATCGTCTGTCTGCTGGTCGGCGTCTGGTTGGCCGGAGTGATCCACAAGGTACGCGAGCAGTTGGCGGGGAGTCCGGATGAGGCGGGGCTCCGCGACTTGCGGGCGTTCTGCGAGCGGCGGCCGAACTGGAAGGTCCGCGTCTATCGGACCCCGGCGGGATTACGGGTGGTGGCGCTGCATCGGACGTTCGAACCGAGCGATCCCGAGGTGCAGGAGTTCTTCGATGCGATCGGGACCGATCCGGTCTATGCGAGGATGTGTCGGCATCAGAACTGCTTTCGGGCGCGGTTGAGTGCCAAGCCGTGGCGGATCGGGATCGAAAGTCGCCTGCGGCCCCGACCGGGAGTCTGGCCGGTCCGCGAGGAGGCTCGAGAGGAGCGGCGACGGTGGATCGAGGCGTACGATGCGGCGGCTCGCGGCTATGCGGCGTGTCGCCTGATCGACGAGTACGGCCTCGGCATGACCGACTCGCGCGCCCGCGAGATCGCCGACCTGCACGACCGCGAATCCCAGGCGCGTCAGTCGCTGCCGATCGCCTGACTCGCCCCGCGCAGCGCCCACCAGCCCGCAGCGGTCCGCGCGCCACGACTATCCTCCGGGGCCGCTTCGCGCCTCGACATCGGGCATCATCGCGACGCCACTCGGCCGCGCGTCGGGGACGACGCGGGCCTACGCCACGACCGGTCCGCTCCGTGCCCTCCAGCCCGCTGCGTGAGCAAGGGGTTCCTCCGTGTCCTTCATTCCCGTGGCACCAGACGCAGGGTCTCCTCCGCGCTCTCGGGACGGTCTCCGCGCCTCGACATGGGGCATCAACGCGACGTCACTCGGCCGCGCGTCGGGGACGACGCGGGCCTACGCCGACCTCCGTGTCTCCCA
>CAZZBI010000349.1:0-5452 GCA_964652385.1 uncultured Pirellulaceae bacterium | reverse complement strand
CTATTCGACGACGCGGCATCGCACGGCCGCGCGTCGGGGACGACGCGGGCCTACGACAGGCGACGCGGCCTCGTTGCCCCGGCTCGTCCCGAGCCGCAGGGCGTGCGATGTCGATGCCGAGCGAACTGCGAGGCTATTCGACGACGCGGCATCGCACGGCCGCGCGTCGGGGACGACGCGGGCCTACGACAGGCGACGCGGCCTCGTTGCCCCGGCTCGTCCCGAGCCGCAGGGCGTGCGATGTCGATGCCGAGCGAACTGCGAGGCTGTGCGAGGACGCAGCATCGCACGGCCGCGCGTCGGGGACGACGCGGGCCTACAGCGCGTCGTCCCCGCCCCGACGTGAAAAACCCGCCGCTCCCTGTCGCGAGACCGCGTCGCTGCCCCTTGCCGACCGAAGAGACTCGAGTAAACTACCGAACTCGCGACGGCCGACATTGTCCTTGTCGACGGTTCGCGATCGATCGCCCCCTTAGCTCAATTGGTTAGAGCAACTGACTCTTAATCAGTAGGTTCAAGGTTCGATTCCTTGAGGGGGCACTGACGCCTCGGCTTCCACCCGGAAGTCGAGGCGTTTTTCTTTGGCTCGTGGCCGGACTCCCCGCGGCCCCTCTCCCCGGCCGACTCCGCCGAATCGGGGCAATCGTTCGGCTGCTGGGCCACGCTGCCGTCGTGCCGATTCGCCGGGCGAGCGATTGATTGACCGCGCCGAGACCGCTGGTCACACTATGGGGATAGCCTGGGGAAGGTGCGTCGATCGCTTTCCCCCGTGGCGACTCGTTGCCCCCCCTTCTCCTCCGATCCCTCGTCGTCAGCAGGCACCCATGGTCGCTCTCAGTCGCTTCGCTGAAATCCTGATCCGCAACAAGGTCATTTCGAAGGAGCAGTTCGCCGAGGCGGACCAGGTCGCTCGCGAGTCGGGACGGAATGCGGGGGATGTCCTCGTCCAACTCGGCTACGCCGACGGCGACGACGTGATGAAGGCGCTCGCCGAAGAGCATCGGATGCCGTTCGTCGACCTGACCAAGACCCGCATCGGCGAAAACGTCGTCGAATTGGTCCCCGAATCGGTCGCTCGCGAAAACGCCGTCCTCCCCTTCAACGAGGAGGATGGGGTGCTGACGATCCTCAGCAGCGACCCCGGCGACATGGATACGGTCGAGAAGCTCCGCTTCATCCTCAACCGGGACGTGCGAGTCGCCTTGGCTCCGCGCGACCGGATCCAGGAGGCGATCAACCGCTACTACGGGCAGATCGAAGGAGAATCGGCCGACTCGATGCTCCAGGAGTTCACCGATACGGCGATCGACTTCACCGAGACGACCGATTCGGACTTCAACGTCTCGGATGGAGCCGACGAGAGCTCGGCCCCCATCGTTCGGCTGGTGCAGATGATGATCGCCGAGGCGGTGCAGCTGCGGGCCTCGGATATCCACATCGAGCCGTTCGAGGACCGTGTCCGGATCCGTTACCGCATCGACGGCATCCTCCAGGAGCGGGATGCAGCCCCCCGACGTCTGCTCGGCGCCATCATCTCGCGCATCAAGATTCTGGGGCGGATCGACATTGCCGAACGGCGACGCCCCCAGGACGGGCGAATCAAGGTCACCGTCGGCGAGAAGGAACTCGACCTGCGAGTCAGCGTCATTCCGACGAACCATGGCCAATCGGTCGTCATGCGACTGCTGGACAAGGACAACATCAAGGTCAGCATCCGCCAGCTCGGCTTCAACGCCGAGATGTTCAAGACCTTCACCGGCATGATCCGCCGGCCGAACGGGATCGTGCTCGTGACCGGCCCGACCGGGTCGGGCAAGACGACGACGCTCTACGCCGCGCTCAACTCGATGAACCGGCCGGACAAGAAGATCATCACCGCCGAGGACCCGGTCGAGTACTACCTGCCGGGGATCAATCAGGTCGAGGTAAACCACACGATCGGTCTCGACTTTGCCCGCATCATCCGCTCGATGCTCCGCCAGGCCCCGAACATCATCCTGGTCGGTGAGATGCGAGATTCCGAGACGGCATCGATGGGTATCCAGGCGTCACTGACTGGACACTTGGTGTTCAGTACTCTCCATACGAACGATGCGCCGGGTGCCGTGACGCGCATGGTCGACATGGGAGTCCCCAACTATCTGGTGGCCAGCAGCGTCATCGCGATCCTCGCACAGCGGCTCGTCCGGACCAACTGCAGCAAGTGCAAGGCGAAGTACACACCCCGCGAGAGCGTGATCCTCGAAGCAGGGATCACGATGGAGCAGGCATCGAAGGCGACCTTCATGAAGGGGAAGGGGTGCAACCACTGCCAGAAGACCGGCTACCGCGGGAGACTCGGCATCTTCGAACTGCTGGTCATCAACTCGAAGGTTCGCGAGATGATCTTCGCCAGCGCCTCGACTCAGGAAATCCGAGCGTTCGCCGTAAAGCACGGAATGATCACCCTTTACGCTGACGGGATCGACAAGGTGATGCGCGGGATCACGACGTTCGAGGAGGTGAACCGAGTCGCGAAGCGATCGGAGCAGGACAACCTCTGCCTCGCCCGTCTCCCCCTCGCCCAGTAGCCTCGTTCCCCTTGATCCCTTCGCGTCGTTCGAGCGAGTCATCCCCCGGTCCGCAGCGAGTTGCCGAACAACGAGATCCGAGCCGTCGGTCGGGCAGTTGCGACGCGACACTCCCCCCCAAGCCTCCTACCGAGCCGCGGCTCGAGCCGCTCTTCGGCGGCGGGCCGGTCGACGGGGGAGCGGCGATCGAGACGCACCGCAGGACCGACCGGGAGCGAGAGAACCGTTCCGAAACTTGAGACGATCCCCGACACCACGAACAATCGCTCCGGCGACGCAGAGGAGTCGATGCATCGACCGGTCGACGGCGAACCGGACTTCGCCGACCTCATCGGTTCGATGCCCAGGACTTCCTGCGACGCCGGTCCCATCCCGCCGCTCCGGTTCCGAACGCGGCGAGTACCACCTCCTCGACACCTTGTCTTTCGGTCGTCCAGGCCGGCGGCGTCTCCCCGACGCCTGCCGGTCCTGGTCGCGACTCGCTCCGCTCGCCGGGCCCGATCGCGGCTCGCAGCCGGTCGAGTCGACTACTCCTCATCGACGATTCGGCGCCTTGCAAGGCGATCCTCCGTATTCCGCGTGCGAGCGCTCAGCCCTCGAATCGGTGCGTCGGTCCTTCGGCGAAGCAGAGCGACTTTGCGATCGCGGCTTCAGCCAAGCGATCGGCGACTCCGTTCGGGAGCGACGTTGCGACGGCAACCGTTCGGTTGCCGGTCGTGGCCGCTCGGACTCGTCCGACGGCGGTCCGCTGATGCGGGCGAGCGGGGAGCGGGCGGAAGGATCAGGACGCGGCGTAGGCCGGACCACCTTGGGCAATGCGAAGCCGACCGCGAGCGATGCGAAGCCGTTCGGCCGTGCGTAGGCCTCTTTCGATAGCGAGCTGGAAACCATGGCGACCGTTCTGATCGACAAGCTGCTGCAGGCCTGCGTGAAGCAGGGGGCGAGCGACATCCACATCACGACCGGTCAGCCGCCGGTCTTCCGGCTCCACGGACGCCTCCGACGCCTCGAAACCAAGGTGCTGGAGCCGGACGACACGGTCAGCCTGATGAAGAGCATCACTCCGGAGCGCTGCCAGCGCGAGCTGCAGGAGGCGGGGAGTGCCGACTTCGGGTTCGCGTTCGGCGATCTGGCTCGCTTCCGCGTGTCGGTCTTCAAGCAGCGCGGTCAGATCGCGATGGTGCTGCGGCAGATCCCGAACAACATGCTCACCCCCGAGCAGCTCGGGTTGCCCGAGGTGCTCAGCAAGCTGGTGATGCGTCCGCGCGGTCTGCTGCTGGTGACCGGGCCGACCGGATCGGGCAAGAGCACCACGCTCGCCAGCCTGATCAACTACATCAACGAGAGCGTCGACCACCACATCATCACGATCGAAGACCCGATCGAGTTCTATCACTACCACAAGCGATCGACCGTCAATCAGCGCGAAGTCGGCGTCGACGTGCCGAGCTTCTCGGAAGCGATCCGCCGGGCGTTGCGTCAGGATCCGGACGTCATTCTGGTCGGCGAATTGCGGGATCTCGAGACGATCGAAGCGGCGATCAGCGCGGCCGAAACCGGTCACATCGTCTTCGGCACCCTGCATACCAACAGCGCCCAGGGAACGGTCAACCGCATCATCGACGCCTTCCCGGGGAACCTGCAGGACCAGATCCGCACCCAGCTGAGCACCTCGCTGATCGGCGTCGTCGCCCAGACGCTGCTGCCGCGGATCGGCGGCGGTCGAGTCGCCGCCTACGAGACGCTGGTGGTGACTCCCGGTATCGCGAACCTGATCCGCGAGAACAAGACGTTCCGCATCAACTCGGCGATCCAGACCGGGGCGAAGTACGGCATGCAGCTGATGGACGACGCCCTGTACGACCACTGGCTGAACGAACGGGTGACGATCGAGGACGTGCTCGACAAGGCGCACGACCCCGATTCGCTCGCCAAGAAGATCGCGACCGCCCGGCGTCAGATGGCGCTGACCGAGGAAGGGGAGCATCCGGGAGGGGCCGAGGGCTGAGCCGGGGCGGGGCGGGTCCCCGGGGTTTCGGGCGATCGGATCCGCACGGGTCCGATTACCATGAAATCTCGACTCCCCCTGTCGCGACCGTTTCCCCTCTCGGACCACCGCTCGGCGAGCGACCGGAACCGTACCGAAAGAGATCCACATGGCCATCCGACGCATCGGTCAGATCTTCGTCGACCTCGGGTTCATCTCGGACGAACAGCTCGAGATGCTGCTCGAGGAGCAGAACCAGAATCCCGGCCGGCTGATCGGCAAGATCGCCATCGACATGGGGCTGATCGACGAGGATCAGCTGGTCCAGGGGCTGGCCGAGCAGATGAATCTCCAGGTGATCGACCTGGAAGGACTCGAGATTCCCGACGAGATCATCTCGGAGATCTCGGACGCGATGGCTCAGCTCTATAAGGTCGTCCCGCTCCGCCTGGCCGACGGCACGCTGACGATCGCGACGTGCGAGCCGCAGAACCTGACGATGGAGGACGAGCTGCGGCGGTTTCTGGGGTACGACATCCGGATGCTGATCGCCACCGAGGCGCAGATCCTGAAGACGATCGACAAGTACTACTCCGAGGAGCAGGACTCGCTCGAGAAGATCCTGCGGGACCTCGAGAACGACGTCGACCTCAAGAAGGCGGCTCAGGAGATCGCCGGCGACGGCCCGATCAACCTGACCGACGTCGCCGAGCTGGCCGAGAGCGCGCCGGTCCGCAAGCTGCTGAACATGGTGCTGCTGCTGGCGATCAAGGATCAGGCCAGCGACGTGCACTTCGAGCCGTTCGAGGATGAATTCAAGATTCGCGTGCGGGCCGACGGCGTGCTGTACGAGATGGTGCCTCCGCCGCGGCACCTGGCGAACGCCATCGTGACC
>CAZZBI010000348.1:0-5474 GCA_964652385.1 uncultured Pirellulaceae bacterium | reverse complement strand
TCCCGATACCGCACGGCCGCGCGTCGGGGACGACGCGGGCCAACGAAGGGCCCCAGCTTCGTCAGCGCGACCACCGCCCCGCCGTTCAGGACCGTTCCGCCGTTTTCGGGAACTCCGGTCGGAACGGGGCGTCCAAGCGTCGGCGATCGTCGAGTTCTTCGCCACGATCCCCTTCAACGGCCGTCCGTTCGGCAGTCTCCGGCAATCGCAGCCCGGGGTACCTCGTTTCGATTCGACAGTTCGACCTGCCTCGAGCCACCATGGTTCCGAGCGGGACGGGGTCGGAGCGGAGAAGAGCGCGAGGCCCCCGAGCTGCGATCCGGCTGCCGATCGACCCTCAGTCACGACTTCTCGCCCCTCTGCCCGAAACAGGTTCGCCATGCGATCTTCCCTGCTTCGCTCCCTATCGCGATCGCTCGGCTTCGGCGTCGTCGCGATGCTCGCCTCGACCAGCTCCGTCGCCGCGCTGCAGATCGGCTTCTCGGAAACGTTCGCGCTCGCCGAGCAGCGCCAGGCGGTGCTCGATCGATTGGTCCCGGGGACCGACGAGGCGTACTACTACCAGGCGCTGGTGCTGCAGCAGAGCGGCAAGCTGAACGACGTTCCGGCGCTGCTCGACCAGTGGCAATCCCAGCACGGCCAGACCGGCAACTGGCTGAGGATCGCCCATCGTCAGGCGTTGCTCGAGTACCCGCAGGACCACGCCAAGGCGCTCGACTATCTGAAGCGGGTGCTCGGCCTGAACTTCGATCATCAGCGGACGCCGGAATCGAATCGTCCCGACCTGCCGGTCCGACTCGATCCGTCCCTGATCTCGTGGGAAGCGTTTCGCGATCGGGCGTACGGCGAGAACGGCTCGGTCGACGGCGTCAGCGATGCCGGTCTCGATCGGATCCTGAGCGAACCGTTCGATTCGCCGACGCGACGCCGCAGCGCACTGGCGCGAGTCACCTTTCCCGACCATCCGAAGCTGGCCGATCTGGTGATCGACGACCTGCGTGTCGAGAACCACGGCGACTTCGGCGTCCTGCCGGTGCATCGACTGCTGACGCGAGCCCAACTCGACCGTTGCCGCGAACTCGATCCGCGACTGATCGAGAATCAGTTCTATGTCCGTACGTACCTGTCCCGACTGTGGACGAATCCGGACGTCGATCCGACGCGTGACGATGCGGCCTACCTGGCCTACCTCGAACGACTCTGGTCGTTCGTCGAACCGTTGCCGCCGGTCCACAACGCGCTCAAGGCGCACGTGCTGTATCACCGGTTGCAGTTCGACCATCGGCGCGGGATCCACGACAAGCCGCGGTTCATGACCTACCTGCAGCTCCCGCGTCGCGTCGGCTACATGCGAACGGAGTATCTGGATCAGGCGGAGCGGATCCGGTTCGGCGTCGCGCTGAACGAGGACTTCGCGGACGCGACGCGACTGGCGACGATCGGCGACGACGAACCGCTCGTGCGCGAGTATCTGGACCGCTTCCTGGTCGAGGCGGAGAACATCGACGAGTTCTCGAAGTACGTCCGTGACGACTACCTGCGTCGTCGACAGGCCGAAGTGAAGATCCTCGCGGGAGTCGGCGATCCCGAGAAATGGGCCGCCTTCCTGAGCCCATCCGAGTTCCAGACGCTTCGCGATCGGATCGATCTCGAGTTCGCGCCCGAGAACGCCCGCTACTACGCTCCCGATGCGCCGGTCTCGCTCGCCCTGGACGTGAAGAACGTCGAAACGCTGATCGTGAAGGTCTTCGAGATCAACGCGCTCAACTGGTACGACCGGCACGGCGCCGAGATCAACACCGACATCGAGCTCGACGGTCTGGTCGCCAATCACGAGCGGGTGATCCGTTACGATGCACCGCCGCTCCGACGGATGCGGCGCGAGTTCGAGTTCCCCGAGATCGATCGTCCGGGGCTCTGGGTCGTCGACTTCATCGGCAATGGCCGCAGCAGTCGCGTGCTGGTCCGCAAGGGGCGACTGCATCACTCGGTCCGTTCCGGTCCGCTCGGCCAGACCGTCTCGGTCTATGACGACGCGAACCGTCCGGCGATCGGCGCGATCGTGCGAGTCGGCGGGCGCGACTATCCGACCGACGCTTCGGCCGAGGCGACGATTCCGTACAGCACGTCGCCGGGGAACGTGCCGATGATCCTGCGCCAGGGATCGCTCGTCACCCTCGAACGCCTGGATCATCAGAGCGAGGCGTACGCGCTCGCCGCCGGCATGCATGTCGATCGCGAGGCGCTGCTGCGCAGTCGGACCGCGACGATCCTGATCCGACCTCTCCTGACGCTCGGCGGCCGGGCGATTCCGATCGGGCTGCTCGAGGAGCCGACGCTGACGATCGTCTCGACCGACCTCGACGGGATCGTGACGACCAAGCAGATCCGACCGTTCGTGCTGCAGGACGATCTCGAGGCGACCACCTCGATCCAGGTTCCTCCTCGCCTCGCCTCGCTCTCGCTGACCCTTTCGGGCAAGATCCGCAACGTCAGCCGCGCCGTCGACGAGAACCTGGCGGTCTCGCATGCCGTCTCGATCAACGGCATCGATCGGGGTCAGGCGGTCGATGCGCCGCTGCTGAGTCGCACGCCGGAGGGCTGGTTCCTCGAAGTGCTCGGCAAGACGGGCGAGTCGCGAGGGGATCGACCGGTGACGGTCACCCTGAAGCACGTCGACTTCAACACCCCCTGGAGCGTCACGCTCAAGAGCGACGAGCGGGGACGAGTCGGGCTCGGGCCGCTGAATGGAATCGAATCGCTGAGCGTGTCGGACTCGAACGGCACGAATCTCGGCTGGTCGCTGTACGGTGACCGGGCGACCGGGTACTCGGTCGTGCATGTCGCGGCGGGCGAGACGGCGACGGTGCCGTACGTCGGCTCGAAGTCCGCTCCCGATCGGACCGAACTCTCGCTCGTCGAGCGGAACGGCGGGACCTTCGTCGCCGATCGATTCGACGCGTTGCGGATCGAAGCGGGGCTGATCAAGGCGGTCGATCTCGCACCGGGGGACTACGAACTGCGATTGAAGCACGAGCGGCGATCCGTGCTGATCCGAGTCACCGCCGGCGCGCGAGTCGGAGACCTGGCCCTCGGAGCGGCTCGCAAGCTCGAACTTCGCGATGCCGATCCGGTTCGGATCGTCGAGGCGGTCGCCGCCGATCGCAAGCTCCGCATCCGGACCGCCGGCGGGAACGAGCTGACTCGCGTCCATGTCCTCGCGACTCGCTATCGCCCGGCGTTCGATTCGTTTGCCGCCTTGGATCGGGTGCGCGACGGCGAGAACTACTGGATGACGCGTCCGGGAGCTCCGAGCGGCTATCAGTCGGGGCGATCGATCGGCGAGGAGTACCAGTATATTCTCGATCGGAAGTACGCTCGGAAGTTTCCGGGGGTGATGCTCGAGCGACCGAGCCTGCTGCTCGATCCGTGGGCGGTCCGCTCCACCTCGACCGGCGAACAGTCGGCAGCGGAGGGTGACGATTTCGGCGCCGCCGACGCTCCGGCTCCGGCGACCGCCGCCATGGCCGATCCGGGTGCGCTCGCCGCCGCCGGCTTCGATGACCCGATCAATCTCGACTTCCTCGCCTCGGGAACGCTATTGGCCGCGAATCGGACTCCGGAGGAGGGCGTCGTCGAGATCGAGTTCCCCGAAGGGTTCGACAAGCATTGGCTGACGATCGTCGCGATCGACGGCCGCTCGACCGCCAGCCGCACGGTCATCGTCGACGAACCGAAGGTGACGCCGCTCGATCTGCGCTTGCCCGAGTCGCTCGAACCGACCGGAGCGTTCGTGCAGCGGAAGGAGGTCCAGGGACTCGTCGCCGGCCAGACGCTGGAGATGGCGGTCGGTTCGAGTCGCTTCCAGTCGTACGACTCGGTCCGCGCCGTCTACACGCTGATGGCAACCCTTTCGAACGATCCTCGGTTCGCTCAGTTCGCGTTCCTTCCCGATTGGCCGACGTTCGATCTCGAGAAGAAGCGGGCGAAGTACTCGGAGTTCGCCTGCCACGAGCTGAACCTGTTCCTGTACTACCGGGATCGCGAGTTCTTCGATGCGGTCATCCGTCCGTACGTCGCGAACAAGCTCCACAAGACCTTCGTCGATCGCTGGCTGATCGGCGATGATCTGGCGGAGTTCCGGACTCCCTGGAACTACTCGCAGCTCAATGCCTTCGAACGGATCCTGCTGGCTCGACGGATCGCCGACGAAGCGGCCGAAACGCGCCGGCGGCTGGAGCAGCAGTACGAGATCGGACCGATCACGCGCGACGAGTTCGATCGCCTGTTCCAGATCGGCGTGAAGGGCTTCGCCCTCGACGCGGGAATGGCCGTCGAGTATTTCGCCTACTTCAACGACGAAGTCGCTCAGAACGGACTGGCCGTTCCCGACGGCGACACGGCGATGTTGGGCGGCATCGTTCGCGGCGGATTCGGGGGGGGCGGCATGGGAGGCATGCCCGGCGGAGGTCCGGCGAACGAGCCGGCACCCCCTCCCGGCATGCCGGGAGCGGCCGGGAGAAGGATGCGCGGGGCCGAAGCCGCCAGAGCCGAGAGTCTTGCCTACCGCGAAAGCGGTGCGGCCGCCGGGGAAGCCCGCTACGCTCGTCGGCAGGTCGAACTCGAGGCGTTGTCGCTGCAACGCAAGCTCGCGGAGCAACTCTTCCGACAGGTCGACAAGACGCAGGAATGGGCCGAGAACCGTTGGTACCAGTTGCCGCTCGATCAGCAGACTGCCGATCGGATCGGAACCAATCGCTTCTGGATCGACTTCGTGAAGCATGACGGCGAGAGCGGATTCCTGTCGCCGCATCTGGCCGAGGCGACCGACAACCTCTCCGAGATGCTGCTGGCACTCGCGGTGCTCGATCTGCCGTTCGCGGCGGCGGAGCACAAGAGCGAGATCGAGGGGGATCGGATCACGCTGACCGCCGCCGGACCGATGATCGTCTTCCACGAGCAGATCCGTCCGGCGCTCGAGGCGAAGGAGAACGAGCCACCGATCCTGGTGAGTCAGAACTTCTTCCGGGCCGACGATCGCTTTCGGTACGAGGGGAACGAGCAGCTCGACAAGTTCGTCGTCGACGAGTTCCTGACTCACGTCGTGTACGGCGGTCAGATCGCCGTCACCAATCCGACGTCGTCCCGCCGACGTCTCGATCTGCTGGTCGAGATTCCGCAAGGAGCGCTCCCCGTCCTCGGCGGCAAGGCGACTCGCTCGATCCCTGTCGATCTCGAACCGTTCGCGACCCGGACCGTCGAGACCTACTTCTACTTCCCGGCGGCCGGTGATTATGACCACTATCCGGTGCAGGTGTCGGCCGAGGAGCGTCGCATCGCCGCGGCCGATCCGTTCCGCTTCCATGTGGTGCGCGAGGCGACGGTGATCGACCGGACCTCGTGGGAATGGGTTTCGCAGTACGCTGCCGACGACACCGCTGGTGTAGATCTCGGTGGTCGCCGTATCATTAAAA
>CAZZBI010000347.1:0-5493 GCA_964652385.1 uncultured Pirellulaceae bacterium | reverse complement strand
GGCTGACGGCAGTCGTCGCCGGAGGCCTGTTCAACGTCCGCCTGGAAGGGAGCGGCCACGTCGCGATCTCGACGCACTTCGAGCCGCTGACGCTGATCTGCCGCAAGGGTTACCCGATCCGGACCGACCCCAATGCGACCGTCGCCTGGTCCGGCAATCTGCAGCCCGAGTTCAAGATCGAAGCGTCGCTTAAGTCGTTCTTCGGTCGCGGGAGCGGCGAGTCGTTCCAGATGGAGTTCGACGGGGACGGCTTCGTCGTCGTCCAGCCGTACGAGGAAGTGACGTTCCAGGCCGGCGCCGCCGGAGGCTGAACGGGACGGCCGAGTCGCAGGTGCAGCGGCGAGTCGGGCGAGTCCCGTTTCAGACGCTTGCGACTCCCCAGCCGCGCAACCAGTCGCTCCGCCGCCGAACGATCGCTTCGCGGCGGAGCGAGCCTTTGGGAGTCGCGGTTTCGTCGTCGACCGAGAACGGTCTCGGTTCCAGCGCGATCCGATACGGGCGCGAGTATTTCGGCAGATCGGCCGTCGCCTGCAGCACGCGACGGCGCAGCTCGTCCCGCTCCGCGGCGTACCGCGCATCGCAACCGATCGGGCCGTTCCCGTCGTGGGCGGGCGTGTCGTCGTGGCCGGGCGAGGCGTCGTGCGCGAAAGTGTCGTCGAGCTCGTCCGGATCGATCGCCAACGGACGTTCCGCGGCAAAGCCGAATCGCCGGGCGGTCTCGGGAGCCAGTCGGGCCAGGGCCGCTCGGGCCGGCACCAGCAGCACTCGGGGTCGAGCCTGATCGTCGGCGATGACGCAGGCTTGGTCGACCCAGTCGAGCTCGACCAACCGCCGCTCGATTTCGGTCGGCACGATCTTGAGACCGCCGGGGGTCACGATCAGTTCCTTCTTGCGGCCGACGAGGGTCAGGTAGCCGTCGGCGTCGATCGTGCCGAGGTCTCCGGTGGCGAACCAGCCGTCGCGCAGCACATCGGCCGTCATGTCGGGATCGCGGTAATAGCCGAACATGACGTTCGGACCTCGCACCAGCACCTCGCCGTCGCTCGCCACGCGCAGTTCGACCTGATCGAGCGGATGGCCGACCGCCCCTCGCCGCATCCTGACGGGCGACGAACTGGTGAGGACCGGCGCGGTCTCGGTCAGGCCGTAGCCGGTCACGAGCGTCACCTCCTGCGAAGCGAACCAGTCGTGCACGGCATCGGCAAGCGCCGCTCCGCCGCAGTTGCACAGTCGGATCCGACCGCCGAGCAACTCGCGCAACGCTCCCGGGCGATCGAGCTCGCCGCGCTGCTGCACGATCCGACGGCAGCGGTCATAGAACAGCGGGACGGCATTGAGATAGGTCGGTCGACACGCCGCGATCTCGTCGAACCAGTCCTCCTTCGAACGAGCGACGACCAGTCGGCAACCGACCGCCAACCAGGTCGCCAGATCGCACGTCCGCGCGAAGATGTGCGAGAAGGGAAGGAGCGCATAGCGGACGTCGTCGGGGACGAGCGGCAGGACGGCGAGCTTGCCGCGCACGTTCGCCATCAGTTGACGCTGCCCCAAGGCGACTCCCTTGGGGCGTCCCGTCGTTCCCGAGGTGTAGAGGAGCGTCGACATCCGCTCGGGCGGAAGGACGAGCGCCGCACGAGCGGCGATCCGCTGGCGGAGTTCGTCGATCGTCAGGCCCGCGTCGGTCGCCGCTTCCTCATCCTCCTCCGGCCGCTCGATCGATCGGACCGAGCAATCGAGGATGCGCGCGGCACGGTGCGGCAGCGAAAGCGATGCCGCCTCCCCCGGCAATTCCGTCTCGCTCGGTCGCAGAGCGGACCCCAACGTCGGCGCCGACGCCAGGATCAGACGGCACTCCGCGTGCGCCGCGAGACCGGCGACTTGAGCGGCGGTGGCCGACGCATGAAACGGCACATGAACGGCGCCGACGCCGAGAATCGCCAGATCGGCGACGATCCATTCGAGACGGTTCTCGGACCAGGTACCGACTCGATCTCCCGGCCGAACGCCGAGGGATTCGAGTCGCCGACACTCGCTCTCGATCCGTTCGCCGAGTCGCCGCCAAGTCGTCGCGCAGAAATCGGACGAGCCGACCGAGCGACAGTCGCAGGCGACTCGGTCGGCGTCGGTCGCCAGGCGTTCCTGCAGACAGTCCCAGAGCGTGCGAAGGCGGTCGGGGAGAATCGGCGAGCGGAGTTCGGTCATCGGTAGGGGAGGGGGCCGAGATCGGAAGCGGTCCGCAAGCCGTACGGCCGGGCCGACGGATCGGACCGGAGGGCATTGTGATCGGCTCGCCGCCGCAGGGAAGGGGAGAACGGCCGCACGTTGGCAGGCCGAAGCGAGGCTGTTAGAGTGAGCGGTTCGTTCGACGGAGCGGCTGTGATCCGTGCGGTCATGGCCGACGCTCCGGTCGTCGCGTTCCGGTCTTTTCCTTGCTCGGCGGACGGAAATGGGCATTCGTACGGCGGCTCAGATCGCTCTGCTACTTGTCGTCGCCGGAGGGAGTTTCCCCGCGTTCGGCGCCGCGCAGGAGACCGCTCCCGCGCCGACCGTCGAGCGGTCGGTGCCGATCGAAGGCATCCTGCTCGAGATCCGCGTCGGCGACGAGACGAAGCGATTCGGACCGCTGAAGGTGGAAGGGAAACTCACGGTCGAGACGCTCCTGAGGCGGATCGCCGAGAGCGAACCGACGTTCCGATTCACGTCCCGAGGCAAGGGAGAGACGTTCTTCGTGACCGGTATCGACGGACGCGACAACGAAGGGCGCGGCGGGCGCAACTGGTTCTTCCTGGTCGACGACAAGCTGGGAGACCGCGGCGCAGGGAGTTTCGAGGTCGAATCGGGTCAGACGGTGCGGTGGGAGTATCGTGGCGGCGGTCTCGATCGGTGATCGACGAGGTTCGCAGCAAGCGGTGCGGACGGCCGGCGGCTCGCCGCGGCGACGAGAGCAGACGAACAGGGGAGCGAACCAAGGTGACTCGGTCGAACGAACTCCGGTCGGCGTGGATGGCGGACGTCTCGTGGGCGCTGGTGCTGATCGTGCTCGCGACCGCCGGGCGACTCGCTTGTCTCGAGTGGCCGAATCTCTCGCCGGTCGCCGGATTGGCGATCGGAGCCGGCTGGCTGATCCGCCGCGGCTCGCTGGCCGTAGCGGTCCCGTTGGTCTCGATGCTGATCAGCGATCGCCTGGCCGGTGGCTATGAACTTCCCGTGATGCTGACCGTCTACGCGGCTCTGACGTTGCCCGTTCTGCTGGGGCGTCTCGGTCGCTCACTCGTCGGTTCGCGACCTGTCCGACACGCCTCGCTGCGCGTGGCGGCGGCCGGAGCGATCGGCGCGGCGAGCGGCCTGATCGCCTCGCTGCTCTTCTACCTGACGACGAACGCCGCCTTCTGGGCCTTCGCTTCGCACGAGGGGACGACGCTCGCTCAGGCCTACGTCGACGGTCTGCCGTTCCTGCGCTACACGCTGACCGGCGACCTGATCACCGCTCCGATCGCCTGTGCTACGGCAGCCGCGATCGGTCTGCTCCCGGTCTCCGCTCGGGTCACCCCTCCGGTCGCCGCAGGCGTTCCGAACGGAAACGGGGCGAGCGTCGAGTGATTCTCCGCCGCGACTCGGGCGACCGATTCGACCGCGTGAGAGCTCAGTAGGCGTTCTGGCGCGAGAAGACGACCAGGAACGTCCGCAGGATGATCCGCAGGTCGAGCGTCATCGACCATTCGCGGATGTAGCGGTGGTCGCATTCGATGCGACCCTGCATCTTTTCGAGCGTCTCGGTCTCGCCCCGCCAGCCGCTGACCTGCGCCAGACCGGTGATCCCCGGCTTGACCTTGTGGCGGAGCATGTAGCCCGAGATCTTGCTCCGGTACTCCTCGTTGTGCGCGGTCGCATGCGGTCGGGGCCCGACCATCGACATCGACCCTTGCAGGACGTTGAAGAGCTGCGGGAGCTCGTCAAGACTCGTGCGGCGCAGCACCGCTCCGAGCGGCGTGACGCGCGTATCGTTGCGTTTCGCCTGAGTCACCTTGGCTCCGTTCTCGCAGACGCGCATCGAACGGAACTTCCAGACCAGGATCTCGCGTCCGTCGAGACCGTAGCGCCGCTGCTTGAAGATCACCGGCCCGGGCGACGTCAGCTTGATCGCCACGGCGATCAGTGCCATCGGCAGCGCGAGCAGCGCGAGAGCCAGCGACGCGAAGGCGATGTCGAACAGCCGCTTGAGGATGCCGTCGACGCCGTAGAACGGGTTCTCGTAGATGCTGACCGCCGGGATGCCCTGGATGTCGGTCCAGCGGCTGTGCAGCAGTTCGAAGACGAAGAAGTCGGGCACGACGTAGACGCTGGCGGTCGTGTCGGCCAGCCGCTCGAGCACCTCGCGGATCCGCTTCTCGGCTCGCATCGGCAGCACGATGAAGACCTTCTGGATCCGCCCCGAGCGGGCATGCTCGACCAGCTCGTCGATCTTCCCCAGCCGCCGGTTCATCTCGCCGGGCAGGACCATCGTCCGGTCGACCGGCCGATCGTCGTAGAAGCCGACGAACTTCAGGCCGAGTTCGGGGGAACGGTCGATGTTCCGGACCAGCTGGATGCCGAGATCGTTGACGCCGACGACGGCAAAGCCGGTTCCGACCAGCCCGCGATCGATCAGGAACCGATTCAGCTTTCGCAGCCCGACTCGTCCCGCGATCGCCAGTACCGGCGTGGTGACGAACCAGATCGCGAGCGACGAGCCGTCCAATTCCGTGGTGTAGCGACTGAAGCGTCCCAGCAACGCGAGACCGACGAGGGTGATGAGCCAGGTGGAGGTGGCGCAGGTCAGCTCGCGCTTCAGCGAGACGCCTTGCCAGTCCCGGTACATCGCCGTGAACTCGGCGACGACGCTGAACAGTCCGATCGCCGCCATGCAGGTGATGAGAGTCGCATCGCTGTCGAACGAGGGGGCAAGTTGCCGAGCCGCGGCGATGCCGCCCAGGATCGCCGCAGCGTCCAGCAGGCGGTACGTCGCGTTGCGCAGACTCTGCCGCTGACGGATGACGCGCGTGCCGAGGTTCATGAGGTATCCCGCTGGGTCGACCGATGCCCCGATTCGGGGCGACGTACGGCATCTCGGACCGAGCCGAGATCGAACGGGGAAACCTAGAACACGTGGCCGGGTCGTCGCCGGGACTTGAAGTAAGGTCGAGCGGGATCCGGATCAGGGGCTTCGCGATCGGAGGCCGAGGGAGACGACGTCGTGTCGATCACGACGGTCGCAACGACTCGCGCGAAGAGGATCGCTGCAGGTACGCCGAAGCAAGCGAGCGTCACGGTCCCTGACCGCCCCGACCAGCCCGCAGCGAAGCGCCGGGACTCCTCTCCCCGCGCCCCCCCAGCCCGCAGCGTCAGCAAGGGGCCTCCGCGCCTCCGTGCCCCCCCAGCCCGCAGCGTCAGCAAGGGGACGCCGCGTCTCCGTGCCCTCCAGCCCGCAGCGTCAGCAAGGGGACTCCGCGTCTC
>CAZZBI010000346.1:0-5506 GCA_964652385.1 uncultured Pirellulaceae bacterium | reverse complement strand
GACCGTGTGCTTTCCCGATCATCGCAGATTACCCATCATGGCGCAATCGCCCTGGTCCACGACCTTGATGCGCGGCTTGGTGGTTCTCTTGCTCGCAGTCGTCTTCGCGCCGACCTTCTTCGTTGCCATCACGGGTCTCCTCGAAACGGGAATGGGTGGCGTGGCTGCCATCTTCAGGCGGCGGGAACCACCCGCCGCGACGCGCCGGCGATCCGCCGAGGCGTTTCGGCTTCAGCGTCCGAAGACGTGTTCCGCCAATCCCGCGGCAAGGAAGTCGGCGACCGCCTGCGTCTTGTCCGAGGCGGCGGGGATGTCGAGCCCGCGGTCCCAGCTGAAGACCGTCCGCTTCGTGTCGCGGCGGGCGATCCAGAGTTTCGCGATCCGGCTTCCGCCGAGCTCCTGGTCCCGTTCTTCGGCGTGCTCCGCGAAGACCAGCGCCTCGAAGCGGAACTCGTCGAGCACCCCGGTCACCCAGGTTCCGGGGGCGTGCGGGCGGGCGGTCACCTTCAGGATCCGCAGGCCGGCCGCCAGGTCGTAATCGAAGGGTTCGTGCGTCTCGTTCATGGTCGTGGTTCCGTGGTCGGTGGCGTCGCGTTTCGCGTCGCGATGACACACATGAGCCATGGAACTCCGCACGCAGCAAGCGAAGTTCGCGAGGGTTTCCGCAGATGTTTCTTGCCGCGTTCGGGCCCCGTATTCGGCCCAACGTCGCGTCCGCGCCGACCTCGCACCGACAGCCGAACAGGGCGCCCCGACGCGACGTCGCGGGCCCTGGTGGCCGACGTCCGAACCGTCGGCACGGGAGGGATTCATGGCCACTGACGACGGGCCGCTCGACCCGAACCGATTGACGCCCGAGCAAGCCGCCAAGCTGCTGTCGGCCGCCGCCAAACAGCGCATCCCGCTCGAGCTGCTCGAGCGCGACCTGGCCAGCGGCGCGCCGCACGCGTCGGACGGCACCCTCAGCCTCGTGAACTACGCGGCCTGGCTCGTGAAGGAGATGGGGCGTGGCGATTGACCCGCGGAAGCTGCGGCCGAGCGAACTCTGCCCGTGGCGACATCTTCCAGAAGCGACGGGCCCGACGCAGTGGCCGACCTCGACGAACAAGCCAGGGCCAAGCAGCGCCGCATCATTGGCTTCAATCCGCGGTGACCAGTTCGATGCCGGCTCGATGCATCAGGTGTCCGAAGCCCATCGGATCGAGAACGCCAGGGTTCTGCGTACCGGGAACTCGCCCGAAACAGTCGACCAGCAGATCGTCCGACACGATCGGGGCGTCCCATCCGAGCCGCCGAAACAGAACTGTCGTGATGACGTAGGTCGGGTGCTCCATGGAACGCGCTCGGTACTGAGCGTCCCATCGACGGACGAGTTGAGCATCGTTCAGCTCTTGAGCATCGACGTGTATTCGGTGGCTGAGTTCCAAGTCCGTCGGGGGATTACCCGGCACCATGCAATTGCTCGGAAGCGGAAGTCCGAAAGACCGGTATCGGTCAGCAGCCGCATGATGCGATTCGAGGACCTCATCGACTCTCAGCACCGCCGTCAAGCGTCGGTGGGCCTGCGACGTGCCGTATCTGTCCTTTCGAGTCAAATAGCCGACCTGGTCTCCGACTCGAAGTCGCGGTGTGAACCGACTTCCGCGGCACAGGCAGCTGATCCCAGGTCGTTCATGCTGCAGATCGGGTTCGCGACGAATCGAGCCATCGACGAAAGGCGGCGTACCGGATGCGTTGCTGATCGAACGACCTCGGACGTTGGCGGCCAGAGGAACGTACGAGTTCAGAAGATACCGAGGCATGTTGGTGTTCCGATCGGCAAGATGTCCGACGATCGCGTTCGCCGATTCTCTCCTCGTGCTTCGATCAAACAAGTCCCGCTCGAGCTGCAAGAGCGCGACCTGGCCGGCGGCGCGCCGCACGCAGCCGACGGCACCCTCAGCCTCGTGAACTACGCGGCCTGGCTCGTGAAGGAGATGGGGCGTGGCGATTGACCCGCGGAAGCTGCGGCCGAGCGAACTCTGCCGGCTGCTCAACTCCACGCCGCTCGGCGAGGTGATCAACGAGCGACAACTGCACCGCCACCGCTCGCGCGCCGGGCTGCGGATCGGCGATGCGCGCTACGTCGATCTACTCCGTTACGTCGCCTGGTTGGTCCAGATCCGGCATGCTCCCAAGCCGCCGACGGACGTCGATCCCTACGAGAAGATGAAGGAGCGCGCCCGCGCGCGCAACGTCGCCGCGGCGATCGCCGGCCGTGACATCGGCCAGCTGCCGGTGGTCGTCGATCCCGAGCGGAAGCGGCGCGCTACGACCGATTTCCGCTTCTTCTGCGAGTCGTACTTCCCCCTGACCTTTCACCTGCCGTGGTCGCCCGATCACCTGAAGGTCATCGGTCGGATCGAGCAGGCGGTCCTGCGCGGCGGCCTCTTCGCGATGGCGATGCCGCGCGGGAGCGGCAAGACGACCGTCTGCGAGTGCGCCTGCATCTGGGCAGTGCTGCACGGCCATCGCGATTTCGTCTGTCTGATCGGCAGCGACGAGGGGCATGCGATGGACATGCTCGAGTCGATCAAGATGGAACTCGACGGCAACGAACTGCTGCTCGAAGACTATCCGGAGGTGGTCTTTCCGATCCAGGCGCTCGACGGGATCGCCAATCGCTGCAACGGCCAACTGCACCAGGGGCAGCGCACGCACATCGGCTGGACCGCGCGCGAGGTCGTGCTGCCGACTCTGCCGGGGAGCGTCGCGGGGGGGGCGATCATCAAGGTCGCCGGCATCACCGGGCGGATCCGCGGCATGAAGTACAAGCGAGCCGACGGCAAGACCGTCCGACCGTCGCTCGTCGTGATCGACGACCCGCAGACCGACGAGTCGGCACGTTCGTTGTCGCAGTGCGCCACGCGCGAGAGCATTTTGGCCGGCGCTATCCTCGGACTCGCCGGCCCGGGACGGAAGATCTCGGGGATCATGCCCTGCACGGTCATCCATCCGAGCGACATGGCCGACAACATCCTCGACCGCGACAAGCACCCGGAATGGAACGGCGAGCGGACGCGGATGGTGGACGCGTTCCCGACGAACGAGAAGCTCTGGACGCGCTACGGTGAACTTCGCGCCGAGAGCCTGCGCGTTCACGGTGACATCCGTCTGGCGACCGCGTTCTACGTCGAGAACCGCGACGACATGGACCTCGGTGCCCGAGTCGCCTGGCCCGAGCGATTCAATCACGACGAAGCCTCGGCGATCCAGCACGCCATGAACCTGCGTCTGCAGGATGAGGCGGCGTTCTTCGCAGAGTACCAGAACGAACCGCTTCCGGCGGCGACCACTGGCGACGACGAGCTCACCGCCGAGCAGATCGCGAGCAAGTTCAATCGTCTGGGGCGAGGCGAGGTACCGATCGGCTGCGATCATCTGACCGCCTTCATCGACGTGCAGGCCAATCTGCTCTTCTACGTCGTCACGGCGTGGGAGTCGAACTTCACCGGCTTCGTCATCGACTACGGCACGTTTCCCGACCAGCAGCGACCGTACTTCACGCTCCGCGACGCTCGCCGCACGCTGCTGACTGCGACCGGCGTAGGCGGGCTCGAGGGCTCGATCTACGCCGGCCTCGAATCGCTCACCACGTCACTGTTGGGGCGCGAATGGGAGCGGGACGACGGCGCCGCGATGCGGATCGAACGCTGTCTGATCGATGCCAACTGGGGCTCGTCGACCGATCTGGTCTATCAGTTCTGCCGCCAATCGGCATTCGCCGGGACGGTGCTTCCGAGCCACGGACGCTTCGTCGGCGCATCGGGTCAACCGTTCTCCGAGTACAAGCGTCGCCCCGGCGATCGGATCGGCCACAACTGGCGCGTCCCCAACGTCCACGGCAAGCGGGCAGTGCGACATGTCGTCTACGACACCAACTACTGGAAGTCGTTCGTGCAGGCGCGGCTGGCGGTCGCCATGGGCGAGGCCGGTTGCCTGTCGTTGTTCGGCGACGCCGCACCGATGCATCGGTTGCTGGCCGAACATCTCACCAGCGAGTACCGCGTGAGGACCGAAGGACGCGGCCGCACGGTCGACGAATGGAAGCTGCGACCCGAGCGCGCCGACAACCACTGGCTCGACGGGCTCGTCGGCTGCGCCGTGGCGGCGTCGATGCAGGGAGCGGTGCTGGAGGGTACTCAATCCGCACCGACAGGTCCGCAAGGACGACGCGTCAGCTTCGCGGCGCTGCAGCGACAACGCCGCTGCTGACGGTCGGCGCCGCCGACTTGTCCTCTCTTGCGCGATCGCTTCGTCAGTTGCGCGGCGAACCGGGTTCTTATCCCGATAGGCGACGACGTCGTCGCCGAATCACGCCCGGGGAGCGACCGCCATGCCGGACGAGCTCGACGATGCGATCCGCGACAGCGCCCAGGGACCCGCCAAGGTCTCCGGCGATGCGGGAAGCGTCGAGCAGCATCCGCTCCCGGACCAGATCGAGGCCGACAAGTACCTCGCCGCCAAACAAGCGGCGCGGAGCAAGTCGCGCGGACTCCGGTTCAACAAGCTCGTTCCTCCGGGAGGCGAATGACCATGCTGAAATGGTTCTTCGATCGCCTGCCGAAGGGAAGGGGAGGGCGCGAGGTGCGCCGGTCCGTCCGCGCTCGCTATGACGCGGCGACCACCAGCGAAGACAACCGCCGCCACTGGGCGCATGCCGACGGCCTGTCGGCCAACGGCGCCAACAGTCCCGAAGTGCGCCGCGTGCTGCGGAATCGCGCTCGCTACGAGACGGCCAACAACTCCTACGCTCGCGGCATCGTCCTGACGTTGGCGCACGACGTCGTCGGCACCGGACCGCGTCTGCAACTGCTGACCGAGGACGGCGAGGCCAACCGTCGGATCGAACAGGCATTCATGCAGTGGTCCAAGGCAATCCGGCTCGCCGAGAAGCTCCGCACGATGCGTTCGGCCCGCGCCACGGACGGCGAGGCGTTCGCGATCCTGATCAACAACCCCGCGCTGACCACGCCGATCCAGCTCGACCTGCGGTTGGTCGAAGCCGAACAGGTGGCGACGCCGGACCTGGTCCGACCGACCGGCCAAGCGATCGACGGGATCGAGTTCGACGCGGCCGGCAATCCGACCGTCTATCACGTGCTGCGTCATCATCCGGGCGACGGCGCCGCGGCTCTGCAGCGTGATTACGATCGCATTCCGGCAGCGGCGGTGTTGCACTGGTTTCGGGTCGATCGACCGGGGCAAGCTCGCGGGATCCCCGACATCATGCCGGCGCTGCCGCTCTTCGCGCAGCTCCGTCGGTTCACGCTCGCCGTCCTGGCGGCTGCCGAAACCGCGGCCGACTTCGCCGGCATCCTCTACACCGACGCGCCGGCCAACGGCGAAGCCGACGCCGCCGAACCGTTCGAGCCGATCGAGCTGGAGAAGCGTGCGCTGCTGACGATGCCCGGCGGCTGGAAGATGAGCCAGATGCAGGCAGAGCAGCCGGCGACCACCTACGCCG
>CAZZBI010000345.1:4169-5522 GCA_964652385.1 uncultured Pirellulaceae bacterium | reverse complement strand
GACCAAGAAGGTCCTGATGCGGCACGGGATGCCGGAGTCGGGGTTCGGAGTGAAGGTCGGCGACCTCAAGACGCTGGTCAAGCGGATCCGCCGAGATCACGACCTGGCGCTCGCGCTCTACGACACCGGCAACTCGGATGCGATGTACCTGGCGAGTCTGATCGTCGACGACACGCGAATGACCAAGAAGGATCTGAAGCGCTGGGCCGACAAGGCAGAGTGGCAGATGATCAGCGAGTACGCGGTCGCCTGGGCGGCAGCCGAAAGCCGCTTCGGTTGGGAACTGGGGCTCGAGTGGATCGACTCGAAGAAGTCGAAGATCGCGGCGTCCGGTTGGTCGACGCTCTCCGGGGTCGTTGCGCTCCACCCCGACGAAGAACTCGATCTCGCGGCGCTGAAGCGACTGCTGGCCCGCGTCAGGAAAGAGATCGGTTCGGCGGCCGATCGCTTGCCGTACGTGATGAACGGCTTCGTGATCTCGGTCGGGAGCTATGTCGCGCCGCTGTTCGACGAGGCGTTGGCGACCGCCGAGAAGCTCGGCAAGGTGGAGGTCGACATGGGCGAAACGGAGTGCAAGGTTCCCGACGCCGTCGCGACGCTGACCAAGATCCGATCGATGGGACGAGTCGGCAAGAAACGGAAGACCGTTCGCTGTTGAACGGCGACGAGGATGAGGCGACGGGGGATCGGATCGAGGCGCGAGTCACTTCGGATCGGGCGACGATTCCCGCTCGACTTGGGATTCGTGCCTGGCGAACGCACCTGCGAGACGATGCGAGGCGTGTGTAACCTGCGAGATCGATGATCGAACGGGCAACAACGGACTCGCTGTGTTGCTCGAATTGACGCCGGCAAGAACACGCGAGATCCGGCGCGGTTCCAGGGTTTTCCCGAAGTTCATCGGCGTCGTTCCTCGGATAGAATGCCCCCGAAGTCGGTATGCCGCGACCGGCCCCGGCGGGCGGTCGGTCGCTTCGCTCCCCTACGCCTCTGCCCGCGTTGCGACGAGGCTCGACGATGGCGCCGATCGACGACGAATCCGACCGGCCGACGAGCCGCTCGGCGACCGATGTTCCGGCCTCCGCACAGCCGACCTCACTCGACGCCACCCGCGGCGACCTCGGTGCCGCCATCGACGAAGCCGACGGCTTCGAGCTGGTGGCGCCCGAAACGTCGGTCACGTTCGAGTCGCTCTTTCGGTCGATCCGTCAGCTCCGTGATGAAGGGCGTCCGATCGACGAGGGGCGGCTGATCGAGCGGTTCCCTGCCTTCCGATCGCAGCTCGAACGGGTCTTCCGCACCTTTCGCGAACGCCGGGCGTGGGAGTCGAAACGCCGCGAACCGCTCGCCTCG
>CAZZBI010000345.1:0-4159 GCA_964652385.1 uncultured Pirellulaceae bacterium | reverse complement strand
GCCCACCGCCGCGTCGCGCCCCGCCGAGATCGCTCCCGGCATTCCGTGTCGCCTGGATCAGTACGAGCTGCTCGAAGAGATCGGTCGCGGAGGGATGGGAGTCGTCTTCGCGGCGCTCGACGTCGGTCTCGATCGGACGGTTGCCGTCAAGATCCTTCCGCAGGTCTCGGGCTACGACGCGACGCGGCGACTGAGGTTCGAGAACGAAGCGCGTGCCGCGGCCAAACTCCATCATCCCCATATCGTGCCGATCTACGGATCGGGGCAGGATCAAGGGATCCACTACTTCGTGATGCAGCGGATCGAGGGGCGGAATCTGGCCGAGCTGATCGACGATGTCCGCAGCTCCCCCGATCCGCAGCGTCTGCTGGTCGCCGCCGAGACGCGACCGATCAGTGCGACGCAACGGGCCGGAGTCGGCGACCTGCCGACCGCCGTCATCCCGTCGGTCAGACGTTCGTCGTCGCGAATCGAACGAACCTCGGACGGCGACGACGATTCGACTCGTTCCGCCGCGTCGTCGCACATCGGAACGGCGTTCTGCCGCCGCGTTGCCGAGATCGGCGTCCAGGTCGCGCGGGCGCTCGATCATGCGCATCGCTGCGGCGTCGTACATCGGGACATCAAGCCGTCGAACCTGATTCTCGACACCGAAGGCAAGGTCTGGATCACCGACTTCGGTCTCGCGCTGACCGCCGAATCGGAGAGTCTGACGGGCGAAGGAGACATCATCGGGACGCTCCGTTACATGAGCGTCGAGCAGGTGATCGGCCATTCGCCGATCGTCGACCATCGGACCGACATCTACTCGCTCGGCGTCACGTTGTACGAACTGCTGGTGCAGCAGCATGCGATCCGAGGGCGGCGGCATCACGAGATCCGGCATGCGATCGGTTCGAAGAATCCGATCCCGCTGCGGAAGATCAATCGCCGTATCCCCGAAGAGTTGGCGCGGATCGTCGCGAAGGCGATGAGCCGTGATGCGGAGGATCGCTATCGGACCGCCGGCGACTTTGCCGCCGACCTGCAGGCGTATCTGGACCATCGCCCGGTCCAGGCGCGTCCGATCCCGCTCCCCAAGCGACTGTTGCGGCGAGCCCAGACGCACTGGATCGGCGCGACGGCGGTCCTCGCGAGTCTGGCGATCGGATTCGTCGGCGCGCTCGTCGCGACCGGATGGGCGTTCGGCGAAGCCCGCGGCGCCTATGCCGATGCCGATCGCGAACGGTCCGGTCGCGAAGCGGATCGCGAGGCGTTTCGCGAGCGGATCGAACAGGCCGAGACGGAGCGACTGCGATCCGACGCGCGGCGCCTGGTCGCGACCGATCCGTCCCGAGCGCTGATCGCCGCCTCGGAGCTGCATCGCCGCACTGCCGATGCGGAGAGCGAGAGTCTGCTGGTCGACGCCTGGCTGCGCAACGATGTCCGCTGGTCGACCTCGCTCGGTCCCGACGATCGGCCGACCGCGCTCTGGGTCGGACCGATCGACGATCGGTCGGCCGAACTGCTCGTCGGACTGGTCGCTCCCGACGGCGCCACGCGATTCGTCGGTCTCCGCTTCGACGACCAAGGGGTTCGCGAGCGATTCCGTCGCGAGCTGCCGTCGGCCGCGCCGGGTGATCGTTCGGCACCGGCGATCGCCGCGGTCGCTCCCGATCGACTCCATCTGATCGCCGGAACGGGAGTCCCAGCCGGCGCCGAAGAAGTTGCTTCGCCGGCGGCTCGCATCGTGGCGCTCGAGAGCGGGGGGACGATCGAACTGCCGGGAGCTCATGTGTTGTCGGGGGGCGAGCGATGCTTCGATCCGAGCGGTCGTACGGTGCTGACCGGCGGAGCGAACGGGGAAACGCTTCTGTGGAACGTCTCGCGCGGTGCCCGCATCGCGTCGTTCGAGGGAGGGACGCGGCCGGCGCGAGCGGCCGAGTTCTCGGGGAACGGTCGACGGATGGCGATCGTCGATACGGCCGACTCGATCCGCGTGCATGAATTGACGGGCGAGACGCTGCTGACGGTGGATCTCGGCGAAGTCGGCGCGAATGCCGGACCGCGAGTCCGACGCGCGTCGCTTTCGCATGACGGAGACCGTCTGCTCGTCGCGACATCGGACGATGGGCTGCTGACCTATCGAGTCGGTGATCCGGACGGAACGAAACCGCTTCCGTTACGACTTCCGGCCGCGGTGCCGTGGGAAGGGATGTTCCTGGAACGGGGCGATCTGATTGCCGCCTGGTATGTCGGTCGAGCCGAAGTGCTGCTCGTGTCGGCCGACGACGGAGAGGTCGTCGAACGGATTCCGACGTCGTCCCCCGGACGCATCACGCCCAGTCGAACCGGTTCGCGCATGGTCCTCGAACCGTCCGCCGAGCGTCTCGGCGGAAGCCCCGCAGCGCCGTCGGTTCTCGACGTCGATCGCCTCGACCCGCGCTCCCGTCCGCTCACCGTCGCCAATGCCTGGCTCGGTCGCTCCTGGTCGAGCGACGGACGGTATCTCGCCACGATCGACGCGACGGGACGCGTCGAGATCCGGATGCCCGAAGACCGCCTCGATCGGCTGACGCGAGTCGCCGATCATCACCAGACCCCCGGGGGGACGGTCACTGCGATTGCCGGTGCCGAGGTGGCGATCAGCGTCCCCGCGCTCGAGGCGATGATCGAGATCGACGCGTCCGGTCGAGTCCGTTCGGCGTTGGCGGGGAATGGTCCGTTTGCGGCGGCGGCCGGAGACGTCTACGACGATCCGCTCGCTCCCCGGCTGGTGCTGCGCCGGACCCGATTTCGCGACGCGGCGTTCCGACCGGCGGAAGCCGACCTGGCGACCGACGAGACGTCCGGTGAGGCGAGTGACGAAGCGATTCCGATCGGCTCGGCGCAACTGATCGATCCGACGACCGGCGCGGCGATCCGGACTCATCGCAGCTCGGCCGAGTTCGTCTGGTGCGGTTGGAGCGCCGACCGACGGATCTACGTACTGCGCGATCTCGCGGGACGAGCCGTCGCCTACCGGACGAGCGACGGTGAATTGCTCTGGCGCAGCCCGCCGGAGCTGGCGGTGCGACTGCACTGGTCGTCGCTCGGCAACGGTCTGATCGCGGTCGAGCCGGACGGAAGTGCCGTGCTGGTCCGTTTCGTCGACGGAGCGGTTCGCGTGAACGCGATCCGTCCGGCCGAACCGGTCGTCGCGATGCCGACTCGAATCACTGCCGCCGTCTGGCATCCGGACGGACGGCAGATCCTGCTGGTCGATCGCGGGCGGACGCTCCGGCGAATCGACCTCGAAGCGGATGAGCCGGGGGCGCTCGCAGCGGTGGCGGTCGCGAACGCCGCCGAGCGGATCGAGCAGCTCGTCGTCTCGGCTGCCGGAGGGCGTCTGGTCGCGCGTCTCGTGGGGGGCGCCGTCGTCGCGTCGGCCTGCGATCCTCTCCCGATGGCGAATGCCGACGACGAAGCGACGGACGATGAATTGCTGCCGATCTGGTCACCGAGCGAGACGATCTCGGTCGGCGGCGGCGCGCGGCTGCTCGAGATCCCCGGCAGCGACGACCTGGTCGTCGTCGACTTCGATCGAGGGCCGATGCTCTGGCGAGTCGGCAAGCCGCCGCGCGAACTGCTGACCGGGCATTGCGCCGCGGCCACCGTCTCGCGCGACGGTTCCGAGTTGGCAGCGGTGATGGTCGAGGAGACGGCCGGGCCGAGCGTGCTGCAGGCCGGCCGTTACGGTTGGTTCGTCCAGCGTCGACAGCGGCAGCGGATCGTCCGCGTGCCGTTGGGAGAGGTCTCCGAGACCGAACCGATCGCGACGCAGGAGATCGACTGGCGCGGTGGGCTGGTCTCGACGATCGAACCGGCGAGCGAAGGGGGATGGGTGCTGGGGACCGAGTCGTACGGGATCGAGCGCGTCCGACGCGGCGATGCGAATGCTCCGCCGGTTCGGATGGGCGATCATGCGGCGCCGGTCACCGGTTTCGCTCGCTTGGCCCGACCGGGGAGCGAAATCTGGGCGCTCGGTTCGCTCGACCAGACCGTTCGCCTGTGGGAGGTGACCGAAACGTCTCGGGGCGCGCGGGCCGAGCCGGTCGGTCCGCCGCTCGAACACGAGGCGTCGGTGCGGCACGTCGCGGCGTTCCCCGACGGAAGCCACCTGGCGGTCGCGCTGCATGAC
>CAZZBI010000344.1:0-5527 GCA_964652385.1 uncultured Pirellulaceae bacterium | reverse complement strand
CGTGGTCGCTGCGTAGGCCCGCGTCGTCCCCGACGCGCGGCCGTGTGACATCGAGCATTCGAGACGCTTCGCAGCTCGACAGGTGTCGTCACCGCACACCCTCGGCTCGGGACGAGCCGGGGCTACGCCGAGGCGACGTCCATTCGCGGCGACGGAACGCGTTGACGGCAGCGCAGCGAAACCCCGCCTCGGCCACGGAGTGGCCGGGCCCACGATGGTCGAACCGTCAGACGGTCCCTTATCTCTACCGCGCTGCGCTCACGCAAACGAACATGCGGCCCGCCCAGCGGATCGATCGGTGATCGACGCTGCTCTCGCACTCGGCGCGCGGTTCCCTCTACAATCCGGACGGACCTTGTCGCGTTTCGTTCGGAGGCAGAAAAGATGTCGCGCCCCCTTTCGTCGTCACTCTACTCGCGGTTCCCCCTGCTTCTTCGATCGCGACGGTTCGGCCGCTGGGCGGCGTGCTCGTTGTTGGCGAGCTCGCTGTCGGCGAGTCTGCTGCCGGCTCCGGCCATCATCGCCGCTCAGGAAACTCCTCCTGCCGCGACTCAGGACGCCGACCCTTACGCTCTCCCCGTGACCGATTCGGTCGAGGAACTGCAGGAGTACATCGCCAAGCTGTCGCAGATCCGTCCCGACGGAGTCGAATCGTACGAGCGGCACATGGATCGGTTGCCGGCGGCGCTCGAAGCGGCGGCGCGGCGCATTCTGGAACTCGAAACCGACCCGAAGAGCGATGCCTACGAACAGGCCGAGTTTCTGGTCATGGTCGCGCGGGTGCTCGGTGCCTCGAAGCTGACTCCCGAGGGGCGGGCCGAGCTGATCGACGAGATGGCCGCCCGACTCGACGGCGCCGTCCGCATCGGCGAGGAAGCAGGGCTCGCGTCCCAACTTGCCTCCGCCGTCCTCGCGCTCGGCGAACGGGACCAAGCGATTCGAGCGTATCGGATCTTCGGAGCCGAGATCGCCGCCACGAACCAACCCGACGTCGCGAACCTCGGCAAGCGTCTTGAAGGAATCGCTCGACGGCTCGATCTGGTCGGTCAGCCGTTCGAGATCGAGGGAGAGCTGGTCGACGGTTCGGCGATCGACTGGTCAGCCTATCGCGACAAGGTCGTGCTCATCGACTTCTGGGCGACCTGGTGCGGACCATGCCTGCGCGAGCAACCTCGTCTGATCGACCTGCATCGCGCCTACGGCGAAGACGGATTCGCGGTGATCGCCGTCAGCCTCGACGCGGACCGCTCCCGACTGGAGCAGTACCTCGAGACCGATCCGCTCCCCTGGCCCTGCCTGTTTCGCGATCGAGTCGGCTGGGACCATCCGCTCGCACTGAAGTACGGCGTCGAAGGGCTGCCGACGACGATCCTGGTCGATCGGAGCGGCAAGGTGACGCACGTCGACATCCGCTCGGAAGAGCTGCTGGTGCAGGTGCCGAAACTGCTCGGCGTGCCCGCCAAGCTCAGCGGCGACGATCCGCCGCCGCCGCGCACCGCGCCGAGCGGCTCCGCGGAGCCGTCGGACGACGACGGGGGACGTTAGTGCTGCAGCGCCGGGCGAACCGCTCGGCGGCCGAGGCTCCCCTCGCTCGGCAGCAAAGTCGCTGCGAAAGCGGCGCGATCACTCCGAGTCGGTTTCGTCGCGAAGCGGCCGGATCGTCATGCCGTCCGAAGCGCGAAGATCGACCTGATAGGTGATGCCGGGGCGCGCCTTGACGTAGTTCACCTGCCCATGGCTCGCGCGGATCCCCATCTCGAACGCCCGATCGGGATCGGACGAGATCTCCCAGAAGTCGGTCCAGATCCGCTGTTCGAGTTCGGAGACGTTCCGTCCGGCTCCGTAGGCGGCAGGGCGCGAGTTCTCTTCCTCGAGAACGTGCGCCTTCTGCGGGCCATCGAGATTCCCGTAGATGCTCTTGAAGACGCACAGGCTCGTTCCGCGGATCAGATCCGCCTCTTCGATGTACTTGTCGTCGAACTTGACGATCCAACAGTCGACGCGGATCTCGTCGCCGGCCAATCGGAACCGTCGCGGCTCGCCGAGCGGCTGGTCGCCGTCGACGAACTCCTGGAACTCGACTTCCGAAAAGGTCGAACCGTCCTCTTCGTTCGTGCCGACCTGAAGGACCCGGATTCGAGCCAGTCGATGATCGACCTTCAGCAGGCGGCGGGCGATCTCGAGCCGCTCGTTCTCTTCGCCGAGCTTCGTGATCTCCTTGACCTGGCGGTCGATCGTCATCTGCTGCTCGTTGACCTTGGTCTTGACCGCCGCGAGTTCGCGACCGGTATCCTCGAGCTTCTGCTTCGCTTCCTGAAGCGCCAGATCGGCTTCGCGCTGCGCGTCGATCTGCGGCTTGATCAGGTGAACGTAGCCGAGGAACGAGCCGTAGCCGACGCCGCCCATCAGGGCGGTCGCCAGGATCGTGCGCAGAAAGCTGTTGAACGTCGAGACGGTCTCGTTGACCTTGCCCATGGCGCGGCAGCGCTCCGGATGCGGAAGAGACGAGCGGGGGCGGTCGAGTCGTCCGAACGACTCCCCGACGCCGTCGGCATTCTATGCCAAAGAGCCGATTCGGGGGACGGCAGACCGACCGCGGCGCGAGGCCCAGCGCCCCGGCGGTTGCCCCGGCTCGTCCTCGAGCCGAGGGCGTGCGACGGTGACGCCGTTCGACCAGCGACGCGCGATACGGGTTTCATGCCCCGAGGCTGAGAGGGAAGGCGCGAGGATACGGGAACCCGGGGGCTGCGCTTCCGGCCGGATCGGCGTGGCGAGGCGCGGGGAATCGTCGCGCTGCCGCGTCCGACTACGCCAACTCCGGCGGGACTTCGCCGCCGGGGACCAACTTGGTCGGACGCCCCGAATGGTCGAGGATCGTGTCATCCGGACTCAGGCCGAGCGATCGGTAGATGATCGCGTTCAGATCGGCCGGGCTGATCGGACGACTCGTCGGGTACTCCGCCTTGGCGTTGGTCGAGCCGATGATCTGCCCTCCGGGATAACCGCCGCCGGCGATCAGGATGCTCTGCGCCTGAGGCCAATGGTCCCGGCCCGCGTCGTTGTTGATCCGCGGCGTTCGGCCGAACTCCCCTGCGGTCACGACGAGCGTGTCTTCCAACATCCCTCGATCCGCCAAGTCGCGGATCAGCATGCCGACCGCTCGGTCATGCCGGACGAGCTTGTCGTTCAGCGCCCGCTCGATCTGACCATGGTCGTCCCAGTAGCCGGTGTTGAGCGTCACGAACCGGACTCCCGCCTCGACCAGTCGCCGCGCCAGCAGCGCCTGTTCGCCCCACCCCGGACCGTACTCTTCGCGCAGCTTCGGATCTTCCTGCTCGAGATCGAAGGCGTCGCGAGCCCGCCCGCTGAGCACGATCTCCTGCGCCTGCTGATTCATCCGATCGAGCTGTTCGAAGTTCGCGCCGCGATCGAGCTTGCGGCGCATCACGTCGAACTGATCGAGCAGCGAGACGCGATCCATGACCCGCTCGGCACTCAGCCCGTCGACCAACTTGAAGCTCTCGTCGCTCGACGTGGGCAGACGCCCCGCTTCGTTGCCGTAGCTGAAGCTGCCGGTAAAGAACGGGTTCGCCGCGACGCCGAGAAACGCGGCGCCATGAAAGCCGAAGCCGCCGTCGTTCATGTTGACCGACGCCGGCACGCCGCTGCGACGCGGCCCGAGCAGATGCGACGCGACCGCTCCCATCGACGGATTGCGAGGGCGACGATCGACTCCGTTGGCTCCGGTATAGCCGGTCAGCATCCAGTGCGCGGCCGACCAGTGATCGCCGTCCCCGTGCGTGAAGCTCCGGATGATCGAGCACTTGTCCATCACCTTGGCGTGATACGGCATCCGCTCCGAGATCGGCATGCCGGGGACGTTGCTCTCGACCTGCCGATACGGCCCGCGGTACTCCGCCGGCGCATCGGGCTTCATGTCGAAGGTGTCGAGCTGACTCGGTCCGCCATGCTGCCAGATCAGGATGACCGAGCGATTCGACTTGCGAGCCGCCTCGCCTCCCGCTTCCTGAGCCCGCAACAGATCGGCGAGCGTCAGACCGCCGAGACCGAGCGCTCCGATCCGGATGAAGCGGCGACGATCCATGCCGTCGCACATGCGGTGACCGCGACCTTCGATGCTCAGCATCCGAGCGACTCCGGCGGGAACGGGGAGGGACCGCCAGGGGACCGGAGAGGACCCGAAACGGCGGCAATGAGGCGGGAGGGACACGAACATGATACGCCGAACCGGTTTTCGGCGACAACTCCGCCCCCGACCGCCGCGGCCGTCTGCACCGTCCGGATCGAAAGGGGTGACGGTCGCGTCGGGTGGGGGGGCCGAGTCATGGCCTACTTTACGAGCCTTCGATGGTCGCCGGTTCGCGTCCTCAACGACCTTCGGTCTTCAGACGCTCCGCCATCAACCGACCGGTCACCGACAGGGGGCGATCGTCGAGATCGGACGACTCGACCCACTCCCAAGCGACGCCACGACCGGCATCGTCGTCGCGACCCTTCAGACGCCCTGCCACCCGCACCGCTTGCCAACAACCAAGACGGATCCGGTAGCGAGTCACCGCGTGACGATGGCGCCACCCGGTATCGAACAGCTCGACAGCGAGGCCGGTATCGCGCTGCAGTGCCACGGCCAGCCCGGCCGCCTGTTCGTCGGGAATGTCGAACAACGGCGTCTCGGGGCGGAACGGACCGCGACGAGTCCCCGCGCCGCGACGAGGCAACTCGAGCGGCTGCGAAAGTTCGTAGCGAGGGAAGTCCCAGAGCCCTGCCCAGCGTTCGTCCCGGCCGCAGCGCCGCAGCAGCACCCGTTCGCCACGGCGGACCACGACGATCCCCTCGCTCCGATCGACGACATCGGTCTTGCGAAGGTCGATCGGCAGACTCGCCGCGATGCCGGTCCGAGTCCCCTCGCACCACTTCGCTACCGGACAGCGATCGCACTCCGGAGTCCGGACGCGGCAGAGCGTCGCTCCGAGTTCCATCAGCGCCTGGTTGAGGTCGCCGGGGCGCTTGACCGCGGTCGTCGGATCGTCGATCCAACGCGTCGCGATCTCCCACAGGCGGCGCAGCGTCGCGGTCGAGCCGACGTCGTCGCGTACCGCCCGCATCCGCGAGTGCACGCGAACGGTGTTCCCCTCGAGGATCGGCAGCGGCTGATCGAGGCCGATCGACAGGATCGCACCGGCGGTGTAGCGACCGATTCCCGGCAGCGCCGACACCTGGTCGAACGTCTCGGGAAACTGCCCCTGATGCCGCTCGACGATCACCTTCGCCGCGGCATGCAGCGATCGGGCGCGACGGTAATAGCCGAGTCCTTCCCACAGACGAAGTACGTCGGTCTCGTCGGCGCGAGCGAGCGAGGCGGGGTCGGGAAAGCGATCGACGAACCGCTCCCAATACGGAATGACGGTGACGACCTGCGTCTGTTGCAGCATCACCTCGCTGATCCAGATCCGATACGGATCGCGCGTCCGACGCCAAGGCAGGTCGCGTCGGATCGAGTCGTACC
>CAZZBI010000343.1:3627-5533 GCA_964652385.1 uncultured Pirellulaceae bacterium | reverse complement strand
GCTCGATTTCGGGCGGTCGATCGCGGCGCTTCTGTGGGCGGTCGGATTCGACCGCCAGGGGACCGAGTCGATCATGGACGTGCAGGTCGGCGGTGTCCGCCATCTGCTCGAAGCACTGACCGCGATCCCCGGCGTCTGGATCCAGGTGAGTACGACCGGCGTGTACGGCGGCGGGGAGGGGGAGCGGGTCGACGAGGCATCGCCTTGTCACCCGGACCGCGACGGGGGGCGGGCGGCTCTCGAGGCGGAACGCCTGGTCGCCGGCGATCGCCGAGCCGGTTCGGCGATCATCCTGCGCATGGCCGGACTTTACGGACCGGGACGGGTGCCGAACGTCGAACCGTTGCGCCGCGGCGAACCGCTGGCGGCGAACCCCGACGGCTGGCTGAATCTGGTGCGGATCGAGGATGCGGTTCAGGCGGTGGAACGGGCCCGCATCGACGGCCGCCCCGGCTGCTACCTGGTCGCGGACGGAAGCCCGGTGCTGCGCCGCGACTACTACACCGAGGTGGCTCGTCTGGCCGGAGTCGGACCGGTGACGTTCGCCCCCGAGCGGATGACCGCGACCAAGGGGGCGCGAGCGACCGGGTCCAAACGGATCGACTCGTCGCGGATCCGGCGCGAACTCGGGTTTCGACCCGACTATCCCGACTATCGGACCGGGCTGGCAGACCTGTTCGGCTGAGGGGGACGCTCGGCTCGGTCCCCTGGTCGAATCGATCTGCCGGAAAATGGGGTGCTTTGCTATCCTGCCCCCTCGATGAGGTCGACCGACTCCGGTTCGACCGATCGTCGGCGTTTCCCGCGAGCCGTTCCGATGCCCTTCCCGCAGTTCGATCGCGACCAGCTCGAGATCCTGCCGCTGATGGAGCGGGTGCACGATCTCGAGATCGAACGGATCGCGATCCGACCGAACGATCCCCCTCCCGAATTTCGCCATGACGCGATCGAGATGTTCGCCGAGCGGATCGTGGCGGCGGCGCGCCAGGGGCGGACGATCCTGTTCTGCTGCGGGGCGCATGTGCTGCGTCAGGGGAACTCCCCCTTGCTGATCGATCTGATGCGCCGCGGCCTGCTGACTCATCTGGCCCTGAACGGCGCCGGCGCCATCCATGATTTCGAACTGGCGATGATCGGTCGGACGTGCGAGAGCGTGGCGCGCTACATCCGTGAAGGGCAGTTCGGGTTGTGGCGCGAGACGGCTCGGCTGAACGACGCCGTGGCGGCCGGCCATCGCGACGGTCTGGGGTTCGGCGAGGCGGTAGGACGGGCGATCGAGACGGAGGGATTTCCGTTTCGGGAAGAGAGCGTGTTGGCGGCGGGCTATCGCCTGCAGGTACCGGTCACGGTGCATGTCTGTCTGGGGCAGGACATCGTCCACGAGCATCCGAACTTCGACGGAGCGGCGACCGGCGCGACGTCGTACACCGACTTTCTGATCTACGCCCAGAGCGTCACGAAGCTCGAGGGGGGCGTCTTCCTGAACGTCGGTTCGGCCGTGATGGGGCCCGAGGTCTACCTGAAGGCGCTCGCCATGGCTCGCAACGTGGCTCGGCGGCGGGGCGAGGAGATCCGGCACTTCACGACCGGCGTCTTCGACCTGCCCGAACTCGGTGACGATCTGGACCGCGAGGCGCCCAAGAACGACCCTCGCTACTACTTCCGTCCCTTCAAGACGATTCTGGTCCGGACGGTCGCGGATGGAGGCGAGAGTCGCTACGTGCAGGGGGATCATCGCGTCACCGTGCCGGCGTTGTATCACGCGATCATGAGACGGTGGGAAGCATGAGGCCCGATCGACTCGACCAGCTTCTCGAGCGGTTCTCGACGCTGCGGATCGCGGTGCTCGGCGACTTCTTTCTGGATTCGTACCTGGATGTCGATCCGGCCCTGGCCGAACCGAGCG
>CAZZBI010000343.1:0-3617 GCA_964652385.1 uncultured Pirellulaceae bacterium | reverse complement strand
CGGCGTGAAGCACTCGGCCGGAGCGGCAGGGACGGTCGTCAACAATCTCGCGGCGCTCGGCGTCGGCAGGATTCACGCGCTCGGTGCGATCGGCGACGACGGAACCGGCTGGGAACTGCGCCGCGCGTTGCAGCGAGTCGGATGCGATACCGATGCGCTGCTCGTTTCGGACGAACGGATGACTCCGGTCTATCTGAAACCTCGTGATGTCGGCGTGCCGGGGCTTGCCGGCGAACACTCGCGCTACGACACCCGCAATCGCCGACGAACGGGGGAATCGCTGATTCGCCGAGTGATCGAACAGGCCGAGCGGATATGGCCGAAGATCGACGCGCTGATCCTGCTCGACCAGGTCGAGGAGCCGGAGTACGAGATCGTGACGGCCGAGGTGCGGCGCTGGGCGTGCGAGCGGGCGGCAGCGAATCCGACGCGCATCGTCTGGGCCGACAGTCGCTTTCATATCGATCGCTTCCCCGGTCTGCGGATCAAGCCGAACCAGTTCGAGGTGACGGGGGAGCGACCGACCGGCCCCGACTCGCGCGTCTCGACCGAGCGGATCGCCGAGATGCTGCCGCGGCTGCGCGAGCGGCAGGGAGTGCCGGTGACGGTGACGCTCGGCGAACGGGGGCTGATGATCAGCGATCCGCATCCGCGCTTGCTTCCGGCCTATCCGGCCGACGGACCGATCGACACGACCGGCGCCGGAGATAGCGTGACGGCGGCGATGGTGGCCGCGCTTTGCGCCGGCGCCTCGCAATGCGAAGCGGGACGCTTGGGAAATCTGGCGGCGTCGATCACCGTGCGGCAGCTCGGAACGACCGGTACGGCTCGACCGAAGCAACTCCGCCAGCGACTGGACGAATGGCGGCGCGAACGCCCTCAGGATTTCGACGACTGATGCCGATCGGCTCCGCGCAGCGATCCGGAGCGGGGGCGAACGACCGGGAGGATTCCGGTGCGAACGATGCAGGATGCGAACGAAATGCCCGACGTGGTCGGGACGGCACCGTGCGAAACCGGTCGCCGTCCGTCGCTTCCGTCGTTGCTGGTCCACGGCCTCTACGAGCGGGTTCAATACCCGTCGCTGTTGCTGACGCTCGTCGCCTTCTGGCTCGTCCTGGCCGGGTTCTTCGGTGCGACGACGGTCGGGTTTCCGTATCTGTTCTGGCATGCGCAGGCCGAGATCGCGGTCTGCGCGTCGCTGGCGATCGGCGTGGTGCTCGGCGAGTGGGGATTCGTCAACTTCCTGCTCGATTCGGACCGCCCCTGGCTCCGCCGCTGGGTGGCGCATCGGAGCGACCAGCACGTGCTGATGCGCTATCTGTTCTTCATGAACCTGCTCTTCGCCGCCGCCTTTCTGCCGACGCCGTTCTTCTATCGGATCGGCGGCGATCGCGCTCAGTTCGACCTGGTCCGCGCGTGCATGTCGGCAACCGGAATCGTCACCGGAGTCAGCATCTACGTCTGTCTGGTTTCGTTCGTCGCGATCTGGACTCGCGGCGACCGCTGCGGGATGCCTCGCATCCGCGCGCTGACCGAGTGGTCGTTGAAGCTGCTGCAGGGGGTGCGTCAGGGGCGCGGCGAGTCGCGGCATGGGGAACGAGGAGTCGATCGATCGGGGCGGGCACGACGTTCGCGCGACGGCGAGCTTCCGCCGGTCGGCGTCGACATGGTCTGGGTCCACGTCGCGAGCGGACTCTTCTTCGGACTGTGGATCGTGATGCTGATCGGTGCGGCGATCGTGTACGCGAACGTCGAGACCTATCCGCCTTGGCTCGATGCGGTTCTCTCGCCCGCCGTACTCGTCTGCATGCTGCTGGTACTCGGCATCCGGATCTACGGCTTCCTCGTCTTCCACGTCCATCGGCTCTATTTCGGACTGCTGGCCGGCGGCGTGCTGATGATGATGGGGCTCGGCTACTACGACTGGCTCGGACACAAGTATCCCCTCCCCGACATGCCTCCTCGCAGCACCTATCCGACGGTGGATGAGGTGATGCGACTGCAGCAGGAGCGGCTGGCGAGACTGGAGTCGGGGCAGGACCTCGACACCGACCGGCTCGCCCTCGAGAAGTGGCTCGAACTCGCCGAGGACTCGGGAGAGCCGGCGATCCTGGTCGTGGTGGCGACCAGCGGCGGCGGGATCCGAGCGCAGATCTGGACGACGGCCGTGCTCGGTGCGGTGGAGCGGATGATCCCCGAGTTCCCTTACCGGACTCGGGTGGTGACCGGCGCCTCGGGTGGGATGGTCGGAGCGGCGTACTATGTCGGCACGCTCGAGCCTCCGGCCGCTCGCTGGGGCCACGGCCAGGATGGCCAACCGTTGCCGGTCGAGCGTCTGGTCGAGATCTCGTCGCACGACTCGCTGACGCCGACCGCCCGTACGCTCTGCTTTCGCGATCTGCCGCGGCAGATCCTGCCGTTTCTCGGCGGGCGGGATCGAGGCGAAACGCTGCAGCGAACGTGGATCCGCAACTCGGGCGGCGAGTCGTCGGCCTATCGACGGCCGCTCCGCGATCTCGAGGCAGGGGAGATGGCGGGTTGGTGCCCGTCGTTGATCTTCACGCCTGCGCTTCTCGAGGACGGGCGGCGTCTGTTCATGAGCAATCTGACGCTCGCTCCGCTCACGGTCAGTCACATGCCTCGGCCGACCGATCCGAGCGATCGGCCTCCGGGAGGTTCGTCGCTGGAATACGACGAGGCGATGGAGCAGGGGGAAGCGGGGACCGGAGGAGAGCAGCGGATCACGCTCTCGGGGATCGAAGCGAGGATCATCGAGGATCGTCTCAACTACCGCTTCGACCTGGCGACCGCGGCACGATTGAACGCGACCTTTCCGATGATCTCGCCGCCGATCGCAATGCCGGTCGACCGGGTGCAGTGGTCGCTCGGCGATGCCGCCTACTACGACAACTACGGCATGAACGTCGCGGTCCGTTGGCTCGAACGTCATCGCGACCTGCTGACGACCTGGCGGCAGCAACGGCGTCTGCAGGGAGTGCTCGTCCTGCAGATCATCTCGAGCGAGGATCCGCGCGAGTCGAAGCCGGCGAGCGAACCGAAGTGGTCGGACGGCTGGGTGACGCCGGTCACCGGGTTCCTGGTCAACGGGTTTCAGAAGATCGTCCATTCGAGCGACGAGCAGTTGGCGACGATGGCCAAGTCGTTTCCGGACGATCCGAGCGAGGCGACTCCGTTCTTCCGCCACGAGACGATCACGTTTCGCGGCGACGCGTCGCTCAGCTGGTACCTGACTCCGGAAGAGGTCTACGCGCTGGTCTATCCGTTCGAGCGGATGCGAGACGGCGGGCAACTGGATTTCGACCGCCGCGGGACTCCGGAGTTCCAGCGTCAGCTGGGACGAGCGAGCGAGCCGACCGAGGGGATGGTCGAATTCCGTCGCGAGATGCAGGTGCAGCTCGGCGCCCTGCATCGCTGGTGGTCGGCGCGCAGCGCGTTGGCACCGCCGGTCCCCGATCGGCGGTTGCGTTCGACCGATGCCGATCGGATCGAATCCGAACCCCGTCGCCGCTGGCGCTGAAGAGCCGAGGGCCCCGTGCCCCCCAGCCCGCAGCGTCACAGGCTGTCGGAAAACCTTTTGGAGGTCGGAGTTTTTC
>CAZZBI010000342.1:1629-5551 GCA_964652385.1 uncultured Pirellulaceae bacterium | reverse complement strand
CTGAGACGGGTGGATCCGCCCAAGGACATTCCGCCCTTCAAATACAGGGCCTCAGCGTAGCGCAGGTTTCCGGATAGCCTCGGAGTCCGAAATCAGTGGACGTATTGATCAGGTCTGGCGTCTGATTCTCCGACACGGGAGGATTAGACGTTTCGAGTTGCCGAGTCCATGTAACCGTCCCATGAAATTCACCTCGGCTTGTCGGATAGTGCGAGGATTTCTCTTCCGCCGGCAAGGCGACGGCGATGACCAGCGGAGTGACCTTTGGATCCGCGTTCTGGTGCAAGCAACTCGCTCGCCAGCTTGCGATTCGTGCTTGTCGATCAGCGAGTTCTTTCGGTGACGACAGCTGAGCATTCACGCCTTTCGCAGGCGGCGGCGACGACTGGACGATACCCCGCCTCTCTATCGCGAGCTGATCGTGGACACGACCTCGTCGGTCGTCGAAGACCGGAGCGGCGCAGTGCCGTTCGGGATCGCGATCGGAGAGGGAGTTATCGTGCGTTTGCCGCGCGACGCCGCTCGGCTCGCCGAGATCTCGTGGGCCTCGAAGGAGGTCGCATGCTCACGCCGACTCCGGCACTCGGGATTCCCGTCGGCAAGCGCCCGGCGCGACATGCGTAAGAACTTCGACGGCCTCGCCGTTGGCCGAAGTTATCGGCACGCTGCCGGTCACGCCGAGGATGCGTCCCCTTCGTGGAACGATTGCCGCTGTCTTGTCCGTGGGTCGCGACTTCCGGGGAGCCGACCGATTCGAGGAAAGACCGTAAACTGCTCGTCAACCGACTCGAACTTCGAGAAACGACTGGGGAACCGACTCGATGACGACGTATCTGTTCGTGACCAAAGCGGAGTACTTTCCCGAGCAGATCCGCGACGGCGTCGAAGATCCGTCCTGGAGCTGCGCGAAGTCGACCACGGCCGGCGATCGCGCTCTGGTCTACGTGACGCAGCAGGGAATTCGGTTCGAATGGGAGCTCGTTTCCGCAGCTCGTCCGGATCCGGACTGGAAGAGCATTTGCGACTGCCGGTTCGTGCAGGAGTTCGATCCGCCGATCTCGATCGGTAGGATTCGAGAGGAGTTCACGATCGACGAGTGGAGGGCCCCGTACGCGAACTTCCGCGGTCTGAGTGCTTTTCGGATTTCCGAGGAGATCGCCGACCGGATTCGTCGGCTGGGTCAGTCCGTTTCGACCTCCGAGTCCGATTCCACCGTCAACGCGCCGATCGCTGAGCGACAGGTTGTCGCCGAAGAGGGAGAAGCGGTAGTCGGGCTGATGGAAGGTGCGGCTCGCGAGCGAATCGTCACGGCTTACGAGAGGAATCCGCGCGCACGGCAACGGTGCCTCGAGATCTTCGGAACCGCTTGCTTCGTCTGCGGCTTTCGCTTCGGCTCGACGTACGGCCCCGAGTACGAGGGTTTCATTCACGTTCATCACTTGAATCCGATGTCGGCAATCGGCGAGGCTTACGAGATCGATCCGGCGCGGGACCTGCGGCCGGTCTGCCCGAATTGTCATGCCGTCATTCATCGCGGCGAGCGAGCGCTGACGATCGAGGAGGTCCAGGTCTTGCTGAAGGACTCTTCTCGTGCGGCTCAGTCCTGACACGGGACTCCGTTCATTTCGGTAACCCACGGTGGACATCACTTCTGCCGAGACCGAGTTCGTGCTCCGCGGCTTGTCGATCTCGATCGCCGCCCTTACCTCAGAGAACCGGCATGTTGCGAATCGACCGAACGGGGCGCCGCTTCACGCGACTCGAGACGCCCTCGCTCGCCGGCGTGTCGCTCACCGAGCGGTATGACCTGCAGGAGTTCATCATCAACAGCCCCGAGGACTTCTTCGGAGAACTCGGGCTCGAGCTCTTCCTGCTCGGACAAGAGATCGTCCCTTCCGAAGCGGTTCAGGACCGGATCGACCTGCTGGCGGTCGACCGGGAAGGGGCGTGCGTCGTCATCGAGCTGAAGCGCGGCAGCCACAAGCTCCAGATGCTCCAGGCGATCTCGTACGCCGGCATGATCTCGCAGTGGTCGTCGGCGGAGCTGCTTTCGCTGCTCGACGAACAAGGACAGTCGCGGCTCGAGCAGTTCCTGATCGTTCCGTCGGACGAGATCAACCGAAGTCAGCGGATCGTGCTGATCGCCGAAGCGTTCGACTACGCGCTGCTGGCGAGCGCCGAATGGCTCACGGAGCGATTCGGCCTGAGCGTGACCTGCTGCCGCGTAGCCGTGGCTCGCGAGTCCCAGACCGGCAGCGAGTATCTCGTCTGCTCCAACGTCTATCCGACTCCCGAACTTGCCGACCAGGCGCTGCCACGCGGTCGACGCGCCGCTCGCGCAGGGACGTCCGAGTATCGCGACTGGGACTCGGCCCTCGCCGGCATCGAGAACCCGGCGATCGTGGCGTTCTTCCGTGAGCAGATTTCCGGCGACCGAGAGGCCAGCCTGAAGAAGCGGATCCTGTTCTACCGGCTCGATGGAGCTCGCCGCTGGTTCGTGCAGGCCGGGCGAGCGCATGCCTACGTCTGGCAGTACGGCCGATTCGACGACGATCTGGAGTTCTGGCGGGAGCGGCTCAGCGTTCCGGATTCGCTCCGTCGACTCGCCCAGGGGAAGAGCCTGAGATTTCGCCTGGAGACGACGTCCGACTGCGAGGCATTCCACACCGCGGCGACGCGGGACCTACAAACGGTCACCTGGATCGCCAATCCGCTCGAGGAGGCCGCGGACGAGCCTTCCTCGGACGATCTGTCCTGAGGCCCACACTGGGGCAGGCTCAGCGGGCTCTTGGGGCGAACTCTCGGTGAACCTGGAGCGACCGAGGACTCCCGTTGCGCCGCCGCGGTAACGCTGAGGTCCACCGGTCCGTCAGGTCCGAGTCCGCACGCTGCCCGAACCCGCGCTTCGGCGGCGGGCGTTGTCGAGGTTTCCGTAGCGCGGTGCTGCGTTACGCTCAGACCGGACAGGCCGGCTCAAGATCGTCGGTTCGTGTCATCGGCGCCGAGACCGAGTCGGTTCGGCTCTCGTGCTGCCGATCGCCTTCTCGGCCCGACCGGGACCGATCGAGCGCGTCCGCTCGACGAGAGCGGGCGAGGCATCCGCCGGACGCCTCGTCCCGACTCTCGCTCGAACGACTCAGGCTCCGAGTTCGCCGAGACGTTCCTCGGCTCGTCGGATCGCGCGATTCCTTTCGGCGACGGTCCGCTCGCGAGCGGGCGAGCCGACTTCCTCCAGGGAACTGAGCGTTCGAAAGAAGCGGTCCAGGGCTTCCTTGCTCGTGCACCGCATGGCGCCGACTTGGATCGACTCCAGCACCACGCCGCGGCAACCGTGCGTCGTCCAGCGGTAGAGCGTCGTGATGTGCAGCCGCTTTCCGTTGCGGCGCATCGGCAGCAGCTTCGCCGCCTCGCTGAGCGACACCAGCTGTTCGGTCTCCAAACGGATCGTCATCTCTGCTCCTCCAGTCTTCAGGTCGCGAACTCCTGCGAACGGGAAAGAGTGGAGGCACGATCCGAAAATTCCTCTACGGAAACTTGTTCCCGAGAGGCGGCGGACCCTTCGAAATTGCCTCGTTTCCCAGCGATTCGTGCGGCAAAACTTTTTTCTCCGCTGCGCACGACAAGCGTCGTCAAGGCGCGGACGACGATCGATTCTTGGTGACCGAGCGGCCAGGTCGCCGTCCGTCAACCGATCTTGCGAGCCACCTCCATCGCCAGCTTCAGATCGCGTTCGGCGTAGACCTGAGTGACGTCCGCCTTCGCGTGACCGAGCACCACTTGGCTCGCTTCGAGACCGAAGTTCGAGCGGACTTCGGTGCCGACGGCGTGCCGAAGTCGATTCGGACTCCACTTCGGCATCGGACGACGCGGAGTCTTGTGCTCGATCTCGGACCTGATGCGGACCTGGTCGGCGGCCTCACAG
>CAZZBI010000342.1:0-1619 GCA_964652385.1 uncultured Pirellulaceae bacterium | reverse complement strand
TACGAGTCGGTCGTGTAGCGATCGTTCGGACGACGCCGCGGCTGCGCCTTGCGGTTTGTCCCCGGTCGATTGCCGTAACGGATCGGCGTGACGCGCAGCGTCGTCGCCTTGCGACGCCGTTCCTCCTCGGCTTCGGTCGGCGAGAAGCAGTACGTGTTCGGATCGCGATCGAGATAGCCGATCAGGATCGCCTGCGCCTTCGGGCCGAGCACGATGACGCGATCGCGGTCGTGATGCTCGGTCTTGTGCTCGCCGGGCCGGTACAGCCAGACGTCCGACTCACGATCGATGTCGATCGGTCGGATGATGCAGATCTCGTTCGGCCGCGCGCCGGTCAGGCGCTGCAGCCGAACCATGTCGCCGACGATCCGCCCGAGATGCGGCAGCGTCTCGTCGACGACCGCATCGTCGACCGGACGGACCGGCGGATAGTCGGGAGCGACGCAGCGTCCCTTCCTCAGGCCGTCGACCGCCCGCAGTTCGCCGTAGATCCGCGCCGAGACCAGCTGCTCGCTCGCCGCCCACTTGAACATGCGGATGACGATCCCCATCAGCTTGTTGATGTAACCGCGCGACAACCCATCGTTGACCAGCTTCAGTCGCAGCGTCTTGAAGGCGAGCGGACCGAAGTCCTCGGCCAAGGTGTGGCCGTAGGTCGCACGCACGTGGCGGATCACGAGCTTGATGTGCGTCTGCCAGCCGGTCGGCTCGCCGTGCTTCACGTAGTATTCGGACGCGTGCTCCATGAACGCGGCCGCCACTTCGGTGACGGTCATGTCCGAGGCGGGGCGGGGGAGTCGCCGTCCGCGGGCCAGCCATTCGGAGACGAGACGGTCGTACTCGGCCCGACTGTCGGGGGTTCCGAAACGTCCCAGGTAGAAGTCGCGGCCGTCGAGAGTGACGACCGCTTGGCCTGAGGACTTGTGCCGCCGGTAAGATGGGACACGGCGGGACGACGCGAGCCGCCCAAGATGAGCTCGACGCATGCAGCAGCCTCCTCGACCCCGAATCCGGTAGACTACCGGATTCTCGGGGAAGAACGGGCCGCTCTGCCTGACGTCGGCAGGTGTCCTAAGTACAGGACTCGGCGGACTTTAGAACAAGTGGCGGGGACAGGATTCGAACCTGCGACCTCGAGGTTATGAGCCTCGCGAGCTACCGGGCTGCTCCACCCCGCGTCAGTTGTTTCAGGATGTTATCCCGGGACCGAACGTTTGTCGACCGGGCATCACGCCTCGCTTGCGGTTTTCTGCCGGATTCTTCGCGGTGCGTGAATTCCTCTGGGAATTCGGCTGAAACGACGGCGCCGTGGGGTGGTGCGTCGACGCCGGACACTGCGGTAGGTTGAGGGAGCGAGCGGCGGAGAGGCGAGGGGGCGGAGGGGAGGGCGCGGAGTTCCCTCGCGGACGATTCGTGCCGGAGGGCGCGGAGTTCCCTCGCTGACGCTTCGTGCTGGAGGGGGCGGAGTCCCCTCGCTGACGCTTCGGGCTGGAGGGGGCGGAGTTCCCTCGCTGACGATTCGGGCTGGAGGGCGCGGGGTCCCCTCGCTGACGCTTCGGTCTGGAGGGCGCGGAGTCCCCTCGCGGACGATTCGGGCTGGAGGGCGCGGGGTCCCCTCG
>CAZZBI010000341.1:3234-5555 GCA_964652385.1 uncultured Pirellulaceae bacterium | reverse complement strand
CTTTCGATCCCCCGGTCGAAAAAAAGAGCCACTCGCCATCCAAGCGCACCCGCTTGCCGACGAACTAGCGGCGTGATATCACTTGGCAATCAGATCGCAATCTTCTCTCAGGAGACTCGCTGATGATTCAGGAACGCACGTTTCGCCCGATGTCGGGCTGGTTTCCGCTGCTCGTGACGCTCGTCTCGCTCGCCGGGCCGCCGGCCGGAGTCGTTGCGACCGTGAACACGCTCCCCGAGGGGAGCACGTCGTTCGTCGCCGCACTGCTCGGTTGCGGCCTGTGGCTGGCCATCGGCCTGACGATGCTCTTCGGCTTTCTGGCGATCCAGCCGAACGACTCGCGCGTCCTGCTCCTGTTCGGCAACTATGTCGGGACGGTGCGCGATTCGGGGTTCTTCTGGGTCAATCCGTTCTACAGCAAGAAGAAGCTGTCGCTCCGGATCCGCAACTTCGAGACCGGCAGCAAGTCGACTCCCGAGGTGAAGGACGCTCAGGGGCATGTCGTGCAGACCAAGGGGCGAACGATCGGACGGCCGTCGAAGGTGAACGATCGGGACGGCAACCCGATCGAAATCTCGGCGGTGGTGGTCTGGCGAGTCGTGAACACGGCCGAGGCGATGTTCGAGGTCGACGACTACGAGGACTTCGTCGCGGTACAGAGCGAGGCGGCACTCCGCAACCTCGCGACTCGCCATCCCTACGACAGCGAGGATCACGAAACGAGTCTGCGCGGGAGCACTTCGGAGATCGGCGATCAGCTCCGTCGCGACATCCAGGACCGTCTCGAAAAGGCGGGGGTCGAGGTGCTCGAGGCGCGAATCAGCCATCTGGCCTACGCTCCGGAAATCGCCGCCGCGATGCTCCAGCGCCAGCAGGCTCAGGCGGTCGTCGCCGCGCGGACCAAGATCGTCGAAGGGGCGGTCGGAATGGTTCGGATGGCGCTCGATCATCTGGCCGACGACAAGATCGTCGAGCTGGACGAGGAGAAGAAGGCGTCGATGGTCTCGAACCTGCTCGTCGTCCTCTGCAGCGATCGTCACACGCAGCCGGTGATCAACACCGGTTCGATCTACGGCTGATCGATCGAGTCGTATTCGAGGACCGCGCGGCTCGGCCGCGCGGTCCTTCGTCGTCTCGCACCGACCGGCTCCTGTAGCGCGGAGACCTGATCCGATGGCCGCTCGCGAATCGTTCCTGTTCCGCGCCGACAAGCGCATGCTCGACGCGCTCCGGAAGTGGGCGGCCGACGATCTGCGCAGTGCCAACGCGCAGCTCGACTGGATCCTGCGACAGGCGCTGCGCGACGCGGGACGCCTGAAGACCGAAGGCAGCGGCAAGGTCTCGGAGGAAGGGATCGAACCGAGCGGCGCCGAAGAGCCACCGCCGTGATGATCGCCTTCCTCTTGCCCTGGCCCGAGTCGTCCCCGACGCGCGGCCGTCCGACATCGCCCCTGCGAACAGCCGCGCAGCGCGAGCGGCGTCGACATCGCACGCCCGCGGCTCGGGACGAGCCGAGGCGACAACGGATTTCGACCGCGCCCTCCCCAGCCCGTAGCGCCAAGCGCAGGGGTCCTCTGTGCCTCTCTCTGTTAGATGCCTCTCCCCAACGTTGGCCCGCGTCGTCCCCGACGCGCGGCCGTCCGACATCGAACCTGCGAACAGCCGCGCAGCTCGAGCGGCGTCGACATCGCACGCCCGCGGCACGGGACGAGCCGAGGCTACAACGGATGTGACCGCGCCCTCCCCAGCCCGTAGCGCCAAGCGCAGGGGTCCTCTGTGCCTCTGTGCCTCTGTGCCTCTCTGCCTCTCTGCCTCTCGGTTAGGCGCATCTCCCCGGCGTCGGCCCGCGGCGATTCGGGCGACCGGGGGCGGTCGCACGACGACGAGGGCTGAAGTTGACTCGGCTCCTGCGGCGAGGCTCTAATCTCGGAACCTCCCTCCGAGTCCCGATCGTCGGTCGCGCCGACGGGACTTCTCCCTCCCTCCGTCGCGCCGAGACCACCTCTCATGCTCTCGATCGCTTCTCGTCCTGATCCGTCGCGCCGTCAATGCAACGGCGTGTCGCGCCGCGATCTGCTGCGGATCGGTTCGCTCGGCATGGTCGGCCTCTCATTGCCCGATCTGCTGCGTCTGGAAGCGGCGGCTGGCGAGGGGAAACGGCACAAGTCGCTCATCATGATCTACCTGTGCGGAGGCCCTCCGCATCAGGACATGTACGACCTGAAGAACGAGGCGCCGAGCGAGATTCGCGGCCCGTTCCGACCGATCGCGACCAACGTGCCGGGGATCGAGATCTGCGAGCATCTGCCGATGATGGCGCA
>CAZZBI010000341.1:0-3224 GCA_964652385.1 uncultured Pirellulaceae bacterium | reverse complement strand
TTCTACTACGGTGGACCGAGCCATCTCGACACATATGACCTCAAGCCGGACGCTCCTGCCGAGGTGCGAGGTGAGTTTCAGCCAATCGCCACGTCGGTGCCGGGCCTTCATGTGTGCGAGCATCTGCCGATGATGGCGCAGATGGCGGACAAGCTCGTCTTTCTCCGCTCGCTCGTCGGCGCTCGCGACGCGCACTACAGCCATCAGTGCATGACGGGGCATCACGACCAGAACGCTCCGGCCGGCGGATGGCCGTCGATCGGTTCGGCCACGTCGCACTTTCTCGGTCCGGTCTATCCTGGCGTGCCGCCGTTCGTCAGCCTCTGCTACACGACTCAGCATCGCCCGTACAACGAACCGGGGCCCGGCTTCCTCGGCCTGGGTCACGACTCGTTCCGTCCGACCGGCCCGAGTCGGGACGACATGATCCTGCAGGGGATCACTCCCGAGCAGCTCGGCGATCGCCGCTCGCTGCTGACTGCCTTCGATCGTTTTCGCCGCGAGAGCGACGCGTCGGGGCGAATGGCCGGCATGGACGTCTTCGCCGAGCGAGCGATGGGCATCCTGACCAGCAGCGATCTGTATCAGGCGCTCGACATCAGCCAGGAACCCGATGCGGTCCGTGCTCGCTACGGCGAGTACGACGCCAGTCGTCCCAAGGGAGACGGCGCGCCGCGGGTCCCGCAGAACCTGCTCGCCGCGCGGCGGTTGATCGAGGCCGGTGCGCGCGTCGTCACGATCAACTACAGCTTCTGGGATTGGCACGGCAACAACTTCGGTGCGGCTCAGGAAGAGCTGCCGATCTTCGATCGAGCCGTCTCGGCTCTGGTCGAGGATCTGCACCAGCGGGGCCTGGCCGACGACGTCACGGTGATCGCCTGGGGTGAGTTCGGTCGCACGCCGCAGATCAACAAGGATGCCGGTCGCGATCATTGGCCCGGCGTCACCTGTGCCCTGATGGCCGGCGGCGGCATGCGAACCGGCCAGGTCATCGGCTCGACCGATCGGCTGGGGGGCGCCGCCGACGATCGCCCGGTCACCTTTCCCGAGGTCTTCGCGACGCTCTATCGGAATCTGGGAGTCGACCTCAATCGCGAACGCCTGTTCGACTTCCGCGGTCGACCGCAGTACCTGGTCGATCCGGACGTCAAGCCGATCCGCGAGTTGCTGTAGTCGGGACGGCGTCGCGATTCGTGTCGATTCCGCTCAGTCGGCGATGCGGGCTCCCGATTCGACGATCGGCATGAAGCGATCGACCGACTCGCCGGCACTCCACGCGAGCCCTCGCAGCGCGACGATCCGAAAGAGCGGATCGTCGAACGTCCAAGCGTAGTGACCGAGAATCGAGACGAAGACGCGGCCTCCGTCCGGTTCGAGCGTCCAGAACAGCGGTCGCGCGGCTCCTTCTTCCTCGCCGACGGCGATCTCGGCGATCTTCGCTCGATCGCCGACCAGCATCCAGTAGCTCTCGTCGTACCAATCGACCTTCGTCAGGTTGCGGGCGATCGGATGCTCGCGCCCCGGAGCGAAGTCGAGCGACAGCGGTCCGTGTCGGTAGCGGATTTCGGTCGACCTTACCGCCAGTCCGATCCGCCGCGCAAATCCCTCCGGATCCCCTCCGCCGTCGACCGCCCAGTGGAGCAGCATCAGCCCGCCGCCGCGTCGAAAGTGCCGATCGACATCGCGAGCCCGCTCGTCGTTCCACGTTCCGTGCTGAAAGAGCACGACCGTATCGGCCTGAGCCCATTGTTCGGCGGTCGGCCAGTCGCGAGCGACATCGACCGAGACTCCCTCGGCCTGCGCGAGCCACCGTCGCCACATCGCCTGCCATGCCGGATAGTCGTGTTCGCCGAGTCCGTGGTCCTTTTCGCCGTCGACCAGCAGGATCTGCAGCGGTCGTCGCTCCGTGACCGGCTCTCCCCCTGCCATCACCCGTTCGACTTCCTCTCTCGGAATCGCCGCCGGAACCGGCAACGGTCCGTACTCGGGCATGCGAGGCCCGACGGTCGTCAGATAGACGAGCAGATCGGCGATCGCCGTCGGCTCGCTCGCGCGGACCTTGTCGATCAGTCCTTCGGGCATGATGGAGGTCGGGACGGGAGTGATCGAGGCGATGTCGCTCGGTTCGACGACGATCTCCTTCCCTTCCGCCGTACCGATCACCCATCGACCGTCGACGCTTCGGACCGCACCGACGAACGAACCGCCGTCGACCGTCTCGACCGTCTGAGTCAGATGATCGGGGTTGATCGCGAAGCTCGGCGCGACGATGTCGCGCACGATCGACTCGGGATCGCGATACGGCAGGTTCGAGAGATCGGGGCCGATCGCCCCACCGACGCCGTCGAAACGATGGCACTTCGCACAACCGAGCGTCTCGCTCCGGAAGAGTCGCTGTCCTCGTTCCCAGTTCCCGCCGGCGAGCAGCGGATGATCGGCAGCGACCCGCCCGTCGCTCGGTTCGGTCGGCGGTTCGGGGACGACCCAGTTCGGGCTCATCCGATGCAGCGGCCAAGGGCGGATCCGCTCGTCCTCGGCTGTCGACCAACCGACGGCAAGCTCGAGCGATTCCGCGCCCGTTTCGACCACGATCTCGACCGTAGCGTCGGTTTGCCCCGGTTTCATCTCGAACTCGACGGTGCCGAGCGGACCGTCTCGGCGGTTCGCTTCACGCTCGTCGACTCGAACCCACCCGGCTCGATTCGAGACGAAGACGACTCGCGCCGTTTCGACCGGCCACTCGTAGTCGATCGCCGCTCCGGGCTGCACCGCCGGTCGGAGCAGATCGGTCAGATCGAGTCGCGTCGCGAGGCGCAGCGTTCCCGATTCGCGAAGCAACTTGCCCAGTCGTTCATGCTCCGCGCTCCCGTCGGTCAGTCGGAGCGCGATCTGGGGATCGAGATGCGGGAACCAGCCGCTCCACCGCTCGACGCCGTCGGCATCGGACCAGGTCGCTTCGACGCCGTGCAACGTGTAAGCCAGATCGGTCTCGGCGAACTGCGACTCCTTCGCCTCCCCGGCTCGCTCGGGTCGACCGAGCCCTCCGATCGAGACGGCATGCCCCGCCTGATGATGCTGCGCGTCGACCGCCAGGACCAGCGTCCGTCGATCGGCCGTCAGTTGCACGCTCCGAACCGGCAGCGGAAAGCGAGGGCGTCGAAGCTGGTCGGCCACGACCTGATAACCCGGCCGCAGCGTCTCGAAGCGATCTCCTGCGGCGACGA
>CAZZBI010000340.1:2538-5610 GCA_964652385.1 uncultured Pirellulaceae bacterium | reverse complement strand
CCGATCTTCTCGGCGAACGACCGGAGTCGCTGGGCGACGATCCGTTCGCTCGGCGACGACGGAACCTACGCGATCGATGCCCTGATCGCGGCGCCGCGAAGCCCCTGGGACACGATCGACAAGGTGGCCCATCTCGGTCCGGACGGGCGCATGCACTTCTATTCGAGCAAGCCGACGTTGCTGCCGACTCTGTTGGCGTTCGAGTATCGACTGCTGAGAACGTTGACCGGATGGTCACTCGACGAGCATCCCGATCGAGTCGTCCGGGCGATGTTGCTGCTGACGAATGTCCTGCCGACCGGGTTGCTGCTGTGGCTCATGGCCGGGATCGCACGACGCCGAGGGGCTTCGGATGCGACGCGGGGGATCCTGATCGCCGGCCTGGGACTCGGCACGTTCGTCGGCACCTTCGTCGTCACGATCAACAATCACCTGCCGGCGGCGATCGCGGTCGGCGTCGGCGTCGCGGCGCTGGAGCGGACGGTGCGACGACGGCAGTTCGAACGCGACTCGGCGAGCCGGGGATCGAGCGGCGCGAGCGATCCGCGATCGTTCCTGGTCGCGGCGATCGGAGGAGCGGCTTGCGCCTTTGTGGCCAGCTGCGAGTTGCCGGCGCTTTCGTTCGCGGCGGTCGCATCGCTGGCGTTTCTGATCGTCGATCCGCGCCGCACGCTGCTCGCCTTCCTTCCGGCGATGGGGCTCGTCGCCTGCGCCCACTTCGGGACCAACTGGCAGGCGCATCAGAGCTTTCGACCGGCCTACGCCCACCGCGCCGACGGTCCGATCGTCGCTCGTCTGGGAACGGACCAGACGGAGCGGATCGCCAGCGGTTCGCTGTCCGCGGCGGCGCGGGCCGCACTGGCCGAAGCGAAGATCGAGCTCTCGGACCTCTGGTCGATCGAGCCGGGCGAATCACCGGTACCGGCCGGAGTGCGACGCTGGGGCCTGACCGATCTGCGAACGCAGGCACGTTGGGCTCTGGTGGAGCCGCACTCGGGAGGCGAGATCGAAGTCCGAACCTGGGATAACTGGTACGAGTACCCCGGAAGCTATTGGACTCGCCCGGTCGATCGCCGCTCGCCGGTCGATCGGGGAGAACCGTCGCGATGGCGTTACGCCTGGCACATGACGCTGGGGCATCACGGCATCCTCTCGCTCACTCCGATCTTCGGGCTCGCGATCTGGGGGGCGGTGCTCGGACTCGGAAGTCGTAACGAGTCGCAATGGCGGGGGTTCGTCGCCGGAGTCGCGACGATCTCGATCGTCTGCTTCCTGTTCTATCTGAGTCGTCCGTTGATCGACCGGAACTACGGCGGGCAGACGAGCGTACTGCGCTGGATGCTCTGGTTCGCCCCGCTGTGGATGCTGTTGTCGCTCGCGGCGATCGAACGAGGGATGCGCTCGCGATACGGACGCGCAACCGTACTGACGCTGCTGATCGCGAGCATCGCCAGCGCCGCCTACTCGACTTCGAATCCCTGGGTCCATCCCTGGGCGTACACCCTCTTCGGCGGCGAGTGACGCGTTCGGATCGCCGAGCCGATCGCGAAACGTCTCCGGCAGGCGCGACGAGGGGGATCAACGAACACGCCCGCGGTCGGACAGCTTCCGGCCGCGGGCGTCGTCGAATTCCGAAGGTCTTCCGTCGGCGATCAGCCGATCGCCTTGGCATAGCGAGCCGCGACGGCGTTCCAGTCGATGACGTTGAAGAAGGCCGCAACGTAATCGGGGCGACGGTTCTGGTAGTTCAGGTAGTAGGCATGCTCCCAGACGTCGAGACCGAGGATCGGCGTTCGTCCTTCCATCAGCGGGCTGTCCTGGTTCGGCGTGCTCTCGACCAGCAGCTTCCCGCCGCTGACGCTCAGCCAAGCCCAGCCCGATCCGAACCGAGTCGCGGCCGCCTTGGAGAACTGCTCCTTGAAGGCATCGAAGCTGCCGAAGGTCGAGACGATCGCGTCGCCGAGCTTTCCGGTCGGCACGCCCCCGGCGTTCGGAGCCATCACGGTCCAGAAGAGCGAATGGTTGGCATGGCCGCCGCCGTTGTTGCGGACGACGGTGCGAATGTTCTCGGGAAGCCGCGAGAGATCGGCGATCAGATCCTCGACCGCCAGCGCCTCGAACTCGGTACCGGCGATCGCGTTGTTGCAGTTGGTGATGTACGCATTGTGATGCTTCGTGTGATGGATCTCCATCGTGCGGGCATCGATGTGCGGTTCGAGAGCGGTGTAGGCGTACGGCAGAGCGGGGAGCGTATAGGCCATGGGGTAAGGTTCCTGTTCGCGAAATGAGTCGGCCGAATCGGTCCATCGTTGGGAATCGAGTCGAACTCCGCAACCCCCGCTCGGATTTCGGACGGGAGCGAGCGACGCCTCGAGCGAAGCGAACGGCGGAACCGACGACGGAACGCGGCATGCTCCGCGTTCGCCCATGCCGCCGAGGCGGACTCAGTTCGACGTGGCCTCGTCCAGTCGCGTCACGATCTCGCCGGCGATCGCCAGCGAAGCGGTCGCCGCCGGCGACGGCGCGTTATTGACCGTCAGCAGGCCGGGGCGCTCGACGAACAGGAAATCGTCGACCAAACCACCGTCCGGCAGAACGGCCTGGGCACGGACTCCGGCCGGAGCGACCGACAGGTCCTCGGATCGGATCTCGGGCAACAGGCGCTGCAGGGCTCGCACGAAGGCCCCCTTGCTGATCGAACGCCACAGTTCGCCGCACCCCTTGCGCCAGTGCCGGGCGATCAGACGGCGGAACCCCACGTACCCGATCGACTCGGCCAGATCACGCGGCGAGATCGACGATAGGCGGTAACCCTCGCGGGCGAACGCCAGGACGGCGTTCGGACCGCACTCCACCGACCCGTCGATCATTCGCGTGAAGTGGACTCCGAGAAACGGAAAGGCGGGATCGGGGACCGGATAGATCAGGTTGCGGCAGAGGGAACGGCGCGATTCGGCAACCTCGTAGTACTCGCCGCGAAACGGTATGATGCGCGCGGCGGGAGAAAGTCCGCCGGCGCGGCTGACTCGGTCGCAATGCAGCCCGGCGCAGTTGATGACTTGGCGAGTCCGG
>CAZZBI010000340.1:0-2528 GCA_964652385.1 uncultured Pirellulaceae bacterium | reverse complement strand
GCCGAAAGAACGATCGAACTCTCGCCGTCGACCCGGATCGCCGTCACTCGAGCGCCGAGGACGACGCGCGACGGCGACGCCCCGTCGATCCGCTCGCGAAGTCGCTGGGCGACCTGCCGGTACGAGACGATTCCCGCCTCGGGAACGTGAATGGCAGCGATGCCTGCCGCATGCGGTTCCAGTTCCTGCAGACGTTCGCGGCCGATCCGTTCGCAGCGGATACCGTTGGCCAAGCCCCGTTCCAGGATCGCATCCAGACGAGGAAGTTCGCTCTCGTCCAGAGCGACGATCACCTTGCCGCAGCGTTCGAACGGAATCGACTCCCGCTCGCAGAACGCCTCCATCGCACGCTTGCCGTCGCGACAGAGTCGTGCCTTGAGCGAGCCGGGGCGGTAGTAGATGCCGGAGTGGAGGACTCCCGAATTGTGACCGGTCTGATGCGCCGCGACCTGCGACTCCTTCTCGAGGACCGCGACCGAGTCGGCCGGGAAGCGGCGGAGCAGTTCGGCAGCGACCGCCAGGCCGACGATCCCTCCGCCGATCACGATCCGGTCGTAACGCTCGCTCATCGCACTGGGGCTCCGTCGAGAGGTGGGCTCTACGGAGTCTGATACCGACGTCGAGAACCGACAAGTGCGCGTCGACCGGCGTTTCGGGCGAAGCGAGGGGCGAAACGCAAAGGGCCCCGCGGCTCGAAGCGAGCGGCGGGGCCCGAACGTCACGTTGCTCTGCCGCGAACGATCAGTTCGACGGCGGAGAGGGGACCGACATCGAAGGGGTGTTCCCTTCGGCCGGTGCGGTCGGAGGCGGCGGGGTCGGATTCGCCGCGGGAGTCACCGTGTTGTCGGGACCGCCGCAACCGACCATGCCGAATCCGAACACCAGCATCGCAACCGCAAACAGCTTCTTCATGAAGTCGTTCCTCAGGTAAGAGCCAGTGGCCCGGTTCACTTCAGCGGCGGCGAGTTGTTGTCGGCCATCGCGCTGACGGGGATGTAGTAGTTGAAGTCGCCATCCAAGACGCCGTTGGTCTGGAGCTTCTGGACCGAGCCGTCTCCCATGCAGAACTGCACGATGGTCGGGTGATCCGAGCTGAACCGGTACCACTGCTGGCCCGGAATGTAGAACGGCGTGGTCTGCTCGATGCGGCGCTGAGCCAGACCCCAGTAGGTCGGCAGGTAGCCGGCTCCCATCCAGGCGTACGAGAAGTTGTTGCCGACCGCGACGCTCTGACCGCAGCTCTCGCCGAGCATCAGGATGTTCGACGAACCGTCGACCATCGAGTTGAAGCCCGACTCGGAGCGGTTGAAGAACACGCCTCGATACTGGAAGTAGAAGTCGGTCGGAAGCGGCGAGCCGATCGCTCCGGCGCAGCCCATGTAGTTCGTCTTGCCGAGGGTCGGCTGGTTCGGATAGTAGCCGCCGGTGATCGTCGTCCCGTAGGTCTGCAAGGTCGCGAAGACGTCGACCTTCTGCGAGTTGTCGGTCGACGGGCATTCGAAGGCGGCGAGCTTGGTCTGAGCGATCGCCCAGACGTTGCCGTTGTTCCCCCAGAAAGCAGCCGGCGGGACCGGAGCCGGAACCGAGTCCGGATAGGCGGCGACATCCAGGCTCAGGTTCGACCCGATCCGGTCATAGATCGACTGCTGCTCCATGTACGGCAGCAGATGGACGAGCAGCCCGATGTGCTGCGGATTCCAGGTGAAGACGGTATTCGGGCGATCACCGAGGCCCCCCGGAGGGAACTTGTTGAACGTCGCGTGGAAGTTGTGGCACGCGAGACCCAACTGCTTGAGGTTATTGGCGCACTGGGTACGCCGAGCCGCTTCACGAGCCATCTGAACGGCCGGAAGCAAGAGGGCGATGAGGACGCCGATGATGGCGATCACCACCAGGAGTTCAACGAGCGTGAACCCCTTTCGCTGAGACTGAGACATAGTGACTCCTCGCAAACAGAAAGAAGGAACCGATGACGAACGATGAAAAAACGGACCGTGGTCGACCGGGGAAAACCGTTGCGGACAATGGGGAATGCAACGGGTCAGGTCAGAACACGGAAGGCTCCTCCGTATCGCGGACCGCAGTCTAGCTGCCCACAAAACGGGAAGTAAAGCGCTTCAAGTCGCGTTTTCGTTCGTCAACAGCTCGCGAGGAGGCTGTTGGAGTGGCTATCGACGGCTTGCTGGGGAGATGGCCTCCGGATCGAAATAGGGGTTTCAGGCGAAGGGCCCCGACCGCATCACCGAGTGGTGATGCGGTCGGAGGCGGAAATCGCTCGGAGCGATGATCACTCGGGGACCGACATCGACGGGGTGTTCCCCTCGGCCGGCGCCGTTGCCGGCGGCGGGGTCGGGTTCGCGGCCGGAGTCACCGAATTGTCGGGACCGCCGCAACCGACCATGCCGAATCCGAACACGAGCATCGCAACCGCAAACAGCTTCTTCATGAAGTCGTTCCTCAGGTAAGGGCCAAGGGCCCGGTTCACTTCAGCGGCGGCGAGTTGTTGTCGGCCATCGCGCTGACGGGGA
>CAZZBI010000339.1:0-5647 GCA_964652385.1 uncultured Pirellulaceae bacterium | reverse complement strand
TACGTGGCCCCGGGCTCTCCGAGCCCGAGGTCAGGTCGATGCCGACACCGTTCACCCTCCGAAGCGCGACCAGCTGCACAACAAGACCAAGCCTCGGCCGCGCAGCGGCCGGGCCCACGAACTCCGCGCGGACGGAATGTTGGCCCGCGTCGTCCCCGACGCGCGGCCGTGCGACATCGGGCGTTCGAGACGGTTCGCAACGTGAGCGGTAGCGCAGTCGCACACCCTCGGCTCGGGACGAGCCGGCGCTACGTGGCCCCGGGCTCTCCGAGCCCGAGGTCAGGTCGATGCCGACACCGTTCACGCTCCGAAGCGCGACCAGCAGCGCAACGAAACCACGCCTCGGCCGCGCAGCGGCCGGGCCCACGAACTCCGCTCGGCCCCGGCGTGGGCCCTCTTCGCTGCCAACTGGACTCGGCATGAGCCATTCCTGTACGGTGGGCGAACTGTCGGTCCGAATCGCCTGGTCCTCTGCTTCGAGTCTACCCGTGAACGTTCGAGATCCCCAAGCGGTCCGCGAATTCCCTGGCGGTCGCTGCTTCGCTCGACGGATCTGTTGGTCGATCGCGACGATCGTGCTGACCTCGACCGGATGCTGGTCCGAAAGCGATCGTTCGGTCGTCGTCTATGCGGCGCTCGATCGCGAATTTTCCGAGCCGCTGCTGGCCGAGGCGGAAGCGACCACGGGGCTCGACGTCCTGCCGGTCTACGATCTCGAGTCGACCAAGACGGTCGGACTGGTGACTCGCCTGGAAGCGGAACGGGCACGCCCTGCGTGCGACCTGTTCTGGAACAACGAGATCCTCCATACGCTCCGCTTGGCCGACCAGGGACTGCTGCGTCCGCTGGCCTTGGATGATGCGACCTGGGAGGCGTTCCCGGAGTCGTTTCGCGATCCGGAGCGGCGCTGGGTCGGGTTCGCGGCGCGGGCCCGAGTCCTGATCGTCAACACCGATCGCATGCCCGACCCCGCCGCCTGGCCGCGCTCGATCACCGCGCTGGTCGATCCCGAACGGACCGAGCCGCGGGCGATCGCCAAGCCGACCTTCGGCACCACGGCGACGCATCTGACCGTCCTGCGGTCGCGATGGGAAGCCGCGGCGTTCGACACCTTCATCGCCCAGCTGCTGAAGCGAACGACGATCGTCAGCGGCAACAAGCAGGTGGCGACCGGAGTCGGCAGCGGAGAGTTCGCGTTCGGGCTGACCGATACCGATGACGCGATCGTCGAACTCGAATCGGGCTCCCCCGTCGCGATCGTGCTCCCGGATCAAGGGGACGGCGAATCGGGAGCCCTGCTGATCCCGAACACGCTCGTGGCGATCGCGGGAGGGCCGCATCCGGCTGCCGCGGATCGTCTGGCGGCGCAGCTGATCGGGCCCGAGACGGAACGGCGATTGGCCGACGGTCCGAGCGCCCAGATTCCGCTGCACGCCTCGCTGCGAAGCGAATCGCGCGCCGTCAGCACGGGCGAGACGCCTCGCTGGATGGACGTCGACTGGCCCGCCGCTTCGCGCGCCTGGCCCGAAACCCGCGCGTTGCTGCTCGAACACTGGCGCGACTGAAGCAGACGGGTCGACCTCGGTGACCTCGGTGCTCTCGGTTTTTTGGAGGGTAATCCTCTTATCACCGAGAACACCGAGGTCACGGAGTCGATGCGGACGGCGGCGAGAACGAGCGCTTTCGCTACGATCGTTCCGAGTCGCTCTGCAGGTTGCCGTAGCGGTGCATCGTCCGCGAGATCGCCTGTTCGCGCAGATAGCGAGTCAGTTCGATGCGACCGTTCGCGTAGACCGGTCCGTCGAGTACCGACAGGTTGGCCCGTCGAGCGGCGACCAGCGTCTCGGGTTCCGCATCGCCCAACAGCCGTAGCGTTCCGTCGCGACGACCGGCCAACCGTTCCGCCAGTGCCGCATCGGTTTCGACGGTCACCGTGATGCCGGCCCACTCCGCAAGCGCCGCTCGCCACGGAACGTCGTTCGCCAGACTCGCCTCGCACGTCGCTCCGACGCGCCGGCACGCGAGCAGAGCCAGCAGCAGATCGACCGGCGGTCGCTCCTGATGCCGACCGGGGGAGCGGACCAGCGTCCAGGGGCGAGCCCGATAGCGGAAGCAGTTCGACTCGCCGTGAATCCGCGACGGATCATGGTCGCGCGAGAACTCCGCTTCCCACGCCTGCGCCTGACTCTCGAGCCCGGCCCTCAGTCGCTCGATCCCCGCCTGGTCGGCGCCGAGCAGGCGTTCCGCTCCGGCCGCGCGACGAGCGGTCTCTTCGTCGACGCGACGTCGGAGCTTAGGCAATCCGGTCTCGCGCCACCGGGCCAGCGCCGCGACGTAGTTCGGTCCCCCCGCCTTGGCGCCAGGGCCGACACACGAGTGCTTCCAACCGCCGAACGGCTGGCGACGCACGATCGCGCCGGTCGTGCCGCGGTTGACATAGGCATTCCCCACCTCGACCTTCGCCACCCACTTGCGGATCTCTTCGACGTCCAACGACTGGAGACCGCCCGTGAGTCCGAACTCGTTCTCGTTCTGCACGGCGATCGCTTCGTCCAGATCGGCGACGCGGATCACGCCGAGGACCGGTCCGAAGCACTCGGTCCGGTGATACCAACTCCCGCGGCGGACATCCCAGCGAATCCCGGGACTCCACAAGCACGGGTTCCCGTCGATCATCTTCGGTTCGACCAGCCAGCTCTCCTCCGCATCCAGCTGCGTCAGCCCTCGCAGCAGTTCGGCTCCGGGAGGCCGAATCACGGGGGTCACGATCGAAGAGCGATTCCAGGCCGAACCGACCGGCAGGCTCTCGGTCGCTTCCTTCAGCATCCGGCGGAACTTCGGATCGTCGTAGACCGACGCTTCGACGAGCGCCAGGCTGGTCGCCGAGCACTTCTGCCCCGCGTGCCCGAACGCCCCTCGGACCAGATCGCGCACCGCGAGATCGACGTCGGCCGTCGCCGTGATGATCATCGCGTTCTTGCCGCTCGTTTCGGCCATCAGCCGCAGCGAGGGCTTCCACGATTCGAACAGTCGCGCCGTCGGATAGCCGCCGGTCAGGATCACCGTGCCGACTCGATCGTCGGTCAGCAGTCGCCGGCCGAGATCGCCGTCGGCCAGCGGCAGGAACTGCAGCACGTCGCGCGGGACTCCGGCATCCCATAACTGCCGAACCAGATACCACGCGGTCAGCACCGCTTCGGGAGCCGGCTTGAGGATGACCGAGTTGCCGGCCATCAGCGCCGCCAGCACTCCGCCGGCCGGGATCGCGTACGGGAAGTTCCAGGGAGGCGTGACGACGACGATGCCGATCGGCGACGGCTCGGTCCCATCGAACCAAGCCGGATCGTCGAGCGAGCGCGCGTAGTACTCGGCGAAGTCGATCGCTTCGCTCACCTCGACATCGGCCTCGGTCGCCCCCTTGCCGCCGTCGAGCGTCATGCAGCCGATCAGCTCGCCGCGTCCCTTGGCGAACTCCACCGCGACCTGTCGCAGCACTTCGGCGCGTCCCACGATCCCGCGTCCCGACCAAGCCGGAATCGCCGCATGAGCGGTCGCCAGCGCCGCCTCGACATCCTGCTCGTTGCCGATCGCATACCGATAGGCGACGACGCCGGGGCGAGACGGATCGTGCCCTTCGACGAGCTTCCGCTCGGCGGTCGTCGCGCCGCCGACCTGCAGCGGAACCGGTCCGATCCGATCCGGATCGTCGGCCAGTTCGCGCCAGCGGGCATCGATCGATTCGAGCCAGGCGCGATTCGCGGGGAGCGAAAAGTCGGTATCGGCGACGTTGTCGAACGGCGAGCCGGCGGCAGTCGCGGTCGGCTGTTCGCGATGACGATCCTGCTGTCGGCGCGGTCGGTCCGAGAGCGCCGGATCATGCGACAGTCGACACGCCTGGACGAACGCCTCGCGCTGGCGATTCCAGGCGTCGGACCCTTCCCGCAGCGCAAACAGGGCTCCCAGGAAACTCCCCGGCGCGGTGTTCTCGTCCAGTCGCCGGACCAGATAGGCGACCGCCGATTCGAATTCCTGCCGCTTCACCACCGGAACGTAGAACAGCACGCTGCCGGCTCGCGAACGAAGCTCGAACGCCTGGGCATTCGCCATCCCTTCGAGCATTTCGAACTCGATCCGCTCCGGCTGCTCGCTCGTCTCGCGCAGCAGGAAGGCGTAGGCGATGTCGAATAGGTTGTGACTCGCCACCCCGACGCGGACCGCCGCCAGGTGCTGCGGTTCGCAGGCATAGCGGAGCATCCGCTTCCAGTTCGCGTCGACCTCCAGCTTGGTGGCGTAGACCGCCTGTTCCCAACCGCGCAGCGACGCCTCGACCTGCTCCATCGCCAGGTTGGCCCCCTTCACCAGCCGAAGCTTGATCCCCGCTCCGGTCCGGCGCTGCCGGTCGATCGCCCATTCGGTCAGCTCGCGCTGCCGCGAGGCGCTGTCGGGGATGTAGGCCTGCAGGACGATTCCCGCTTCCAGACGCTCGAACTCCGGTTCGTCGAGCACGCGACGAAAGACGTCGATCGTCAGACTCAGGTCGCGATACTCCTCCATGTCCAGATTGACGAACTTCGGGCGTTCCGTTCCGGCCTGCATCGCGGCGCGCTAGAGGATCCGCAGCCGTTCGGCCAGCAGATCGACCGTCGCTCGGTAGCCGGTCAGACTGATCTGACTGGCGACCGCCGAGAGCTTGACCGACAGATAGTCGATGCGCGGTTCGAGCAGTCGGTTGCGATAGGTCTCCAGCCGCCGCAGCGCCTCGGCTTCGCCGAGCACCGCTTCGCCGAGCTGATTGAAGTTGACGCGAATCCCGCCGCTGCGACGTTCGTTCAGATAGCTGTCGAGCGGTCCGTCCTCGGCCGGGACGATGACGTGGTTCGAGTCCTTGCGGACGCGCGACGTGATCGCCGGCATGACCAGTCCCGGAGCGATCCGCGCGGCGACCGCCCCTGCCTCGATCGTGCGTCGGTCGAGCCACGACAGATAGCGCGGCGTGCCGTACTGAGCCAGGAGCGCCGTCAGTCGCTCCGCCGCACGCCGCGGCTCCTCGACCCGCAGCACCTGATCGGCGAGCGCGATCGTGAACCGCTTCCCCGGCTCGTCCTCCATCATCCGAGCCATGCGGGCCGAACGTTCCCGCTCGGCAGCCGTCTCGCGGCGCCGTGACGCCTCGAGCAGTTCGGCGGCCAGACGGATCGCCTTGTCGGTCAGATCGGCGGAAGAGTCGACGGCAGCGGAAGAGTCGATCATGGTGCGAAAGTCCGAAATCGACGCCGCGAGTTCGTTCGCCGCGGCGGTCGCATCAACGAAAAAGGCGACCGAGCGCTGCTGCGCCCGGCCGCCGCGAAACTAAATCTTCGGACCGGCCGGCAGGAGTCGTTCTCATCGGACGACTCCCGCTTCCGATCACTTGGCGGCGACGACCGTCGAGCCCGAGAAACCGGCTTCGGCCACTGCCGCGAGCGCCTTATCGGCGTCGAAGCCTTCGGCCACCTCGATCTCGACCTGCGGGTTGTCGATCGCGTTCTCGTCCTTCTGCGGAGCGAGCACGACGTTGGTCACCCCCGGCTGCTTCTCGAGCGTCTCCTTGACCTTCGGCCAACAGGCGAAGGGGCACTCCATCTTCGGCACGAGCCCCGACACATGA
>CAZZBI010000338.1:0-5658 GCA_964652385.1 uncultured Pirellulaceae bacterium | reverse complement strand
GCCGCGTGAGCAAGGGATCCCCGTGCCTCCCAGCCCGCCGCGTGAGCAAGGGATCCCCGTGCCTCCCAGCCCGCCGCGTGAGCAAGGGATCTCCGTGCCTCCCAGCCCGCCGCGTGAGCAAGGGGTCCCCGTGGCCTCAGACCGGGATCTGCTGCGACCGGGTCGGTCGCACGTCGTCGCGTTCTGCGATGTGAGGGACGGAGGACCCCTGCGCTTGGCGCTTCGGGCTGCTGAGACACGGGGCTAGTGAGACGACGGCGACGCTGCGACCGGGGGCGGTCGCACTACGTCAATCGCCGCGACCGGAGTCGGTCGCACTACCGCGACCGACCTCGATCCTCGTTCCCTCTTACAGCTCTTCCAGACGCTGATCGGCGTCGCCGAAGCGATCGAAGTGCAGGCCGCAGCGATCCATCATCGACAGGTACAGCCGACACATCTGGCGATTCTCTTGGCCCAGGTAGTCGAGGACCCGATTGCCCCGGATCGTTCCTCCCCCGCCGCCGATGAGCACGACGGGGAGCTGAGTCGCATCGTGGCCGCCGTTGAGCATGCTCGAGCAGAACAGGAGCATCGAGTTGTCGAGCGCCGTCCGCTCCCCTTCCTGAATCTCGCTCAGCTTCTGCGCGACATACGCCACCTGCTCGACGAAGAACCGATTCACCTTCAGCCAGTCGTCCGAGTCGGAGTGGGACAGCAGGTGGTGGATCATGTAGTCGACACCCAGGTTCGGGAACCGCAACGAGCTGTGGTCGTTGTTGAGCTTCAGCGTCGTGACGCGCGTCGTATCGGTGCGGAAACCGAGGACCATGATGTCGCACATCAGCCGCATGTGCTCGGCGATGTCCTGAGGGATCCCGTCGGCGGGACGGGGGCGATCCGGTTCGGTCATCGCCGGCCGCCACCCCTGCAGCTCCCCTCGCATCCCCGCTCGTTCGATGCGCGTTTCGACGTCGCGAACCGATTCCAGGAACTCGTCGAGCTTGCGGCGGTCGTCGGTACCGATCTGCCGGCGCAGATCACCGGCATCCTCGAGGACCGCATCGAGCACGCTCCGATCCCCGGCACTCGATTCGTCCTTGAACAGACGATCGAAGGCAAGAGCCGGATAGAGTTCGAGCGGCGTCGGTGTCGTCGGACTGCTCCACGAGATGTGACTGCTGTAGAGCATCGAGTAGTTCTTGTGCACGCTCGGGTTGGACTTTTCGCACCCGAGAACCAGACTCGACACCTTCGTCTGGGCCCCGTACCGCGCCGCGACGATCTGGTCGAAGCTCGTTCCCGACCGGATCTCGCCCCCTGATGCGAGCGGCGCTCCGGAGAGGAGGTTGCCGGTCTGCGAACTGTGGATGTTCCCCTTCAGCGCCTCTTCGTTGTAGAGGCCGCGCAGAGAGACGACCGACTCCTTGAGCGGCGCCAATGGCTCGAGCACCTTGCCGAACTCCAGCCCCTGCTCTCCTTCGCGAGCCCACCATTCGCGATGAAAGCCGTTCCCCGAGAAGAAGACGCCGACCCTGACCGGCGCCTCGCTCTGCGGTTCCGCTCCCGCCGGTTCGTCCCCCCAGACCACTCGTGATTCGAGCCAGGGGAGCGCCATCGAAACGCCGACGCCGCGCAGAAAGGTCCGTCGCGAAAGACGATGCAGGAACATGGGAGCGCCTGAGGCTGGTGGGGAGGGGGGCAAGGCGAGGCGGGAGAGGAGACTCGTGCGAGCCGACCTCGACGATAGCGTGACGCGCCGCACCGAGTCGAGTCAATCGGAAAGCACTGCCAATCGGAAAGCGAATGAAGACCGCCCCGGTCGCAACGTCGCCGCCGTCTCACTAACCCCGTGTCTCCCCAGCCCGAAGCGCCAAGCGCAGGGGTCCTCCGTCCCTCTCGTCGCAGGACGCGACGTCGTGCGACCGACCCCCGGTCGCAGCGTCGCCGTCGTCTCACTAGCCCCGTGTCTCCGCGGCCCGAAGCGCCAAGCGCAGGGGGCCTCCGTCCCTCTCGTCGCAGGACGCGACGTCGTGCGACCGCCCCCCGGTCGCAACAGTTTCCGGTCAGGGGCCACGGGGACCCCTTGCTGACGCTGCGGGCTGGGAGGCCACGGGGACCCCGGCGCTGCGTGGCCCCGGGCTCTCCGAGCCCGAGGTCGGGTGGACTCTGACGCCGATGACGCTGCGACGCGAGAGGAAGATCGCTACGACACCTTGCCTCGGCCACGCAGCGGCCGGGCCTCTCTCGGGAGACCCATCCGTCAGAGGCGCCGAGCCAGAACTCCGCGCAGCAACCAGAGCGCGACGCCGATCGGGACGGCCGTCGTGACGACGGTACCGATCAGACAGGCGGCGAAATGATCCTCGAGCAGGATGACCAGCGGAGGGACCGGGCTCGGAGCGGCTCGGCGTGCCACGCCCCCCTCCCCTGCCCCACGCTCCGCTGCCTCGCGCGTCTCTTCGCGCCACGCGTCCCAGCTTTGTCGGACCTCGTCCGAGCCGGCCTGACGGAGAGCCGCGCTGCGCAGCGCGAACAATCCGCCGACGATGCCGCCGAGCAGCGCCACGAACAGGATCGACAATCCCAGATCGACGCGACTCATGGCTCTCGTTCCGCTCGCGGCAGTGCTCAGACGATCGGCCAACCGCCGCGGCCGATCAGGCGTTCCAGTTCGGTCAGGAACTGCCGCATCGCTCGCGCCCGATGACTCAGCAGCGACTTGACCGAGTCGCCCAACTGGGCGAAGGTCGCGTGATACTCGGGAATCTCGAAGTACGGATCGTAGCCGAAGCCCCCTGCTCCCGACGCGCGGTCGACGATCCGCCCGCGACACGTCCCTTCGCAATCGATCACGATCTCGCCGCTCGGGTCGGACAGACTCGCGTGACAGACGTAATGCGCCGTGCGTCGGTCGAGCGGGATTCCGCGGAGCGACTCCTGCAGCTTCGCGTTGTTCGTCGCATCGGTCGCGCCGGTTCCCGAGAAGCGAGCCGAGTAGACACCTGGCGCTCCGTCGAGCGCATCGACGCACAGGCCGCTGTCCTCGCCCAGGACCCACTGTCCGATCGCTCGCGCCTGGAGCGACGCCTTGAGCCGCGCGTTTTCGGCAAAGGTGGACCCCGTCTCGTCCACTTCCACCGAACCGGAGAACTCGTCGAGCGTCGCCGGCCTGATCCCGGTCCCGTTCAGCAGCAGTACCAGCTCGCGCTTCTTCTTCGCGTTTCGAGTTCCGAGGACCAACACGCGCTCGCCGCTCATCCGCCATGCTCCGCAGGTTCTTGCGATCGATCGAGTCGTCTCGTTCGACGTCGATCAGTACGCTTCGTTCAGGATCGCGACCAGGTCGTCGAGCGTCGGGCGCCGCGGTGTGAGCGTCATCAGCCGCTGGATCTGCCAGGTCCGTTCCGCGAACCCCTGCAGCTGCTCCCGCTCGACACCCAGATCGCGCAGGCGCTGAGCGATGCCGATCCGCTGTCGCATCTCGACGATCCGGTCGATCCCCGCTTCCGCCGTCGCTCGCGCGTCGCTTCGTTCGGCGACGCCGAGTTCCCTAGCCAGCGTCGCCAGGATCTCGGTCCGCTCCGGCAGGATGAACCGCATGACATAGGGCAACAGACAGCCGTTCCCTTCGCCGTGGCTGCAATGGACCGCCGCACCGATCGGATACTCGAGCGCGTGGACCAGCGCGACGCCGCAAGTGGAAAAGGCGAGGCCGGCGAGCGTCGCCGCCAGACTCATCTCGTCGCGCGCCGTGCGGTTCTCGGGTTCGAGCACCGCCGGTTCGAGATTCCGACCGATCAGGCGAATCGCTCGTTCTCCCAGACAGGCGCCGATCTCGAAGCGGCCGAAGTAGGCGACCTTGCCGCCGACCGTCTCGAGACGGTTCCAATCGGTCGCCGTGCACCCTTCGATCGCATGCGTCAGCGCATCGATGCCGCTGTGCGCCATCACCTTGGCCGGACAGCCATAGGTGAGCGCGGGATCGACGAGCGCGATGCGCGGCCGAAGGTAGTTCGAGAGCGTGCTCACCTTGACGTTCGCGGCGACGTCGGTCAGGACGGCGGCATGCGACACTTCGCTGCCGGTCCCGGACGTCGTCGGCACCGCGATCAGCGGCAGGACCGGTCCCGGCACTCGATCGACGCCGAAGTAGTCCGCCGGCTTGCCGCCGTGCGACAGCAGGATCGCCACGTACTTCGCGACGTCCATGTTGCTCCCGCCGCCGATCGCGACGATCGAGTCGGGAGCATGAGCGCGAGCGAACTCGGCTCCGCGTATCGCCACGTCGATCTCCGGCTCGGCCTGACCGCCGTCGAAGATCGGCGCGTCGATCCCCGCCGCTCGCAGCGACTCGACCGCACCGGCGGTGACGCCGAGTTCGACGAGCGTCCGGTCGGTGATGATCACCGGTCGCTTCAGGCCTGCTTCCTTCACAAGCGATCCGAGTTGTTCGATCGCTCCGGCGCCGAAGACGAGCTTGCCGGCCGAATGGAACTCCCACGATTTCAGCATGACGATTCCCTGTGAGACGGCGGAAACGACAAACGACGGGAACGGCGCGAGCACAGGATGAGGATGAAGGGGAGCGGCGATCGAGCGGCGCGACGCTTGCCGGCCCGGCGGGGAGCGGACGAATCGTCGCTTACGGTTCGGTTGCTGCGCCGATGATCTCGCGAGCGGCGATCAGCGTGTTCGCCAGCAGCATCGTCACGGTCAGAGGCCCGACCCCTCCCGGTACCGGCGTGATGGCCGACGCGATCGCGGCGACTTCGTCGAACGCCACGTCGCCGACCAGGCCGCGTTCGATCCGATTGATGCCGACGTCGACGACCACCGCTCCGGGACGGACCATCGAGGCGCGAATGAACTCGGGGCGTCCGATCGCCGCGATCAGGATGTCGGCCTGGCGAGTCAGACTCGCCAGATCGCGCGTCCGACTATGACAGAGCGTGACCGTCGCGTCGGCGGCATTCGACCCGACCGACGAGTGCTTCTGGACGAGCATCGACGCGAGCGGCTTGCCGACGATATCGCTCCGCCCGACCACCACGACATGCTTGCCGGCGATCTCGATCCCGTTGCGATGCAGCAACTGCACGCAGCCATGGGGCGTACAGGGAAGAAACCGGGGACGTCCCTGACTGCGCAGACCGACGTTCGTCGGGTGAAAGGCGTCGACATCCTTGCGAGGGTCGATCACGTCGAGAACCGCTTGAGTCGGCAGATGCTCGGGGAGCGGCAGTTGGACGAGAATCCCGTGCACCTCGGCGTCGGCGTTCAGCCGCTCGATCTCGCTCAGCAATGTCTCGGCCGAGACGTCGGCGGCGAGCGACCGATGGCGACTGGTGATCCCGATCTTCTCGCAGGCGGCTCGCTTGTTCCGGATATAGACGTGACTCGCCGGGTCCTCGCCGACCAGGATCGTCGCCAGACAAGGACGGATGCCGGTCCGAGCCAGCAGCCGCTCGGCCTCGACCGCCAGTTCCCCGCGAATCGTCTCGGCCAAGGTCTTCCCGTCGAGCAGTCGAGCGGTCACGAGCAAAGTTCCTGAAGGTCGTCGTGCGACCGCCCTCGGTCGCACCGGTCTGTCGTAGTGCGACCGCCCTCGGTCGCACTGGTTCGTCGTAGTGCGACCGCCCCCGGTCGCACTGGTCTGTCGTAGTGCGACCGCCCCCG
>CAZZBI010000337.1:0-5677 GCA_964652385.1 uncultured Pirellulaceae bacterium | reverse complement strand
CCTATGGCGCCTGCATGACGGCGGTTCGGGAGTGTCGGCGGCAGGGGCACAGCGTGGCGCACTGCCATCTCCGCTGGCTCAATCCGTTCCCGTCGGATCTGGGTGACGTGCTGCGGCGTTACCGCCGCGTTCTCGTCCCGGAACTGAATCTCGGCCAGCTTCGCATGCTCCTGCGAGCCCGGTATCTGGTCGACGCTCAAGGCTACAACAAGGTCAAGGGGAAGCCGTTCACGGTCGGTGAGCTGGTCGAACGGATGCTCGCCGTGCTCGACGCCGATTCGCAGGCGAACTGAGCTGCCGCCCACACCGCGTCGGTCGTGACGACCGACACCTTTCCCGACCCGAATCTCGCCGCAACCACCTTCGCATCGGAACGATTCATGAGCACCGCCCTGCCGGTCCTCTCGGCCAACGACTTCGCCAGCGATCAGGACATCCGTTGGTGCCCCGGGTGCGGCGACTATTCGATCCTGGCTCAGATGAAGAAGATGCTCCCGTCGCTCGGCTTGCCGCGCGAGCGGATCGTCTTCGTCTCGGGGATCGGCTGCTCCAGCCGCTTTCCGTACTACGTCGACACCTACGGCATGCACTCGATCCACGGTCGAGCACCTGCCTTCGCCACCGGCCTGAAGGTGACTCGTCCCGACCTGAAGGTCTTCGTCATCACCGGCGACGGCGACGCGTTGAGCATCGGCGGCAATCATCTGTTGCACTGCATCCGGCGCAACGTCGACCTGACGATCGTGATGTTCAACAACAGCATCTACGGGCTGACCAAGGGGCAATACTCTCCCACGTCCCCTCAGGGAAAGGTGACCAAGAGCACGCCGCTCGGATCGCTCGACTACCCGCTGAGTCCGTTGAGCGTGGTGCTCGGCGCCGAAGGGACCTTCGTCGCCCGCAGCATCGACTTCAATCCGAAGCACTTGGGCGAGACGCTCTATCGCGCCGCGACTCACAAGGGCTCCGCATTCGTCGAGGTGTACCAGAACTGCAATGTCTTCAACGACGGTGCCTGGGAGTACGCGACCGACAAGGAGACGAAGGACGACGCGGTCCTGCACCTCGAGCACGGCAAGCCGATGATCTTCGGCAAGAACCGGGACAAGGGGATCATGCTCGACGGCATGCTCCCGAAGGTCGTGTCGCTCGGCAACGGCATCACGGAGCATGATCTGTTGGTGCACGACGAGACGACGCCGTCGCCGCACGTCGCGTTCATGCTCGCCCGGATGCATTATCCGGAGTTCCCCGAGCCGATCGGCGTTCTGCGTCAGGTCGCTCGACCGACCTACGACACGTTGGTCAACGAACAGATCGAACACGCGATCGCCAAGTCGGGCCCCGGTGACCTGCAGAAGCTCTTCGAAGCGGGCGAGACCTGGGACGTCGCGGAAGCGCTCTGAGCGACGCGCAGCGCGGCAAGACGCTTCGCCTTGTCCATCGCGGTCCGTCGAGGCAGGAATCCCCATCTCGACTCGGACCGTTCGCGACGCGGACCGATCCCCTTGTCGCTCGGCCCGACAGGCCTACCGTGAGGGGTCCGCTGACCGTTACGCCCCTCGGGATCCCTTGCCGCGATGCCTCAGACCTTTCTCAATCGTCGTCGAGTCGAGTTCGCCGACACCGACCTGGCCGGCTTCGTCCATTTCTCGCACTACCTGCGGTACATGGAAGAGACCGAGTACGCGTTTCTCCGGTCGCTCGGGCTGGACGTGATTCTCGACGACGAGCGAGGCAAGCTCGGCTTCCCGCGTTACGAGTCGCTCTGTCGCTATCTATCGCCGGCTCGTTACGGCCAGACGGTCGACGTGACGCTGACGGTCGAGAAGAACGACGGAAAGCTGATCACCTACGCCTTCGGGCTGAAGGTCGGTGACCGGCCGGTTGCCGAAGGGCGATTGGTCGTCGTCTGTTGTCGCTTCCCGGCCGACCGCGAGCCGTTCGCGATCCCGGTTCCCGATCGCGTGCTCGCCGCGATTCCGCTGACCGTCTGAGAGGGCCGCATGGCCGCAAGCGGACTGCGAGTCGCGGGGATCTTTGCGGCGATCTTCGTGCTCGTCGCGATGACCGCCGTGACGACCTGGGCGTCGCTCGAGCGCGGCGTGCTGGACAACGCGCATCTGCTTCGCGATCGCTGGTTCCTGGCGACGCTGGCCGATACCTACTTCGCCTTCGGCACCGTCGCGATCTGGATGGTCTACCGATCGAGCGGACTTGTCCGACGGATCGCGTGGGTGATCGGCGTGCTGCTGTTGGGGAACTTCGCGATCGCCGCGTTCCTGCTGCTGGTGCTTCGCTCGTGGGACCCGCGCACCGGAGCGGCCGGGTTCCTGTTGCGGCCACAGAGAACAGCCGGAACGCCGCGCTGAACGCTTGAGGCAGGGTCGAGTTCAAGCGGCATCATCAGTGCCGCCTCGGTTCCGTCGGACGAGCGATCTCACGGTCCGTTCCGCCGTTCTTCGTACGTTCGCAGGCGGTTCGATCGTCGCGGACGTCCGCAAGCTCGCCGTCGGCGATACCGCTTGCCCGGAATGATCGTCCGACGCAGCCGGTCCGGTCCGCACGCCGTCGATGAAAGTCGCGTCAATCGCGACGGCCCGAACGGTTGCCCTCCGGGGGCTCCCGTCTACAGTAGATCGAGCCGGGGGAACTGCCTCGGCCGCTCCGCACCAACCATGCCTCGGGAATATTGCAGATGGCCATCGGATGCGACCTGGACGAGACGACGACCGACGATCGCGGGTTCGACGGCGTCGACCTGCCGAAGATCCAGCGAGCGGTCCGCCAGATCCTCGAAGCGCTCGGTGAGGATCCGGACCGCGACGGTCTGCTCGAAACCCCTCGCCGCGTCGCCAAGATGTATGCCGAGATGACGAGCGGCCTGCACTTGGATCCGGGGCGACATCTGGAAGTCGTCTTTCCCGAGAACTACGACGAGATCGTGCTCGTCCGCGACATCCCGTTCACCAGCCTGTGCGAACATCACCTGCTGCCGTTCACCGGCAAGGCGCATGTCGCCTATCTGCCGAACGGCAAGGTCACCGGCCTCAGCAAGCTCGCGCGAGTCGTCGAGGAGATCGCGCGCCGGCCTCAGGTGCAGGAGCGGATGACGCTGACGATCGCCGATCTGATGGAAGAAAGACTCGGCAGCACCGGAGTCGCGGTGGTGATCGAAGCGGAACACAGCTGCATGGCGATCCGCGGCGTCAAGAAGCCGGGGACGATGACGGTCACCAGCGCGCTGCGAGGGTCGTTCAAGTCGAACCCGTCGACCCGAGCCGAAGTCCTGTCGCTGATCACCAGTCGCTGATCGGCGGTCACCGCACGCCCGACGCCGTCAGCAGGAGACGACTCGATGCTGATCGAGAAGGAATACCGCTTCTACGCGGCGCATCGGAACGAAACGCTCGACGACAAGTGCCGCAATCTGCACGGTCACCGCTACGGCGTGAAGTGCGTCTTTCGAGTCCATCGCGACGGTTCGCTGACGACCCTGTTCGGCGACTTCGATGCGAAGATCGAACCGTGGCTCAAGACGCATTACGACCATGGGATGCTGATCAACGAAGCGGATCCGCTGCTGCCGTATCTCGAGCAGTACATGGACGAGACGGGGGACCGGATGAAGCTCAATCGCTTCGACGGCCCGACGAGCGTCGAGAATCTGGCGTTCAAGCTCTTCGGCGAGATCGTCGACTTCGGATTCGAGCTGGAACGGCTCGAAATCCGCGAGACCGACACCAGCGTCGTCGTCTATGACCGAGCCGACTGGATCGCCGACCAGCGTCTGGGAGTCGAAGGGCGAACCCATCGCTTGGCCGGCCGAGCGACCTGAGGTCTAACCCTCATGCGTCGATGACTCATCCAGCCCGAAGCGCCAAGCGCAGGGGGCCTTGGCGTCCTCGAATCGGACGAACACGGCAACCGAGGGCGGTCGCACCACCAACCAATGAGTCGCCGATGCGTAGGCCCGCCGTCGTCCCCGACGCGCGGCCGTGTGACATCGAGCGGCCAAGACGCTTCGCAGCTCGAGCGGTGTCGTCACCGCACCCCCTCGGCTCGGGACGAGCCGGGGCTACGATCTCCGTGTCCTCCCCAGCCCGAAGCGCCAAGCGCAGGGGTCCTTCGTGCCCTCGAATCGAAGGACGGTGCGACCGAGGGTGGTCGCACTACGACAACCCGGTGCGACCGGGGGCGGTCGCACTACGTGGCATTACGCACTCCGTTTCCGGCCGACGATCCACAGATGGGACGACAGGCAGTGGTCCGCCAGGAACTGCTGGAACGGGGCGCCCAGACGATCGTGCTCGTCGACGACGATCTGTTGCAGCAGCGGCTGGCCGGACAGATCGACCTTTCCTTCGCGGACTGCGGTGCGGACGAGATCGACATCCAGCTGCCCCGGCGTCTGCACCTCGAGCACGTCGAAGCCGCGTCGGTCGAGCAGCGATGCGAGCGAGCGGGGATGGAAGTAGTTCAGGTGCTCGTGATCGAACGATCCGCTGGCGGTGCCGAGCGTGGCGACACCGAATCCCATCACGTTCGGGCAGCTCAACACGACCAGTCCCCCCGGCTCCAGCACGCGACGACAGGCGTCGAGGAACTCCGCCGGATCGAACAGGTGCTCGATCACCTCGAAGGCCGCGACGGTCCGCGCGAAATCGGTCGCTTCGATCGATTCGACGAACGTCTCCCAGGTCGTGAACCCGCGACGTCGACAGGTCTCGGCGAGCCCCGGCGTCGGTTCGAGCGCGATCACCTCGTCGAAGGTCCCCGACGCCCGCACCTCTTCGCAGAAGGTCCCGAACGCGGCGCCGACTTCCAGAAAGGTCCCTCCGGCGATGCCGAAGCGGCGGCAGAACTCCGCGAGGCGTTCGGCGCGCGGCCGGAAGATCCGTTCGCGCCGCACCTCTTCGGTCGCCGGAAAGATGTGCTCGTTCCAGAACGCGTAGTTGGCGCTCTGCGAGTAGAACTCGTGCAGCAGATCGACCGGCGGACGCGGATTGGTGTAGACCGTCCGACAGTCGTCGCACGTGACGTAGCGGAACCCCTGCTTCTCGCCGTAGACGGCGTGCTCGGTCGAGCCGCAGGCAGGGCAGGGGACGGCGACCCAGCGGTCGCGACGTTCGAGCAGAAAGTCCCGATCGGCGTCGACGCAATGCGCCTTGCGAGCCATCAGTTCGGTCGGTCGGATCTGCGCTTCGGTGACGGTCGCCATCGACGGACTCCTCGAATCGGACGCGGACGGTTGCGGACTGCGAAAGCGATCGGACGGATCGGCGCGAGCCCGGCGTCTCAGGCGACGCGGCGATCCTCGCGGACGTAGCGCGACTGATCGAGTCCCGGGCTGGGGTGAACCGGGCCGTACGAACTCGGCTCGCCCCAGACGTTTTCCTTCCACCACTCGCCGTTCTCGATCCACCAGACGCGCGGGTTGCGGAAGGTGTCGGCGATCGCGTCGAACTCCGCCTCGCTCATGCCGACATAGTCGAGCCACCGCTCGAGATCGCGGCGCGGCTTGACGTGGTCGTACTTGCGGACCATCTCGATCGCCTGTTCGCGCGTCAGATAGCCGTCGCGCACATCCTTGCTCGAGTGATCCGAAGCGCGGCCGTAGCCGAACTTCACGAACTTCATGTAGTCGTGAATGCCGTTCTCGTGCATGTCGTCCAGG
>CAZZBI010000336.1:0-5698 GCA_964652385.1 uncultured Pirellulaceae bacterium | reverse complement strand
TGCCTGTACGAGGGGAGTTCGGAAAAAACTCACAGCCTCTGCGGGCTGGGAGGGCGCGGAGGACCCCTGCGCTTGGCGCTTCGGGCTGGGAGGGCGCGGTGGAACCCTTGCTGACGCCGCGGGCTGGGAGGGCGCGGAGGAACCCTTGCTGACGCGGCGGGCTGGGGAGGACTCGGAGGAGGCGTGCGAGAGCCTCGCTTCGCGGAAACTTCGCCGAAGATTGACGCGTCGGGGGCGAGGCAATTAGAACGGTAGCCTCGACGGTCCCCACGCCGTGCCGATCTCTCTCGTTCCGTCCCGCCGTCGTCGCTCCGATGGCCTGCGGCTCGGCCTGCAATCGCTTCCCTCTCCGACGGACCTCACGATGCCTCACCGATCCCCGCTCGTTTCGTTTCGTTTCGCGACGTCGCCGCTCGGAACGTCGCGACGAGGTCGCCTGACGATGGGATTCGGCAGTCTGATGCTGGCGGTGTTGCTCACCGCCGGCTCCGTCGCTCAGGAAACCTCCCCCGCTCCCGATGCCGCTCCGCCGACGGCGACCGCGACCTATCCGGCCGCGCCGACGCCGAGCGACTCGCCTGGTGCCGAAGCCGCGCCGACCGCAAGGCCCGAGGGAGACGCACCGACTGCCGCACCGGCCACCGCGGCTCCGGCTCCGGCCGCCGACTGGTACGCCCAGGTCGATTCCGCCTTCAAGGTCTATCTGCTCGATCCGCTGAACTACGTCCTCTTCAACAGCTTCGGATCGGAGTACCTCTTCGGCCGCAAGATCCCGTTCGTCGTCGCGTGGCTGCTGGTCGCCGCCTGTTTCCTGACGATCCGCATGAGCTTCGTCAACCTGCGGTACTTCTGGCACGCGATCCGATTGACCAAGGGGGACTACGACGACAAGAACGACGTCGGCGAGGTCTCTCACTTTCAGGCCCTCGCTTCGGCGCTGAGTGCCACCGTCGGCTTGGGGAACATCGCCGGAGTCGCACTGGCGGTCGGAGCGGGAGGACCGGGAGCGATCTTCTGGATGGTGCTGATCGGCTTGCTGGGGATGACGAGCAAGTTCACCGAATGCACCCTCGGGCAGCTCTATCGCAAGGTCAATCTCGACGGGACGATCACCGGCGGGGCGATGCACTACCTGCGCGACGGCCTCAAGGAAAAGGGGCTCGGCGCGCTCGGCAGCTTCCTGGCGGTCCTCTTCTCGATCCTCTGCATCCTCGCGTCGTTCGGCGGAGGCAACTCGTATCAGGTCGGCCAGTCGCTCGACGTCATCCGCGAAGCCGCTCCGATCCTGCAGGAGGGGCAGCAGCCGGTGATCTACGGCTTGGTTATGGCCTTTCTGGCCGGGTTGGTGATCATCGGGGGCATCAAGTCGATCGGCCGAGTCGCGTCGATCATCGTCCCGTTCATGTGCGTCGCCTATGTCGGGATGGCGCTCTACATCCTGATCACCAACGCTGCCGAGGTTCCTCAGGCGTTCGCCACGATCTTCACCAACGCCTGGTCGATGAAGGCGGGGCTCGGCGGTCTGCTCGGCGGCATGGTCCTCGGCATTCAGCGAGCGGTCTTCTCGAACGAGGCGGGAACCGGCTCGGCCGCCATCGCCCACTCTGCCGCCAAGACCGACGAACCGGTGAGCGAGGGGATCGTCGCGCTGCTCGAACCGTTCATCGACACGGTCCTCGTCTGCACGATGACCGGCCTGGTCGTCGTCATCGCCGGCGGCACCTGGACGCCGAACGAGCAACTCGCCTCGCTGAAGATCGGCCAGGAGACGACCATCACCGTCCAGAACGAAACCGGAGCCACCTCGCAGGTCGCTCAGATGGTCGACTCGGATTACGTGCACGCCCAGCCGCTCGGCACCTGGGAGAACGAAGCGTACGGACCGCTCGTCGCGCAGCGAGCCGGGTCGTCGGTGACGATGGCAGCGATCACCGGCCCCAAGGGACTCCCTTTCTTCCGCTACATCCTCTACGGAGCGGTGGTGCTGTTCGCCTTCTCGACCATCATCTCGTGGTCGTACTACGGCGAGCGGTGCTGGACGAGTCTGTTCGGCCAGGGCTCGTCGATGGTCTACAAGATCCTGTTCCTGATCTTCACGGTGCTCGGTTCGATCGTGACCAAGGGGAACATCCTCGACTTTTCCGACACGCTGATTCTCGGCATGAGCTTCCCCAACCTCCTCGGCCTCTACATCATGAGCGGCCGGGTAAAGCGGGAGCTCGATACCTACGGGGACAAGCTGAAGCGAGGCGAGATCAAGCCGAACCCCTGATCTCCCGTCTCGAACCCGGCCTCAGGGGGTCAGATCCGAATCCCCCCTCGGTCCGGCAGCGCTCGATTCCGGCCGTTACGCCGGCGGTTCTGCGGCTCTTTTCCCCCGCGACCGAGCCATTGGCGAGGAGCCGGCGGCGACGGTCGGCCAAAATCGTCGGCCGTCTCCAAAGAACGGCTGACGGACGGCGAACTCCCTTCCGACGATTCGACCGCCATCTCGGAGACGGGCGGCCAGCGGATCGAGGAGCGAGCGAGGAGGGTGTGGGGATGAGCCAGATGCGAACGGCCACCGGCGAACGGGAAGTGATCTACATCCTGGATCCCCCCAAGCCGCCGACCAACGGACTCGGAACTGCCGGGTTCGTCTTCGGCATCCTCGGGATCTTCACCTTCGGATTCCTCTCGCCGCTCGGGCTGCTGCTGAGCTTCTTCGGACTCTTCAAGCGTCCCCGCGGGCTCGCGATGACCGGGTTCGTGCTGAGTCTGCTCGGCGTCGGCTTCATCGGCTCGATGATCGCCATCCCCGCCTATCACGCTCAGGCTCGCCACGCTCGCCGCCATCTGGAGCGCGAGATCCGCGCGACGATGGAACGGATCGAAGGGGCGATGGAAGAGGTCGAAGAGGCGTCGGACGAGGCGAAGCGCGAGCTCGACGGCTACGAAGGGAACTCCGTCACCGTCCGCCACCAGGATGCCTGGGGGAACGAGCTGCGATACGACGAGCGGACCGACGGCTACGCCGTCCGGAGCGCCGGCCCGGATCGCCGCTTCGACACTCGCGACGATCTGATCGAAGCGAAGGTCGATCGGCGCCTGACCTCGGCCCCGGTCGACGGCGAGGATTGAACGGCGACGATCGAACGGCGAGCGGCCATCGAATCGGCCGAGCGAGGGCGAAGCGCGAAGGAGTCGTCCGATGAGCGAATTGCCGCCGATCATCCCGACCGATCGAGACTCGAACGCCAAATCGGCCTCCTGCAAGACCGGATCCTGCTGCGGCTCCAATTCGGCCAACGTCGGCATGTGGGTCGCGATCGGAACGGCGCTCTACGTCACGATCTTCGTGCCGATGATCGCCAGGCGTTCGCGCGATGCGGCCGCCGAAGCGACTCGCGAGGTACGGGAGCGGGTCGAGAACCTGGCCGAGGTGCCGGGGAATCTGATTGGCGCCGGGATGGGGATGCTCGCGGCGTCGTATGTGGCGACGCTCGACGGCCTGAACGACGGCGACAGCGCTACTCGGCGGCAGATCGTCGCCGGGCTGAGCGAACCGGCGACGGTCGAGCAGCTGCGGATGCTCCGCCGCGATCAGGCCGAAGCGATCCGACCATTGGTCGAGGCGCTCGAGCGAGCGGCGACCGATGCCGATCCCGAATCGTCTCGCCTGGCCGCCGAGCTCCTCGCGCGGACCTCCCCCGAGACGACTGCCGCTTCCGGATCTTCGGAAGCGCCGGATGCCTCGGAGTGAGCCGATTCGCGACGCGCGATGTCGTCAGTCCGAGACCGCTTCGCTCTCGGAGAAGATCGCGCTGATCGACTGGTCGTGATGGATCCGCTTGATCGCCTCGCCCAACAGCGTGGCGACCGAGAGGACCTTGATCTTGTCCAGACGATGCTCGGGGCGGAGCGGGATCGAGTCGGTGATGACGACCGAGTCGATGGGGCTCTTCTCGAGTCGCTCGATCGCCTTGCCGGCAAAGACGCCGTGCGTCACGGCGACATGGATCTCGCGGGCTCCGTAACGCTTCACCAGTTCCGCCGCGCCGCAGATCGAACCGGCGGTGCTGATCATGTCGTCGAACATCAGCGCGATCTTCCCTTCGACCGGACCGCCGATGATGTTCTCCTGCTTGGTGACGTTGGCGTTCTCGCGCCGCTTGTCGACGATCGCCAGCGTTCCGCCGAGTCGCTTCATGTGACCGACGGCTCGCTTGATGCTCCCTTCGTCAGGACTGACGACGACCAGATCGTCGGGGTTCCAGCGCTGGGCGCGGAAGTGATTGGTCAGCACCTTGCCGGCATACAGATGGTCGACCGGGACGTCGAAGAAGCCCTGGATCTGAGCGGCGTGCAGGTCCATCGCCAGCACCCGATCCGCTCCGGCTCGCGTGATCAGGTTCGCGACGAGCTTGGCGGTGATCGGCACGCGCCCTTCGTCCTTGCGATCCTGCCGCGCGTAGCCGTAGTACGGAATGACCGCCGTGATGCGAGCCGCGCTGGCTCGCTTGCACGTGTCGATCATGATCAGCAGTTCCATCAGGTTGTCGTTGACCGACGGACTGGTCGGCTGGACCAGAAAGACGTCGCGTCCGCGGACATCCTCGATCTTGCAGTGGAACTCGCCGTCCGGAAACGTGCTGAGGTTGCAGTCGCCGAGATTCAGGTTCAGGAACTCGCAGATCTTGCGAGCCAGAGCCGGATTGCAGCGACCGCTGAAGATCTTCAGTTCTTTCATCGTTCCGCGAGTCGCTCCAGTTCGGCCTCGACCGACGCCAGTTCGTCCGGCGTGTTCACGCTCAGCGCCTCGCACGGCTCCAGCACCGCCAGCGCGTCGACCTGTTCGCCGTCCGCCAGCAGGATGCTCGGACAATCGGTCAGGTAGTACTCGCGCTGCGAGTTGGAATTGCCCAGACGGTCGAGTGCCCCGAGAAGTTTCGCGGCGTCGAACACGTAGGTGCTCATGTTCACCTCGGTGATCGCCCGCTGCGCCTCGGTCGCGTCCTTCTGCTCGACGATGCCGACGAACGCTCCGGATTCGTCGCGGACGATCCGGCCGAGGCCGGTCGGGTCGTCCTTGTGGAGCGTGCCGAGCAGGCACGCCGGGCGCGACGCTCGAAACGCGTCGAGCAGACGCTTCAGCGAGTTCGGGCGGATCATCGGCGAATCGCCGGCGAGCACGACGACCGGTCCGTCCTGAGCGGCGATCGCCTCGCGCGCCATCCGGACGGCATGGCCGGTGCCGAGCTGCTCGCTCTGCACCGCGAACTCGACTCCCGCGCGCCCGCCGACCGCTTCGCGCACGAGCTCCTCGCGATAGCCGACCACCACCACCTTGCGAACGACCCCGGCTCGATCGAGCGCATCGAGCACCCAGTCGAGCAGCGGTCGCCCCGCCGCTCGACACAGCACCTTGGGGAGGTCGGACTTCATCCGAGTCCCCTTGCCGGCCGCCAGGATGACGGCCATCGGTTCGTCCATCGGCTCGTGAACTCCGCCAGACGGCAGCGCCCCGTCGGTCGCCCGCTGCGTTACGGGACGAGATCCGACGGCGACCAAAGAGCCTAGTTTCCCATGAACCGCCCCGAGGTTCCAGGGGGACCGCCACCGAGCCCCAACCACGTCCGCACCACCCTGTGCCCTCCGCGCCTCACCAGCCCGAAGAGGCTGTGAGTTTTTTCCGAACTCCCCTCGTACAGGCAGGTCG
>CAZZBI010000335.1:0-5707 GCA_964652385.1 uncultured Pirellulaceae bacterium | reverse complement strand
CGTGAGCGGTGTCGAAGCGAACCTGACCTCGGGCTCGCGATTCGGAATCCGATCGCACTGCGCTGTTGTTCGCGTGCTCGAAGTCGCACGGCCGCGCGTCGGGGACGACGCGGGCCAACGTATGGGCCGAGCCGTTCACGTGGGCCCGGCCACGGTTTGGCCGAGGCAAGGTTTCGTCCCGCCGCCGAACGGGCTTCGGAGCGTGAGCGGTGTCGAACCGAACCCGACCTCGGGCTCGGAGAGCCCGGGGCCACGTGGTGGCATCCGCGATTCGATCAGGGGGCCGGCGTGCGCTTCAGGCCGTACAGACGGATGTCGTCCCAGGCCGAGGTGTCGTCGAACGACCCGAGGCCGATCGCCCCCCAGGTGAAGCTCTTGTCTTCGGCCGTCATCACCGGCTTGGTCATGTCGTCGAAGAAGACCTCGATCCTGCCCGACTCGGCATCCCGCACGATCCGGACGTCGTGCCAGGCATCGTCCCAGTCGGTCCCGGCCGTCGTGGAGAGCGAGATCTTGGTGCGCGGAGCGCCGTTCACCAGGAAGATCTGGTTCGCGTGGTCGTCCCCCTGCTTCGCCAAGTGGACGTAGTAGAAGTGCGACGCGTCCTGGCGTCCGAAGAACAGACAGACGTCGCGATGGCCATAGTCGGGATGCGTCGAGCGGACCTTGGCGTCGAGCCGGAAGCTCGTCACCTCGATCCCGTCGAGCCACGCGATGTGATGCGGACTTCGATGCTCCGGCTGGTAGCTCGGCTCCTTGCGGAACTGGTGATAAGTCCCCCCGCGCCCCGCTTCCTGCCGAATCTCCCACGTCTCGTCTTCGGTCGGGCGCCAGTCGTCGGCCGTTCCCTCGAAGTCGGTCTCGTAGACCAGCGGCCACGACTCCTGATCGTCGACGGCGGTCGCGATGCCGAGCGGCATCCAGGCGGCCGAGCCGAAGACCAGCGACGCGAGCAGCGTCCGAGCGGCGCAGCGTCCGCGGCGTCGACCGACCGACGTTCGGAAGAGCGAGACGATCATCGGGCGATCTCCGTGAGCGGTGCGGTAGCGGGAGTTTCCGACAGGCGAATCGTCGCGGCATCGAGCGCGAACTGCCGCTGCGCCTCGCGCAGCAGAAACTCCGGATCCATGAACGGTTCCGGGCCGATGTCCTTCCAACGGATGCGGCCGGCACCGTCGATCAGGAACGTGCCGTGCAGCGGAGTCGACTCGAAGTCGTCGAAGCAGCGGTAGGCGCGAAATGCTTCGAGATCTCCGCCGGCCAGCAGTCGGATCGGCATCGGCTTGCCGTAGTCCTCGATCCCCCGCTTCAGCTGCTCGCGATCCTCGGAGCTGATGGCGACGATATCGAGTCCGGCCTGGCGATACGCTTCGAGCTGCGGCCCGAACTTTTCGAGCTGCTCGACGCAGTGCAGGCAACCGGCCCCGAGATAGAAGATCACGACCAGCGGTCGCCCGCGGCGATCATCGAGCGAGTCGCCGTTGCCGTCGGCATCTTCCAGCCGCCACGACGGCGCATCGATCGGCGACCAGCGGAACGGCCCGAGCCCCTCCATGTCGGCCGGACCTCCCGGATCCTGCTCGAACGCGGTCGGCATCCGCCAATCGCCGCTCAGACCGGCAGCCACCGCCAGGTCGTTCAGTCGTGCCACCAGCGGTGCGTCGAGATCGAAGCTTCCCGAGGTCCGACGCAGCGACTCCAGCGCCGCGATCGCCTCGTCGCGCCGTCCTGCCTGATCGAGCACCCACGCCTTGATCGCGTGCGGGATGATCTGCCCCTTGCGCCGACCGAGCTGCTTGTCGAGTTCCTCGATCGCCGCATCCACCTCGCCCATCGCGGCACGCAGTTCCGCCTTGGTGGCGCCGTCGACCTCGCTCGAGTCCTTCAGTCGCTCGTGGGCGCCGGCAAAGTCGCCGGCCTGCCAGCAGCGATGTCCTTCGACGAGGGCGAGCTTCCGCTCGACCTTCTTGCGCCGCGATTCGAACGATTTTCGCGCTTCGGTCTCCGCCTTGCCTCGCGCTTCGGTCCGCTCGGTCGCGGCTCGTTCCGCCTCGCTCGGCGGCTCCGGTTCGGCCGGCGGCGACGGTTCGCCCTGTGCCGGCACCGGATCGTCCGAGCCGAGGGAGGGGCCGCGCGCGGTCGTCGCGTCCGGCGCCGTGCTCTCGGTGACGTTCGCATCGTTAGTTACCGCTTCGGCCGGCGGTCCCGTATCGCTCGGTGCCGTCTCGACAGGTGCCGCCTCGACCGGCAACGGGTGATCCCGGTCGAACGTCTCGAGCGCCGCGGCGACCGCGGTTCCCTCTTCCTGCTCGATGCGCGCCATTCGCTCGCGCAGGTCGGCCAGGATCGCCTCGGTTCGCACCGCGTCACCGGTCATTGCCGCAGCCGAACCGATCAGCGCGAGCCGCTCGAGTTCCCGGTCCTCATCCTCCGACGGTTCCAGATACGGGGAATCGGCGAGCGAGATCGTCAGTTCCCACAGCCGATGTTCGGCGAGCAGATCGAACAGACGTTGTCGTCCGAGCGACGAGCTGCCGCCACTGTCGACCCGATTCAGTTTGGGATGCCGCGGGAGTTCGATCAGGTTGCAGGCCAGGCGGACCGCCTCGTCGACTCGACCGACGAACGAGAGATTGCGGGCGAGCCACTCGTTGTTGTGCGCGTAGTTGTGGATCTCGTCGGGAAGGAGTCCGAAACGCCGCTGATGCGCGTGATCGACCCGCGCCGAAGCCTCCTGCAGGATCACCGCTTCCTCGTAACGTTCCAGTCGCGAGTAGATGTGCCCCGGCATGTGCCACATGTGGGCGATCGCCGGAGCCGAGGGGCCGCAGAGCCGCGCGGACTCGAGCGCCTTCTCCGCCTTGCGATAGTCCCACAGATGAATGCGGTAATGATGAGCCGGGTGCATCGGAGCGCGGCGGAAGAGCTCGGCCAACAGCGCCTCGACCGCCAGATGACTGACGATGCCGAGTTCGTCGCGGCGCGCGTCCCACATCCCGAAGATCTGAAAGGCGACCGCTTCGAGGTCGTCGGGATACTCGAGCGCGATGTCCTCGAGCGCCCGCAGATAGTCCTCGGCTCGCCGCCGCTTCTGAGCCGTATCGTTCGTTTCGGCATTCAGATAGGCGTGCAGCGCCCGCACGTAGCGCCGCTCGCGGTCCGATGCTCCCTCTTCGCACTCCTTGGCCTTGGCGATGAACCCTTTGGCGCGTTCCGCGTTGTTGACGTTCGCCATCGCCATGCCCCAGTAGGCAATGGCGCATTTCGGATCGAGAAACGCCGCCTGGCGGAAACTCCGTTCCGCCTCGAGATACCAGAAGCCGTGGAGCTGTCCGATCCCCTGCTCGACGAACGCCTGGACCTCCGGGACCGAACTGGTGACCGGAAACGAGACGACTCCGGTCCCCGGGATCAGTACGGCCGCCTGACGCGGCCCCTCGTCGAAGGCGACTCCGTGCGACGAATGACCGGGAAGGACTTCCGGGATCGCGGCGCCGGTCTCCGGCGTCTCGGATCCGCTTGCCGCCGCTTCGACCGGAGCGGCGTTCGCCGCCGGCGCTTCGTCGGCGGAAGGTTCCTGAGCGGCGGTAAGTCGAGCGGCGGCGTGCGGAGCGAACGTCAGCAACAGCAAGACGCCGACGCGCATCGGGCGGAATCGGCCGTCGACGCCTGGCGGCGACGGGAATCTCGGACGGAGCATGCGGGCTCTCCGGCGAACATCGAAAGGAAGGAGGGGCGGACGGGCCGCATTCTAGAACGCCGCGCCGCGTCCGTCACTCGTTTCCCCGCGCGGATCGACTCGCGATTCCGCAACGCCGAACGCCGGGGGGCGCCCGACGCGCCCCGGCTCAGTCGGCGACGCCGATCGATTCGTACAGGGTGCGATAGATCAGCTCGTTCTCCCCCGCCTCGTGCTGCAGCAGATCGCGGACGAACTGATCGACGCCGACCGGCAGCACGGCGGTCAGCATCGCGTCATCCCGCTCGCGCCAGAAGTTCTCGGCTCGATCGGCGAGTTCGCTCGCCCGCAGATACAAGGGGGAATGCTGAGCGCGAAGCTGTTTGGCCGAGCGGTCGATCTCCGGCTCGACCTCCTTCGCGTGATGGAAGTACCCGAACGCCTCCTCGAGCGCGAAGTGCATCGCGAGCAGGTCTCGCAAGCGGGCCAGAAGATCGACGAGCGAGCGGGAATGGAGACGCATCGAAAGGGGCTGGCCGCAGAGGGCTCGCACGTTGTCGAGTGTCTGCCACAGCTCCTGATTCACCTCCTTCAGCTCCTGCAGAAAGGCGGCGTTGATGGTCACCGGACGATCGATGCGATCGGACATGACGAGAGCCTCCGCGAGGAGTCGAGCGTCGCTCGGCCCTGCTCCGTCGTTCGTCGCTGCCGGCGGCCGACGGAACGAGCCGATCGGCGTCTCGACGGTTCGGAACGAGACGAGATCGGACGAGCGCGGCGAGCCGGGGGCGATTCGACGCTTCATCGCAGGAAAAGCTCGCGATCGAAGCACCGAAGGGGCGTTCGAGGAGGCAATCGTTGTCGGGCGGATCGCAAGTCGACCCGCACTCGCCGTCGCTAGGTTCGATTCTGGGCGCGGCCGATCCCGAATCGCAAACGTTTTCGCGAGGACTCGCGGAGCCCCGTAGAAGATCCAGCCGATCCGCACGTCGCCTGCCGTACTGCGACCGACCCCGGTCGCAGCGACTGCGTATTGCGACCGCCCCCGGTCGCAACACCTGCCCGTATTGCGACCGACCCCGGTCGCAACGACTTCGTATTGCGACCGACCTCGGTCGCAACGTTTCTGGACCCGCGAGCAACGCGACTCCCGCGTTCGTCGATCGGTCGTTCGAGCCGAGAGCGCGTTCGCTCGAATCGATCGTTAGCTCAGGGTGCGCCGAACGGCACGCCGTCGAACGGCTTGCTGCGGCGATCGGGGTACCAGCCGTCGTTCCACGGAAAGCCCGATCCGTTGACGACGCCGTTCGGTCCGAACGGGCTGCCGATGCCGCCGAAACCACCTCCACCCCAGCCCCAGCCGGGAGCTCCCCAACCGGGCGCTCCCCACGGCTGCGGTCCCCAGTTCGGATACGGCGTCGAAAAGGGGCGATAAGGGAATCGCCACTCGCCGTACGGCCGGATCGGGGCTCCGTACTGCGTCACGCGGTGATAGTTGGACGCGGTGTCGCCGACCTGCAACGTGCTGCGCGAATGGGAATAGACGCTCCGCGACGGGTCCGGAGTGTGATACACCACCGGCTCGGGAGCGAAGCGATTGACGCGGTAGCCCGAAACCGGATCGTGCGTGTAGCGACTCGGGCGAACGATCCAGTCGTTGGCCGCGAGCGGCGCCGCTTGGGAGAATGCGGCCAGTGCGAGCAGCCCGATCGAGACTCGCAGGGACCGGCTGGCGGTGAGGCGGCGGATCATGGTCGGCCTGTCGCTCGAGTCGGAATCGGAGGCCCGCCGACGAGGCGTCGGTGCGGGTCGGGCACTCCTTTCGTTCCAGACTAGACAGGCAAAAGGCCGGGGCTAGGTCGAAAGCGAAGGTCGGTCCAACGAATCAGGGAGAGTTCGTGTCGGATTCGACCATCAGCTGCTCGGTCTGCGGGTCGTAGCGGTAATGCAGCCCGTCGGGGAGCTTCGGCAATTCGATCCGATTCGCTTCGACGATCTCGCGCATGAAGATCTCGTGCGATTCGGGAC
>CAZZBI010000334.1:0-5713 GCA_964652385.1 uncultured Pirellulaceae bacterium | reverse complement strand
AGACCCAGGATCTGACGGTACAGCTCGGTGTCCTGCATGGCGTGGCTCCTCCCCCCGGCCATGCTACCCGACCCACGAAAAACCGTGATGGACCGGAAAAATGCTTCGTTGAACCCGAAAAGGATCATCAAGCAACTAATCGCCGATCGCGTCCGAATCAATTTCGACGATACCGAAATCGGCGACGACAGCAATAGGCTCGCCTGCCGCGTCAACGCCCAGAAACACCGGGTAGCTGCCGTCGCCAAAGCCAGTGCTGCATATCACCATGTTCAACTCGCCATTTGGCAGCGTAATCTCCGCCCAACTTCGAGTCGGGCGATAAGCGGCATCCATGGCTTCGGTGACCTGGTCGTCGAAGGTCTCGTCAAGCAGTTCGGAGACCTCCATCGCAGCCTCCGCGCTCAGAAAGGCAGCGGTCCCGGAATCAACTCCGAAAAGGAGGTCGTCTTCGCTGACAGATTCAGCGTCTTGGCCTTGCCGCAACGCGACAAGCCATGTCGTCGGATCGGAACTCCGAAAGCGTATTCTGGCGGCAGCAATTCGTTCGTCCTCGTCTCCAAGGCTTGCGATCGCCACCTCCACGGGATAACTCCCAGGAGGAAGCACGATCGACAAGGGGCGAGCATCAGGGTCGGTAAGGACATCGCACACTACCAAACGTCCAGTGGGAAGTTTGACGTGGCCGATGACGCGTTGCGAAAGGGTAAGGCTGCCGTACTGCTCGTCAGGCATTGACGTGTCCGGCGTAAACGCTCTCCAAAACCATGGGGCATCATTCATGCGGCTACTCAATCCCTCTCGGTAAGACTCGGCCGCTGTCGAAGGCAATCGACTGCTCGGCGAGCCGGCGACGAACAGCGTCGCGATCAGCCCGATGAGACCGGCGGGAACGAAGGTGACCAACGCGATCGCGCCGGCGACTCGAAGCCCCCGTCCCGAACGCGAACCGGACAAGTGGCCGACCGGTTCGGTCGGCTCGGGCGAGTCGCTGACGGTGAATGCCCATACGAGCGCCATGACCCAGGGAACGAACGACCAGCCGAGAAAGAACACCAATACGCCGATGGCCGTCGCATTGCGGTGACCGCGTCCGATCGCCACGAACCAGGGGAGAAAGTAGACGAACAGCCCCAAGAGAGAGGCTCCGGCCACGATCAACAGCAGTCGAACGTCGATCCCGTCCATCGCATACCGTCCGTTCGGATTCGCGTGCCGAAGCTCACCGCTCAACGTCGCTCATTCTGGGCTGCCGCGACCGAGGGTGACAAGCGGCGACCGGAAAGGTCGCCGCAGTCAGAGCGTCGTTTCGGCGAGGGATCAGCCGGCTCGTTCCGGCGATTCGCCGATCGAAACGGTGTCGGCCGGCTCGATCGACGGGAGCGCCATCAGTCGCCGTAGGCAGTTATCGAGAAAGGCAAGGTAGCCGAAGCCGACGCCCAGGTGGACCGGCAACAACTCGATCGGCGTCGGCACGGACGCCACCCCTCGCAACAGCCCAAAAGCGATGGCCGTCAGGTTGGCCCCGGCCGTCGTTACCACAGCCGCCACGAACCAAGCGAGCCAAGGAAGCGACGCCGCCAGCGCCGTTCGCCCGCCGACTCGCACCGCTTCGCGCCGCAGTCGGAGCGTCGCGATCACCGCCAGCAGCAGCAACAGCCAATGAGGCATCAGGATCAGCATCGATCATGCGCTCCGCTCGCGACGTTCCGGTTCGACTCGTCATCGTGGCCAGATCGATCGAACCGTCGACGCGCGCGGCCGAGTCTAAGCGACCGGCGAGAGATCGTCACGAGACGACAATTGACGGCGAATGAAAGAAGGTCCCCTGCCGTGCGGCCGGCAGTTCCCGTGCGGCGAGCGAGCGGCAGCGTTACGAGGGTGTTTCGCCGTCGACGGGGCGGCCCCTGCGCTTGGCGCTGCGGGCTGCGGTTCGCCTCGCTGACGCTTCGGCCCTGTCGGTCCGATTCGGTAGGTTGACATCTGTCCGAGTTGCCCTCGTTCTTGCGACCCCGACCGCGGAGTTCCGCCGATCGCCGCCACTTCCGCCGTAGTCGATTGCCTCCCGGAAGACCTCGGGGTACTCCTGAGATCGGTTCGAGCATCAGATGTGCGAATTCGGGCGGTGAGTTTCGGTGGTGTGTGCCGCACGGTACAGGCCGAAGCACGAATTCGACTCCGAAATCTGCGGCGATGCGACCCAAGCCTTGCGATGCCGCCTTGCTCGCTCCCGATTCCCGTTCTGGTTCTTGCTTGGTCGATGCGGGCTCGTGTCGATGAGGGGACAAGCGGTCGCCTCATTCGTCTCGGAGCGCGAGGGAGGAGACACCATGCTCCCGACCTCTTTCGGTCTTGTCGGCCTCTTCCTGCTGGCTTCCGTTGCCGCGACCTTCGGTTTCCTGCTCGGTGCCTGTATGGCTGGCGGGAGTCGACGCGAACTCGAACTCCGACTTGCCGAGTTGCGGGTCCTGCTTCAGCCGCGGATCGAATCGACATCCGGCGATCGGGAGATCGACTGGGAAGCTGTCGGACTCGTCCTCGATCTCGAGCCCGCTCGTCTCTGTCCGTTCGATCGTCGAGTCGAGACAACCTCATCGAGGTCGTCGAACGCGGCGCCGAGCGCGGTGTCGTACCCCGGCGACGAAGATCCGATGTCGATCGGATGAAGTTCGGACTCGATCATCCGCATGTTCCCGGGGAATTGCCGCCGAACGGAGCATGCCCCGTCGTATTCGTCCTCGAGCGATCCGCTACGCTGATCGGTCGAACGAGACGCGCCGCGGTCAACGCGTCGTTCGACCGGCACCATTTCTCGTTCCGACTCGATGACGGGAGGCACTTCGTGGCGCGATCCAGGACGTCTCGCGGCAAGCCGGCCGAGCAGCGGAAGCTCTTCGTTCTCGATACCAACGTCCCGCTGCATGACGCCAACTGCCTGAACGCCTTCAAGGAACATGACCTCGCGATCCCGATCGCCGTCCTCGAGGAACTCGATCAGTTCAAGAAGGGGCATCAGGACATCAACTTCCAGGCCCGCGAGTTCCTGCGCCGCCTCGATGCGCTCACCGGCGACGTCACCAGCGAACGCGGTGCCTCGCTCGGCGACGGACGCGGCTCGCTGCGAGTCATGCTCGCGGAGCGTCTGGACGAACGGCTGAAGGCCGCCTTTCTGCACGATTGTCCCGATCACCGGATCGTCAACTGCGCGCTGCATCTGACCGAGTCGGTCAAGGATCGGGCGGTCGTGCTCGTCACCAAGGACACGAACGTCCGCACCAAGGCTCGCGCGTTCGGCATCACGAGCGAAGATTATATCCGCGACAAGGTCGAGAGTCTCGACAAGCTCTACACCGGTCGGCGAGTCGTGGCGACGACCGACGATGCGGTCGATCGCTTCTATCAGTCGGAAGCCGGCGTCCCGATCGAGCAGGTCCCCGAGCTCGAATCGCCGATCGCCAACGAGAACTTCGTCATCCGCAACGGTTCCAAGTCGGTGCTCGCCACCTACCATGCCGGCGATCGACTGCTTCACCGCGTCGAAAAGGCGAAGTGCTACGGCATCACGCCGCGGAACGCCGAACAGTCGTTCGCGCTCGCCGCGCTGATCGATCCCTCGATCCGACTCGTGACGCTCGTCGGCAAGGCAGGGACCGGCAAGACCCTGTTGGCTCTCGCCGCCGCCCTGCAGGTCCGCAGCACCTTTCGGCAGATCATGCTCGCGCGGCCGATCGTCCCGCTCAGCAACAAGGACCTCGGATTCCTCCCCGGCGACGTCTCGGCCAAGCTCGATCCCTACATGCAGCCGCTGTACGACAACCTGGGCGTCATCCGACATCAGTTCGACCAGAACGATCCCGACGCGCAGCGCATCGGTCAGATGCTCGAGAACGAGAAGCTGCTCATCACCCCGCTCGCCTACATCCGCGGCCGGAGTCTGCAGCGGATCTTCTTCATCGTCGACGAGGCGCAGAACCTGACGCCGCACGAGGTCAAGACGATCATCACGCGAGCCGGCGAAGGGACCAAGATCGTCTTCACCGGCGACATCCACCAGATCGATCACCCCTATCTCGATACGCTCAGCAACGGTCTGAGCTACCTGATCCATCGGATGGTCGGACAGCCGCTCTACTCGCACATCACGCTCGAGAAAGGGGAGCGTTCGGAGTTGGCGGATCTGGCGAGTCAGCTGCTGTAGAGGCACCGGCGTGCGAACCGGCGTCGGACGTCGCCGGACGAAAATCGGACGAGCGCATCGTATCGTCTCGCGGCCGCATCGCTCAGAATCGAGTCGTTCCGTTCGCTGACGCACATCGTTCGACGAAAGGGGTTCTCATGCAGCTCGGCGCGTTCTCGGTCAGTCTGGCGGTCAAGGACCTTGCCGCGAGTCGCGATTTCTACGCGAAGCTCGGCTTCCTGCCGTTTCACGGAGAGGCCTCGCAAGGCTGGCTGATGCTCCGCAACGGCGACGTCGTGCTCGGCCTGTTCCAGGGGATGTTCGAGAAGAACATCCTCACGTTCAATCCGGGCTGGAATCAGCAGGCCGAATCGGTCCACCCGTTCACCGACGTGCGGGAGCTGCAGCGGCAGCTGCGCGAGGCGGGAGTCGCATTCGTGCAGGAGGCGGACGCGTCAAGCGACGGCCCGGCGAGCTTCGTCGTCGTCGACCCCGACGGTAACCCGATTCTCGTCGATCAGCACGTCCCCAAGCCGTAAGCGATCGAACGACCGATCGAAGGAACAATCGGCGAGCGCCGAGCGGACCGCGCCGATCAGAAAGTGATGATCTCGGGGAGTCGTCCCGAGTCGCCGGCGCTCGCGCCGAACTCGCCGCCACGATCGCTCCGGTCGCACGGCGAAGCGAGATCGCCGGGCGGAGCGACCGCAGGGATCGTCGAGACCGCCGGCAAGCCGGTCCGAATGTTCGGCGTCGCGAGGCGAAGAAGCGGCCCGAGCTGACGATCGATGTCGGCACACCAGGCGTCCGGTGCGAGGCCGTTGTAGCCGGTCTTCATCAGACGCTTGCCGGTCGGATCGAGCAGCAGCACCGACGGATAGCCCGAGACGCCGTACGACATCTTGAGGAGACCGTTCTGCCGAGCCTGCGGTGCCGGGAGTTCGCGATTGCGCGGGAAGTCGATCTTCAGCAGCACCACCTGCTGCCGGGCCCAATCCCGGAACTCGTCGCTCGCGAAGACCTGTTCGTCGAGCGCGATGCAATAGCCGCACCAGTCGCTGCCGGTGAAGTCGGCCAGGATCGGCCGCCCCGTCAGCTCAGCCACCACCTTGGCCTGATCGAACGAGACGAGCCACGTCTCGCCGTCGATCCCCGCGTTCCCCTTCAATACCGGCACACCCTGACTGATCGGACCGGTCGGACCGGTCCCGCAGCCGAGCATCGCGACGATCGTCAAGAACGGAAGCAGAACGGTGCGGAGCGGGTACGCGGACATGCCTCAGGCCTCGAATCGCGGCGACGAACGGGAGAGGGGATCAACGAGTTTGGGTCGCGATTCAGGTGGGGGGGAAGGCACGGAAGAAAGTTTGTCGGCGAGTCGAGCGGCTCCCTTGGGAGCGTATCGAACGGACGGTGCACGCGTGTCGCCCCGGCTCGTCCCGAGCCGAGGGCATGCGATGGCGACACCGAACGAGCTTCGCAGCTTGTCGAACGCCCGGAGTCGCACGGCCGCGCGTCGGGGACGACGCGGGCCTA
>CAZZBI010000333.1:0-5730 GCA_964652385.1 uncultured Pirellulaceae bacterium | reverse complement strand
CGAACAGCTCCATCGCTTCGGTGACGCCCGGCAAGCGAACGCGGCCGACTCGCCGTACGGTCATCCGCTCGTCGAGTGTCGCGGCGGTCGACGCCGAGATCAGCAGCGGGACGCCGATCGGCTTGGTCGCGCTCTCGATCCGGCACGCGACATGGATCGCTTCGCCGCGCGGCCCGTACTTGATGCGTCGTTCGGTCCCCGCGTTGCCGACGACCGCGTCGCCGGTATGCACGCCGATCCCCAGCCGCAACGGCTCGGGCAATTCGCTCTCCCATCGCGCTCGAAGTTCGGGCAAGCGTTCGAGGATCGCCATGCCGGCCAGACAAGCGGCTTGAGCATGTCCCGGCTGTTCGACCGGCGCATTCCAGAAGGCGGCCAGTCCGTCGCCGAAGTAATCGAGTACCGCCCCGCCCGATTCGATCACCGCGCGAGTCCAGGCGTTCATCGTTTCGGAGAGCAGTCCGTACAACCGCTCGGGCGCGAGCGATTGGGTCAGGCGAGTCGAATCGCGCAGGTCGACGAACAGGATCGTGATCTCGCTGCGACGCGCCTGGAGAATCCCCGGATCGTCCGTCAGGCGCCGCGCGACGGCCGGAGGGAACGCTTGCTCGAGCAGCACCTGACGGCGGACCGAATCGGTTTCGTGTTCGATTCGGACCGTACCGGCGGTGAGTGCATCGGCGACCAGGCCGACGAACTGCGCCTCCAAGGGGCGAATGCCGCGACGAGCATTGTTGCGATGTTGCGAGCGACTCCCCCACACCACGCCGCGGACCCGACGCGAGGCGTCCCAATAGGGAGCGGCGATCACCGACCGCTCGCCGTCGCGCCGCTCGAACGCCGCGACCTTCTTGGGGTCGGCGAAATGGACCTGGCCGGTCGCCGCTGCGCGCTCGATCCAGTCGCGCAGAAAACCGATGCCGAGATCGGGGACCTCGATCCGCGACGCCACCAGCTCCCAATCGTCGCCGCGTCGTTCGAGGATCATCGCCGCATCGAGCCCCCCCGGATCGATCAGCGCATCGCAGCAGGCCTGATGAAATCGAGCCGAGGCGGTCGAGAGCCGCGCCAGCTCGCCGAGCGTATCGAACCAGTGCGCGAGGGTCGAGGCTCCCGGAGCGATGCCGAGTTCGGGGAGCGCCAGCGACCCTGAACCGATCCTGCCGTCGGCCGCCGGCAGTGCCGTCGCGATCCGATCGAGGAGCGAGTCCTCGGCGCCGATCGCCTCGAACTGAGTCCCTCCTCCCCAGAACCGCGCGGGGAGCCTCAACCGTCGACTCTCCCCCGGATAGATCCGCTTCCCCCCTTCGGCCTGCAGCGGGCGACCGCGATTGATCAGCTCGATCGATTCGGCGTCGCTCGAGACCGCTTGCAGCTCGAACGCGACGTCACCGGCGTCGGTATCGCCGAGATCGATCCCCCACGGATTCAGCAGGCCGCCAGCGACGGAGATTGGTCCGCTCGGCCAACGAAGTTGCCGATGCTGGGTCCGATTTCGGAAGATCCATTCCCAATTAGGCGTCGTCACGCCATCCGCTCCGCGGGTTGAGGCTGCTCGGTGGAGTCCGCTGTCGCGCGACTCGCGCCGTCTCGATCCTCGTGAGGATGGTCGAGACGAACGGCGGGGATCAGGAGGCAAGGGTCGACAGGGGGAGTCGACGCGCGACGCCACGAACCTCCTGGTCCACCCGGTCTTCACGTCCATCGTCGCCTATCGAAACGACGCAAGTTCAACATTTCCTCGCCTCTGGTGGCACCGCTTCGATCGGGTGAAGAGGCCATCTTTGACTGACCGATACTCTCGACACCGCGAGGGAGGCGGGATCGTAGCGCCGTTCGGTCGTCGCATCGAGGCCGCTCCCGAGGCTCCTTGGCGAGCCGCGCCGAATCGACGCGAGGTGTCGGTCGATGAGCTTGCTCGAATCGCTCCCGTTGCTGCTGGGAATCTGCATCTGTGCGGCGGTCTGCGCACAGACCGGAGCCTGGTTCGTCGGGTGGCGTCGTGATCGGAAGCTGCGCGAACAGGAGCATGCGCTGCGGCGCGATCTGCTGATCGAAGAGCTGTCGATCGCTCAGGCGCAGCGCCGGGCGGCCGAGACGCGGCAGTTCGGCTGGCAGGGGTTCCGCAAGTTCGTCGTGCATGCCAAGGTCCCCGAGAGCGACGACGTCGTCTCGCTTTATCTGGTGCCGCAGGACGGGCGACCGCTGCCGACCTACCTTCCCGGACAATTCGTCAGCTTCCGCCTGCGCAGCGCCGACGGCCGCGCCCTGCTCCGTTGTTACTCGCTGTCGGATCGACCGCGCCCCGAGTACTACCGCGTCTCGATCAAGCGGATCGCCGGCTCGTCCGAGCGACCGGCGGGAGCGGTGAGCTCGCTGATCCATGACGAGCTGAATGCGGGAGATCTGGTCGAACTACAGGCGCCGGCCGGCTCGTTCGTCTTCGATGCCTACGAGCGGCGTCCGGCGATCCTGATCGGCGCCGGTATCGGCATCACGCCGATCTATGCCATGGCGGCTCAGGCGGCCGAGGTCCGCAGCCCGCGGCAGATCGTCCTGTTTCATGGCGTGCGAAACGGGCGCGAACACGTCTATCGCCAGGCGCTGCAGGACCTGCGTCGCGAGCATCCGCGACTGCAGATCGTCACCTGCTACTCGCGCCCCGCCGCTTCGGACCGTGTCGGCCGCGACTTTGACGTCGAGGGGCGAATCTCGATCGACCTGCTGCGCGAGCTGCTGCCGTCGAACAACTACGACTTCTATCTGTGCGGACCGGGGAGCCTGATGAGCGAGCTGGTCGACGGACTGCGCGCTTGGGGCGTTCCCGACGCGGCGATCCGCTTCGAGGCGTTCGGTCCGTCGACGGCGCGACCGAACGCCGGCCGATCTTCCGGTGCCGTCGACGCGACGTCCGGCAACGCCGACGCGACCGGCGCGGCGATCCGCTTCGTCCGCTCGGGACGCGAGACGCGAGGGACGGTCGGCGAGACGCTGCTCGAGACGGCGGAGCGAGCGAACGTCGAATTGCCGTCGAGCTGTCGCGGCGGAAGCTGCGGCACCTGCGCGACGCGGCTGATCGCGGGGCGAGTCGACTACGCCGAGCCGCCGGCGCATCGCTGCGAGAGCGGCGAGTGTCTTCCGTGCGTCGCGCGACCGCGCGGCGATGTCGAACTGGATGCCTGATCGGTCCGAGTCGCGCGGCTCGCGTCGAGCACCGAACGCAAGGATGCGGTCGGCGGCGCGAGTCATGAGAGCCAGGGAAGGAAACGCCATGCCACCGACCGCGTCGGCTCGACCGACTCGTTTCGCTCGCTTCCGCTCTCCGGCGGCGATGGTCGCGGCAGCGCTCGGCCTGTGGAGCGGTTCGTCGGCGCTCACGTCGGCCGTCGCGATCTCTTCCGGCACGAGCGGCTCGGGAGCATCACCTTCGGTCGCCGCAGTGTCGCTCGCACCGCTCGACGCCGAGGGACCGGTCCGCTGCGATCCGACCAAAGTGGTCTCGTCCGAGCGATGCGCGACGTGTCATGCAGGGGAGTTTCGGACCTGGTCCAAGACGCCGCATGCGCTCACCTTCGAGCGACTGCATCAGATGCCCGAGGCGAAGGCGATCGCGCAGCGGATGGGCTTCTCGAGCATCAAGCGCGGCGGGATCTGCCTGGACTGTCACTACACCGTTCAGGCGCATGGGGACAAGCTGAAGCCGATCTCGGGAGTCAGTTGCGAGTCGTGTCACGGTGCCGCGTCCGATTGGGTGACGCTCCACAACGATTACGGCGGTCCCGGAGCGACGCGCGACGGCGAGAGCGAATCGCATCGGCAGGAGCGGATCGCGGGGAGCATCGCCGCCGGCATGCGCAATCCGCGGAATCTCTATCGCGTCGCGCAGAGCTGCCTGGACTGTCATACGGTGCGGCGCGAGGAGCTGGTCAATCACGGCGGGCACAAGCCGGGGAGTCTGGACTTCGAGCTGGTCGCGTGGTCGCAAGGGCAGGTCCGACACAACTTCCTGCGGACCGACAACACGTCGAACGAACCGAGCAGTCCCGAGCGGCTGCGCGTGATGCTGGTCGTCGGCACGATCGCCGACCTCGAATACTCGACACGCGCCACGGCCGAAGCGACGACGGTAGCGACGTACGGCCTGACGTCGGCGCAGCGCGCCGCCGATCGGGCACTGCGGCTGAAGGGGATCCAGGACGAGATCCGCCATCCGCTCGTCGAGCAGATCCTGCTGACCTTCGCCGAAGCGGACCTGTCGACGAACAATCGCGAACAGCTCGTCGCGATCGCCGATCGGATCCGCGATCTCGGTCTGGAGTTCGCCGATTCGGTCGACGGATCGACGCTCGGTGTGCTCGACGCCCGACTTCCGGCTCCCGCCTCGTATCGCTGAGCGACGACGCGACGCTCTCGCCGCACCGAAAACGGCTTCGCTGTCATCGAAACCGAGCACCGCACGAACTCACCCGCCGGAACCGCCCCGATGTCCCCTCAGGAACCCGCTGCCATGGCCGCCGTCTCGGCGCAGCGCCGTCCCGAACGGTGGACCAAGGCGTTCGGCGATCGGATGACGTCGGCCGACGTTGCGCAGCTCCGCGCGATCGATCCGTTCCGCCGGATGGATCCGTCTCGTTTTCCCCGACTGCTGCCGCTCGACGGCATCCTGCTCAACGACACGCGCCGGATGCGGTATGCGCCGGGCGAAGTCGTGATCCGCGAAGGGGACTACGGGCACAGCGCCTTTCTGATCCTCTCGGGGACGGTCCAGGTCGCGCTGAAGAGTCTCCCCGCGGAGCTGCTCGGCCGGAGCGTGCCGCGGCGTCTGTCGTGGTGGGAATCGTTCCTGTCGGCGGTCCGCAGCTCGCCGTGGCCCGAAGTGCGCGACGCCTCGTCCGTGTCGGCGAACCTGACCACGATCCGCGACGAGGAGCGCGGAGCGCGAGTCTTCCTGCAGGACCTTCCCGGCCTGCTCGGTCCTGACGGGCGACTGGAACTCGGTGTCGGCGAGATCTTCGGCGAGCTGGCGGCGCTCTCGCGCTCTCCTCGCACCGCGACGGTGGTGGCGGGAGAGGATTGCGAGCTGCTCGAAATCCGTTGGCAGGGGCTTCGCGATCTGCTGAAGTTCGACGCCGCGCTCCGGACTCACATCCATCGCCTGTATCGGGACAACGCGCTGCGGACGCACCTGCGCGAAACGACTTGGCTGGCGCGACTGGGAGACCGAGCGATCGAAGCGGTCGCGGCAGCGACGACGTTCGAGAGCTTCGGCGACTTCGAGTGGCATCACGACTTCGAACGCGAACGCCGCATCGACATCCGGACGCGGATCGAGTCCGAACCGCTGATCGCGGCGGAAGGAGATCATCCCGACGGGCTGATCCTGATCCGCTCGGGATTCGCGCGCTGCAGTCGACGCTACGACGACGGCCACCGAACGCTCGAGTACCTGGGGAAGGGGCGCGTCTTCGGCCTCGAAGAGCTGCTGCACAACTGGCGAAACGTCGACCAGATTCCGTGGCGCCGCTCGCTGCGCGCTCTCGGCCATGTCGACATCCTGCGGATTCCGACGCCGACGGTCGAGACGTTCATTCTGCCGACGCTGCTCGATTCGCCGCTGATCGAGGCGCTGCGGATCGATCCGCGGCAAGGAGATTTCGCCGTTCCGCGAAGTGCGAGCGAATCGGTATCGCGCGAATCGGTCTCGCGCGACTCGGTATCGAGCGACTCGGT
>CAZZBI010000332.1:0-5784 GCA_964652385.1 uncultured Pirellulaceae bacterium | reverse complement strand
CGCTCGCCCATCGCGGGCCCGATGACCGGGGCGAGTGGCGCAGCGAACCGGCTGTCGACGGCGCGGGACGTTCGCTCCCCGGAGTCGCGCTCGGGTTCCGGCGCCTGGCGATCATCGATCTCGTCACCGGCCGGCAGCCGATGCTCGACGAGCATGAGGAGCTCGCGCTCGTCTTCAACGGCGAGATCTACAACTACGTCGAGCTGCGGCGGCGACTCGAGGGGAACGGAGCCCGCTTCCGGACGCAGAGCGATACCGAGGTCATTCTGCAACTGTATCGCGAGGTCGGTGTCGACCTGTTCGAGCATCTCAACGGAATGTTCGCGATCGCGCTCTGGGATCGCCGCCGCGGACGCCTGGTGCTCGGACGCGACCGGCTGGGAAAGAAGCCGCTCGTCTACGCGCAGAGCGCGGGGCGTTTTGCCTTCGCGAGCGAACTCAAGAGTCTGGTCGATCTGCCGGGACTCGATCGGTCGCTCGACGAGCGCGCCATCGACGAGTTCATCACGTACCAGTACGTCCCGCATCCGCACACGATCTATCGCCATCTGAACAAGCTCCCTCCCGGTTGTCGCGCGATCTGGCAAGGGGGATCGCTGAAGGTCGAGCCGTATTGGCGGATCGACTGGACGGCGGAGCGGAACGAGATCGGCGAAGCGGAAGCGATCGAGCGGACGCGCGAACTGGTCGAGGATGCGGTCCGGATTCGGATGCGAAGCGACGTTCCGCTCGGAGCGTTTCTCTCCGGAGGGATCGACTCGTCGATCATCGCCGCCGTGATGACTCGGCTTTCCGATCGCCCCATCCGGACGTTCAGCATCGCGTTTCCGCATCCGGAGTTCGACGAGTCGGCTCACGCGCGCGAAGTGGCGACCGCGCTCGGGACCGATCACGCCGAGTTCACGGTCGAGCCGCGGGCGATGGAGATCCTGCCCCAATTGGTCCGCTTCTACGACGAGCCGTTCGGAGACAGTTCGGCGATTCCGACCTGGTACCTGAGCGAGATGACTCGACGGTCGGTCACCGTCGCGCTCTCGGGAGACGGCGGCGACGAACTGTTCGGCGGCTACGAGCGCTACCAGGCGGTCCGCCTGGGAGAGTGGCTCGACCGGAGCGGACCGCTGCGACGACTGGCGGCGGCCGGATTCTGGCAGCGATTGCCGAGCGGCCGCGGTCAGCGAAATCTGCTCCGCCGTTTCCGTCGCTTTGCCGAGGCGGCGGCCGACGACCCGGTCGGGCGCTATCTCGCCTGGATGTCGATCTTCGACGCCCGCCGACGAGGCGAACTGTATCGACCGGAGTTCGTCGAGCGGCTCGGCGATGCCGACCCTCGCGCGTTCCTGGAACGGGCCTGGGAAAGATCGCGCGGCCGGGATGCGGTCGCCTGCGCTTCGGCGGCCGACCTGCAGACCTATCTGCCGTGTGATCTGATGACCAAGGTCGACATCGCTTCGATGGCCCATGGCCTCGAGTGTCGGCAGCCGTTTCTCGACGTCCGCCTCGTCGAGTTCGCCGCGTCGCTCCCGACCCGTCTGAAGCGTCGCGGGAGGATCGGCAAGCTCCTGCTGCGCAGGGCATATCGCGACCGCCTTCCCGAGACGGTCTGGAAACGGCCGAAGATGGGATTCGGTGTTCCGCTCGCCCCCTGGTTCCGCAACGAGCTGCGTCCGCTGCTTGAGGATACGATCGGCCGCGCCGATGCGCGGATCGCAGCGTGGTTCCGCCCCGAGGCGATACGGCGGCTGATCGATGACCATGTCGCCCGCCGTTTCGATCACGGCTATCGGCTCTGGTCGCTCCTGATCCTCGAACTCTGGTGCCGCGAGTGGCGTGTCGGTTGATCCGCCGGGGAATCGAAATCCCCGGCCGTCGTGACGTCGGCGATCAGTTCATGTCGATCCGCTCGATCGGCGCCTGAGGGAAGGCGGGTTCGCCGGTGATGTAGCTCATGACCCAACGATTGACGTTCGCCAGCGCGTTGGTCAGGAAGTTCGGTCGGCGCGAACTGGTGATCGTCGTCGCGTCGCATCCGGCGGCATGCAGCGCCAGCAGTCGCGAGCGGAGGTCGGCTCGCTCGTCGAGCGTCGGTTCGGGAACGGCAAGCAGCAGCGGAAGATCGAAGCGGCGGTGCCAGCCGAGTCGCCCCGGATCGCAGGAGGCGATCGACTCGGCAATCCAGGCGACTCCGGCCGGAGCCGCGTCGCCGTCGAGCGGGATCTCGGCCATGAGCTGTGCCAGCGAGGGGCCTCGGCCGACGATGAAGATCCGCTCCGGATGAATCGACAGGCGGCGCCGAGCCGCCTCGACTCCGGCAACGAACCGAGCCGTCGGATCGAGCGTCTCGCTCGGAGCAAGCGGGTGAGCGATCGCGTGCGATCGGCCGGCCGGAGCGACCCCCGCATGATTTCTCAGCGAGATGCCGCTCAGGGCGCGCATCAGCGGCACGGGAGCGAGCGGATCGTCATCGACCCAGACGATCAGCGGATAGCGGTAGTCCGGCTCGTAATGCAGCGGCACGAGGACCTGCGGGGCGCGAGGCATCTCGCGACGGCGCGCCGGCTGCGCGGTGATCGACCGAGTCGGCAGAGGGCTCAGGCGGTCGAGCGATCGGGAACGGATCGGCAGGGGCATGCGCAGACTCCCAAGGGAATCCCCCTTCTACGCCTCGTTCGCGCTTGGGGTCAACGCCGCCCTGATCGGTGGTCCGCTAGCAAACGTCGGTTTGTCGTGCGTGCCGCGAAGCAGGGCGAAGTTTGACGCGCCGCAACCGAGGGTGAAACGGAAGGAGGGACGAGCGGCGGCCGGCAAGGGAGCAAGTCGGCGGTGGGGCGAGTCGTGACCGAGCCGACTCGCAGGTTGCCGTCAGAGCCGCCCCCGTCAGCGATCTCCGGACATTAGACCCGGTCGAGGGGCATTGCCCGTCCTTGGTGGATGAAGGTGAGATCGGTTCCCCTAAAAGCCAAGATAACGGAGTCGAATCCCGAAGAAAAAGTATTGACTTTGTTGTGGATTTCTCGGAACCTGAGCCAACTCATCAGATCGGGCGGCGCTGCGCACCCGCTGAAGGTGCGGTCGCGTTCGTCCCCTTCTCGTCATTCTCGAGTGCCATTTCACGGCGAAATCGCACGTGGTCTCATTCTTCGGGAGAGCTCGGATGGTTCGGTCTAATCGGAGCCGGCCCGGCTTCACGCTGGTCGAGCTGCTGGTGGTCATCGCGATCATCGGCGTGCTGATCGCGTTGCTGCTGCCGGCAGTTCAGATGGCGCGCGAGGCAGCGCGTCGCATCTCGTGCGGGAACAACCTGAAGCAGTTCGGGATCGGGTTGCACCTGTATCACGACACGCATCAGGTCTTCGCTCCGGCGGGCGTCAAGTTCCGCAACGAGAACTGGGGCGCGAACTGGGGGAACGACATCCGACCGCACATCGGGTGGCAGGTCCGTGTGATGCCCTTCATGGAGCAGAACACGCTGTTCGAAAAGATCAACATGAACCAGGACAACGCGTTCTTCACGCCGGTCCTGTCCGGCGGGCAGACCGTCGAGGCGCGGACGATCAACGTCCCCTACGCCTTGTGTCCTTCCGACACCGTCGATCCGATCTTCAGCGGTTGGGCTCAGGGGAGCTACTGCGGCAGCATGGGATCGCAGCGAGTCCCGTCGAATGACGGCTCCTGCAATCAGTACCTGGCTCCGGACGTCAACTATCTGCAGGGTGGGCATTCCGACCACGGCAACTCGTGGCTCACCACCGACGTCAACGGGATGTTCAGCCGCCTGGGTCTCGAGACCAAGATGGCGAGCGTGACCGACGGGACGTCGAACACGATCATGGTGGGCGAGATCCTGATGGAGTGCACCGACCATCGCGAAGGTTGGTGGAGCTTCAACGGCGGCAACAACGCGCATGCGTCGACGTCGGTGCCGATCAACAACATGCTCACCTGTGCTCGCACGCAGCAGGAAGCGACCGAGTGGGGCTACGCTCTGCCGCAGTGCTTCGTGAAGAGCAACTGGAACTACTCGTGGGGTTTCCGCTCGCGGCACCCGGCGGGAGCTCAGTTCGTCTTCGTCGACGGGAGCGTTCACTTCATCAGCAAGACGGTGAACTACAACACCTACCAGTACCTCGGCTCGCGTAACGACGGACGCACGCCGCAGAACTACTGATCCGAGCTCCGATGCGGCTCGTTCCGCATCGCTCTCGATTCGGACGCGGGGGAAGGGCTTCGGCTCTTCCCCCGCTTCGTTGCGCGGTCGATCGAGCCGGACGGGCGGGGCGGTCATCGAGGGCGCGCGAGAGCGCTCCGATCCGCGATCGTCGAAACTCCTTGTCCGCCGGATTCTTCAGGCTTATCATCAGCTCCCGAACGGCCGAGACCGATCGCGGCAATCGACGCCGTTCGAGTCGGGTTGTCGTTGCTCGGGGCCTCATTCACAGCGAAAGAGCGAAAACATGATTCGTAGGACGGCTCTGTTGGCTCTCGTGACGCTCGCCGTCACGACACTCGGTTGCGGCAAGCCCTCGGCTCCGGTCGCCGAGTGCAAGGGGACGGTCAAGTACAAGGACGCGCCGGTCGCCGGAGCGACCGTGACGATGCAGAACGCTGACGGCTCGATGATCGCCACCGGGCTGACCGACGATGCCGGTGCGTTCACGATGTCGACCTTCTTCGGCGGCGAGACCTACCAGGGAGCGCCGATCGGCCCCGTGAAGATCTCGATCTCGAAGGTCAAGAGCTCGGGAGTCACGGCTCCGACCGACCCCAACGATCCCAACGCCATGGCCAAGGCGATGGAGCAGTACATGAAGGCCAACGGTGGCGGAGCCGGCGGCGCGGCCGGAGCTCCTCAGTCCGAGATTCCGCCTCATTACAGCAACGTCGATACGTCGGGGCTGAGCCAGACGATCGATGCCGACGCCTCGAAGAACTCCTTCGACTTCGTGCTGACCGATCAGTGAGTCGCCGGCCCTGCGGCGAGCGACGAACGACTCCAGAAGACACCCGAGCGGTTGCCGCTCGGGTGTTTTCGTACCATCGCGGCGGATGCCCGACGTAACGCCGAGCGCGTCGGTCGGGGAGCGGGCGACGAGAGCCTTGGCGCCGGCGAACCCTCGCTTGGTGTACGATCGTCGGTCGTGGCCTGCGTCTTGCGATTCCGCGCCTCCGTTCGAGGCTCTCGTCGCTCGGCACGATTCGCGTTTCGCCGCCGGCGCTGCGTCGCGTCCCGGTCCCCGTCCTCACGGTCGTTCCGAAGGCTCTCGTGATGGCTCCCGACGATACCGCGCCCCCCTCCCGCTCCGCAGCGGCCCGTCGCCGCTACGGACCGTTCGTCGCCGCCGTGCTCCTGGCGGTGATCGTGGTCGAGGGGTTCTTCGTCTGGCGTTGGATCCGAGTCCAGGGGCACCTGTCGGCAGCCGACGCGGCGGTCGAGCGGATGGACTACGAGCGGGCGATCGTCGAACTCGCCAAGGCAACAAGGTGGCGAGCCGGCGATCCGGCATTGCATCTGGAAATGGCCAAGGTCTATCGCCGCGCCGGCAAGGCGGACGATTGTCTGGCGCAGATCGACGAGGCGAAGCGGTGCGGCGCGGATCGGGAGTTGGTCGAGCGAGAGGAGATCCTGATGATGGCCCAAGGAGGCTATCTCGCTCGGTTCGATCGCGAGATCAAGGCGATTCTCGACTCGGTCGATGACGACAGCGAAGCGTCCGGAGTCTACGAATCGCTCGCCCGCGGCTACTTGGCGTCGTACCGGATCGCCGAAGCGCAACGCTGCGTCGA
>CAZZBI010000331.1:0-5808 GCA_964652385.1 uncultured Pirellulaceae bacterium | reverse complement strand
GATGATGGCCGACGCGGTCAAGGGGAAGAACGCTTCGATGTCGATGTACTCCGAAGCGATCGACAACGGCAGCCGCAGCCGCATCGTGATCCGCGAGGACCTGCTCAAGGTGCTCGGCGAAGTCGGCACGATGTTCTCGCAGCAGGGTGGCGCCCAGTTCTGATCGTCCCTCCGGACGATCTCGCTCGGCAAGCATGACGGCCCCCGGTCCGAGTTCGGACCGGGGGCCTTTTTCGTGCGCCGACATGTCCCGCTCGAGCGCCGCTTGGGGGCGGTTCGAGCGCGAGCGGACCGCCGCGTCGACTCAGACCGACTGGGTCTGCTTCGCTGCGGCATCGACCTTGAATCGTCGGACGAGCTGTTCGAGAAAGAGCGCCTGAGCGCCGAGCTGTTCGGCATTGGCGGCCAACTCCTCGCTCGAGGCGGCGTTCGCATCGCTCGATTGCGAGACGGCGGTCATCGAACTGCCGACCTGCGCCAGATGTTCGATCTGGCGACCGTTGTCCTCCACGATCGTGCCGACGCCGTCGCGCGTCCGCTCGGCGGCGGCGATGATCGAGGCCAGCGATTCGCCGGTCCGACGGCTGACCGCATCCCCTTCGGCGACGCGACGAGCCGACTCGCGAATCAGTTCGGTGATTTCGGTCGCCGCTTGGGTGCAGCGTTCCGAGAGACTCCGGACCTCGTCGGCGACGACGGCGAAGGTCGCTCCATGCTCGCCGGCGCGAGCCGCTTCGATCGCGGCGTTCAGGGCGAGCAGATTCGTCCGTCGCGCGATGTCGGCGATCACCTGCGTGATCTCCGCGATCTGATCCGAACTGCTCCGGATCTCGTCCATCGCCCGAATCGACTGCTCGACCTCGACCCCTCCGTCGCGAGCCAGCTCGGCGGTTCGGACCGCTTCGTCCCCGACCACGCGGGCCCGCTCGGCGACCTGGCGGAAACCGTCGGTCAGACGGCTCGTCGCCCCTTCGGCGTCGGCGACCGCGGTCGACTGGTCGGTCGCTCCGTGCGCCAGCGACTGGGAGGCATCGGCGATCGCCGCGGCGCCGTCCCGGAGCTGCAGACTCGATTCCGCCACGGCACCGACGAGCGAGCGGAGTTCGGCGATCATCTTCTGCAGACTGGCCGCCAGCTCGTCGATCGGCTCGTCCCCCTGCACGTCGACTTCGGCCGTCAGATCTCCTGCGGCGGCCATGCCGACGGCGGCGACCAGGCCGTCGATCTTGCGGCGCAGTTCGGCGGTGGCTCGCTGCTGCGCGAACATCTCGTCCCGCTCGCGCTGCATCCGCTGGTTCTCTTCGGCAGTGAACCGACGTTGATCCTCTTCGCTCTGCGCCTTCAGATCGACGAACCGCTGCACGGCACTGCCGAGCGAACGGAGCGTCGGATCTTCGATCGGCGGGACACGGTGCGAGTAGTCCAATCGTTCGGCCGCCGACAGACAGCCGAGCAGGAGATCGACCGTCTCACGCAGCATGCGCGTCTCGGCCGCACGGCGCTCCGCCTCCTCGCGCTGCCGGTTCATCTCCGCCTCGCGACGTTCCGCTTCTTCGCGAGCCGCTTCGGCGCGCCGCTGCGCTTCGTTCCGCTCCCGCTGCGCTTCGGCCTCGACCCGCTCCCGTTCGAGTCGCTCGGTCTCGCGCTGCTGCGCGGCGATCGCCTCGCGTTGCTCGCGGTCCCGCTCGTTCGCCAAGCGGATCTGTTCGAGCGACGCTCGCTGCGAGTCGATGGCGCGGTTGAGCGATCGGGCCATCGCGCCGAGTTCGTCGTCCGCGTCGATTTCCAGTCGCTGATCGAGATTGCCGGCAGCGACCCCTTCGAGCACTTCGGCGGTCGCGACAACCGGTTTCGAGATCCGGTTCGCGAAGCGGCCCGCGGCCACAAGCACTCCGGCGACGGTCAGCATCGAAATCAGCGCGACGACCGCCAGCTGCATCATCCGATTGCCGGCGATCGACTCGCCGATCGCGTTCGAGGTCGCCATCGCTTCGTCGGACGACATCTCGGTGACGATGCCCCAGCGAGCGCCGTGCAGTTCGAGCGGAGCGAATGCCGACAGGACCGAGGTGCCGAGATAGTTCGTGCCGCGAGACGTCCCGGTCCGTCCCTCCAGCGCACCGTCGACCGCCGAGCCGGCGATCAGACCGGCGTCGGCCGAGGCATACGAAGCAGCGACCGAGAACCGTTGCGGGTCGAGGAACGAATCGGTCCGCAGACGTCGATCGGCGCCGACCAGGTACGATTCACCGGTCGTGCCGAGCCCCGATCGGTCGGCCATCACCGCCGTGACCTGATCGAGCGGCACCTGGACCACCATCACGCCGAGCACGCGTTCGCCGTCGCGGATCGCGATCCCCATGAAACTCGCCGGCGCGTCGTACGACGGACCGTAAGGACGATAGTCGACGAAGACCGGAGCACCGTCCGAAGAGGCGATCGCCGCTCGCCAGCAGTCGGCCAACCCGCTTTCGTTCAGATGGCCGTCGCGGAGCGACGTGCCGAAGTCGAGTTCCTTGAAGACCGTGTAGACGACTCGCCCTTCGACCGGCTCGATCAGGAAGATGTCGTACCAGCCGTACGTTTCGAGCATCGTCCGGAGTTGCGGATGGAGCTCGGCATGCAGGCGGTCGTAGTCGCCGACGGACGATGCGGTATCGAGTCGGTGCTTCTCGCCGAGCGGATGGGGATTGTCGGCGATGTAGGCCGCCTGAGCGTCGATCGTCGGCAGATCGAGCGTCTCGACCAGGCGATCGGCGCCGTCGAACGGCCGTCCGTTACGCCGTCGGAACTCGGCGGCGAACGAATCGCGGTAGAAGCTGCGGACCCGTTGGCGCAGCGCATCGACTTGGGCGGCATCACTCGCCACCGCCGCACTGCGAGCGGCAAAGGCGGCCGGCAGCCGGTCCATCGAGTCGCGGATCGTCGCCAGCGCCGAAGTCGAGCGGAGCTGCCGATCGACCTGAGCGAAGTACTCGAGGAGGGCCGTGCGGCGGTTGCCGCAGAGCGACTCGAGCCGCTCGAACGTCTCGCGCTCCAAGCCGTCTCGGGCCTGTCGTTCCGCCTGGCGCGATCCGAGCGTCGCGAGCAGGAGGGACAGCAGTCCGACGGTCGCGAGCGGGACGAGGCCGATCAGGAGCGAAAAGGTGCGGATCTTGCCTCGGATCGAGCGTCGCGGGGAGGCGGATTCGTTGCCGGTCGACATCGTCACGTCTCGGTTCGGCGACGGTCGACGATTCGACCGACAAGCGGCCTCTCCGCTGACGATCCGGCGAGACCCCGTCGCGATGCCCCACCGGTCGAACGGTAGGTTTCCGAACCGACGCGACGGCGGGAGGTGAACCGAACGCGGAAGTCCGCGCTACGAAAGGAAGGAATGTCACGGACGAGCGACCTCAGCCCCATGCCGTTTGCCCCCTCCGTGCCTCACAGCCCGAAGCGCAAAGCGCAGGGGTACTCCGTGCCCTCCAGCCCGCCGCGTCAGCAAGGGGTGCTCCGTGCCCTCCAGCCCCGCGCCCTCCAGCCCGCCGCGTCAGCAAGGGGTGCTCCGTGCCCTAGCTGCAAAAATGCTGCGACCGAGGGCGGTCGCACTACGACAGAAATGCTGCGACCGAGAGCGGTCGCACTACCGCAACCAAGCTGCGACCGGGGGCGGTCGCACTACGACAACCAGACTGCGACCGGGGGCGGACGCACTACGGCAGTGCCCCCGCTCTCAGGTTGCGGCGCGCGAGAACCGCTTGCGGTCGTGCTCGCGGAGCATGCCCTTGCGCAGCCGGATACAGCTCGGAGTCACCTCGACCAGTTCGTCGTCCTCGATGTATTCGAGTGCGGCTTCCAGCGAGAGCGAACGAGGCGGCTTGAGCAGAATGTTCTCGTCGCTCCCCGAGGCGCGGACGTTGGTCAGCTTCTTCTCGCGACACGGATTGACGACCAGATCGTTGTCGCGGGCATTCTCGCCGACGATCATCCCTTCATAGACGTCATCCCCCGGTCCGACGAACATGTCGGCTCGCTCCTGCAGACTGAAGAGCGCGTAACCGACCGCCTTGCCGGCGACGTTCGATACCAGCACGCCGTTCTTCCGCCGCGGGATGTCTCCTTCGACCGGTCGATAGCCCTCGAACCGATGATGGATGGTGGCGGTCCCTTGCGTCGCGTTGAGCAGGCGGGTGCGGAGACCGATCAGGCCGCGAGCCGGAATCGAGAAGGTGGCGTGGGTGAACTCGCCGCGCGTCGTCATCTCGCGCAGCTCGCCGCGGCGCTGTCCGATCATCTCCATCACGGGGCCGAGCTTCTCGCTCGGCACTTCGACCACCAGCGACTCGAACGGCTCCTGCATCTCGCCGTCGATCTTCTTGTTGATGACGCGCGGCTTGCCGACCGACAGCTCGAACCCTTCGCGCCGCATCGTCTCGATCAGCACCGCCAGGTGCAGCACCCCGCGTCCCGCTACGGCGAAAGCATCGGCCTGTTCCATCTCGGTGACGCGAAGGGCGACGTTCCGCTCGAGTTCGCGCATCAGTCGGTTGCGCAGCTGACGTCCGGTGACGTACTTGCCGTCCTGTCCCGACAAGGGAGAGCTGTTGATCGTGAAGATCATCTCGAGGGTCGGCTGATCGACGGTCAGTCGCGGGAGCGGCGTCCCTCGCTCGGCATCGGCGATCGTGTCGCCGATATCGACATCCTCCAGGCCGACGACCGCCACCACTTCGCCGGCGGTCGCCGTATCGACCTCGGCTCGTCCCAGATTCTGAAAGACGAACAGCTGGCCGACCTTCGAGACTTCTTCGGTCCCGTTGCGGAACAGCCGAATGCGCGAGCCCTTGGAGATCGAACCCGAGCGGATGCGGCCGATCGCGATCCGGCCGAGGAACTCGGACCAGTCGAGCGTGGTGACCAGCAGCTGGAGCGGCGCGTCGAGTTCGACTTCCGGGCCGGGGATCTTCTCGAGGACCAGATCGAGCAGCGGCGCCATCGACTCGCCGGGGACCTTGGGGTCGTGAGTCGCGTAGCCCCCCTTGCTCGTCGTGAAGATGTGCGGAAAGTCGTCGACGAGCGCTTCGCCGCCGAGTTCCATCATCAGCTCGAACGCCTCGTCGAGCACTTCCATCGGCCGCGCGTCGGGGCGATCGATCTTGTTGACGACGACGATCGGCTTCAGTCCGCACTCGAGCGCCTTGCCGAGCACGAAACGGGTCTGAGGCATCGGGCCTTCGGCCGCGTCGACCAGCAGCAGGGCCCCATCGGCCATCCGGAGCACCCGCTCCACTTCACCGCCGAAGTCGGCGTGCCCCGGGGTGTCGATGACGTTGATCTTCACGCCGCGAAAGGGGATCGCGATGTTCTTGGCGACGATCGTGATCCCGCGCTCGCGTTCCAGATCGTTGCTGTCCAGGTGGGTCTCCTGGAGCTGGCCGTCGCGGAACTGGCCGCTCTGGCGGAGCAGGCAGTCGACAAGAGTCGTCTTGCCGTGATCGACGTGGGCGATGATGACCAGATTCCGGATGTCCGAACGACGCATACGTGTACCGCGAGGCGATGGAGAGCGAGCGCAAAGCGACGCAATCTAGCATTCCTCGCGATTTTCCGGCAGGCCGTTCCGAGGCGGCGAGCGCGGTTCACGAGGTTTTCATCTCGCTTTGCCCCGAGGATGACTTGCCGCGGACGCCGATCGCCGGTCGCGCTGCCGCCCGCCGCTTCGCTCAGCCCCCCGGGTTCGCGCGCCGTCGTGACGACCCGGCCGCATCGGCCGCGGGCAAGGCCGGAGTCGGATCAAGGCGAGCCGGGTCGGATTCGCTCCCCGCG
>CAZZBI010000330.1:0-5848 GCA_964652385.1 uncultured Pirellulaceae bacterium | reverse complement strand
GCCGGGGACGATCGTCTCGAGGACCTGACCGAGCGGCGCGATCCAGCGCTCGGCCATCCAGCGAGCCATCTCAAGGAGCTTTGCGTCGATCAACGGACGCTCGTCGACCGCGCGAGCCACCTCCTTCAGTCGGCGCGACTCGACGGCTCGATCCAGCCGCTCGGCGGGGACCACTTCGATGCAGTATCCTTCGCGCAGCGAGTTGCCTCGCCCCAGCGGCACGTCGACTCGCATCCCCGCTTCGATGACGCCGCGCAGCGATTCGCCGATCCGATAATCGTAGGGGCCGAACGGATTTTCGGCGAAGACGACTCGGGCGACGCTGAAGTCGCGCCGTTCGTCGGCCAACCATGGCTCGGTTCCCTGATCGAACAGACTCCGCTGTCGTTCCCGCATCGCGCCGATCGTTCCCGATAGGGAGGGCTGGTCGTCGGTCGAGCGGCTTCGGCCCGGCAGGTTCGACTCGTCCCGCTCGGCCGCTCCCGTGGATCGGACGTCATCCTATCGCGTCGGGGCGGTCGGCGTTACCGCTTGGCAGGAGCGGAGCGGAGCCCTACAAACGAAAACCGTCCGCCGCGGGACGGCTCGGTCGGTTCGACACGGCCCGACGAGCGCGAATCCGATCCGCTCGGAGTTTCGAGTGGACCGTCCGAAGGTCGGCGCTGCGGCGACGGCGACGCGGTGGCGGCGGAGCAGCGGCGCCGTGCCGAGTCCGTTGCGGCCATGACGCGGACCAGAGCCTTGGGAGCGGCGAACGTGAGGAAAGTCGGTGTCTTCGGCGGATCGTTCGATCCGATCCACTTGGGCCACCTGCTGCTGGCCGAGTACTGTCGTGAAGCGGCGGGGCTGGACGAGATCCGCTTCGTACCGACCTCTCAGTCCCCGTTCAAGGGAACCCCGTCGGCCGGGGCAAAACACCGCTTGGAGATGGTCCGCCTGGCCACCTGGGGCAACGCCGCCTTTGTCGTCGACGGCAGCGAGCTCGAGCGCGGAGGGGTCAACTACACCGTCGATACGCTTCAGGCGATGGCGGATCGGCATCCGCAGGAAGAGCGTTTCCTGCTGCTCGGCAGCGATTCGCTGGCCGACTTCGGCAATTGGCGCCAGCCGCAACGGATCTGCGAACTGGCGACTCCGTTGGTCGTCGCTCGCGGCGGCAGCGGGCCGATCGCATGGCAGGTGCTCGAGACGCTCGTCGGCGCGGAGCGGACCGCCGAGCTGCGGGAGCTGGCGGTCCGGTTCCGAGCCGTCGAGATCAGCAGTACCGACTTGCGGGAGCGGGTCGCGTCGGGGCGCTCGATCCGCTACCAGACTCCTCGGGCGGTCGAGGAGTACGTTCGGACGCACGGACTTTATCGAGGCTGAACGGGCGGACGTTCCGGGGCGTCCGGTGGCCGAGGAAACGCGGTCGACCGGGGTGCGATCTCGTCGGACAGGGGACGATCGAAGCGGTTTCGGAGTTTGCCGTAGCCGAGTCGGCTGGGGCCTGCCTGGCCCAAGCGGAGTTCGGACGTACGAGCCGGTGTCATCGCCGGAATGCCGTTCGTCGTCGCCGATGTCGCAGGGATCTTGCCGCTTGCCAGCCGGTCCTCGGACGCGTCTCGTCCGGAGGCCGTTTCGTTCCGAGTCGCCGATGGGCCGATGTCGCTTCCGAATCAGCGGCGTGACGAAGGCCGCGGGATCCGGTCGAGCGACATCGGTCAGGAGACTCTCCTCTCGCTTCGCAGGACCTCGCCGTCCCGGTCGACACGAGTCGCCGAGGTCCTGCGTTCCAGGGTGATTCAGGCTGCGTCGGTCTTGGCCTGAGGCACCTCGTGAGGCTCCAACTCCTCACGCAGGACGACGAGATCGGCCGGGGCTTCGATCCCCAACCGGACCTTGTCGCCTGACACCCGGACGACCGTCAGCACGATCGAGTCGCCGAGACGAATGCGTTCGCTTTCCTTCCTGGAGAGCACGAGCATATGAAGAATCCTCCTGATCGTCGTTGGCAGCGGCGTTCGATCGGGGCCAGTCGCGTCCGTGCGAGCTAGGCGACGCTGGGCACCAGCGGCAATCGTCTGCCGAGGCGTGCCTTGGAACGTCGTTCACCGGTCGAACCGTAGAAGATGATGGTGTTCTGGTCGGTCTCCCAGATCGCCGTCAGCTTGACGCTGCGCGGTCCGTGGAGACAAAAGAAGAGACCGACCGGTCGTCCGCCTCGGACCAGGATCCGTTCGCTGAACTGAAAGGCACCTGGTTCGAAGTCGTTTTGTTCACAGAGAGCGAGATGCACGAATTGTCGGAGTTCGTTCAGGTTGTCGAGCGCGGGGCAGCTCTCCTCCATGAGCGTTCGAGGCTCCTCGTTCGCATGGGGTCTAGGGGCTTCCTGAAAGATTGGATGCCTCGGAGTTTTCGCTAGACTAGGAAGCCTCCGAGGCATAGACCATATCGGCAAAGACACGGAAACGCACAGAGGCATTCTGGGCATTTTGAACATGGCGAGCGAACCTCTGGCGATTGAGAAAAACACGGCATTTCCATAAGAAATCGGGGGCTTCGATGCGTCGCACGCTGCGCACCTTTCGCCGACTCGGACTCCCCCTTCTCTGCCTCGTGGCGCTCGTCGTCGGTTGCTCGCCGGACCGCCGTGACGGCGAGAAGAAGGTCGACGCAGGGGCGAGGATTCACACGCCCTCATCGAGCGATCGAACAGCGGCGACGGTGGAGGGGTCCGCCGGTGCCGCGCGCGATGTCGAGCGAGTCTCCGCAGCGGAATCCGAGAAGAATTCCGCGGCCTTCATCGTGGTCGATGCCGAAGGGCTCGCGGCCGAGATCCGGAGTTACGGCGATCGGATCGTCCTGGTCGACTGCTGGGCGACTTGGTGTCTGCATTGTCTCGAACAGATGCCTCGGACGATCGCGTGGGAGCGGGAGTATCGCGATTCGGGGCTGACCGTCCTCTCGCTCAACTTCGACTCCCCCGACGATGCGGCGCGATGCGTCTTGGCCGAAGAGACGCTGGACGATCTCGGCGCGACCTTTCCGCGACTGCAGTCGTCGTTGACGGGGACGGCGGCGATGGAGGCGTTCGAGATCGACGCCGGGTTGCCGCACTATCGGCTGTATGTCTCGGGCGAACTGCGCGCGACGTTCGACGAGAGCGGTCCGGAGTTGGAACAGGCGTTGCGAGAGGCGATCGAGGAGCGACGCTCCCGGTAGTCGCACGCTTCGAGCCACGATGGCCGACCGCGGAAGATGCGTCTTGTCGTGCGGCGGAGCCGACGCCCTTACGACCACGATGCGGTTCGTTGACAGCCCTGAGCCCCCTCCCTAAACTCCCGGTTTCGATCGGCCCGGTTCCGCCCCGGGGTCCATTGTCCAGGGAGTGCGCCACGGATGACCGACGGTTCCGCCAGCGAGATCGACAACGTGATGCACGAGAGCCGCGTCTTCCCGCCGTCGGCGGAGTTCGCGTCTCGTTCCCGCATCGGTTCGATGGACGATTACCGAGCGCTCTACGATCGCTCGATGGCCGATCCGGAACGGTTCTGGGGAGAGTTGGCTCGCGAGGAACTCCATTGGTTCGAGCCGTTTCGGACGGTCTTTCGGCGGACCGAGTCGGGGGTGGAGTGGTTTCCCGAGGGGAAGACGAACCTCTCTTACAACTGCCTCGATCGCCACGTCGCGGCGGGACTCGGAGATCGCACGGCGATCCTGTGGGAAGGGGAGCCGGGGGATCGGCGGACGCTGACCTACGCGGAACTGCTGAGCGAGACGGAGCGGTTCGCGAACGTGCTGAAGTCGCTCGGCATCGTGGCCGGCGATCGCGTCTCGATCTACATGCCGATGACTCCCGAACTGGCGATCGCGATGCTCGCCTGCGCTCGGATCGGCGCCGTCCATTCGGTGATCTTCGGCGGATTCTCGTCCGAAGCGATCGCGGATCGGAACAACGATGCGGGCGCGAAGCTGGTGATCACCGCCGACGGCGGTTGGCGGCGGGGCAAGCGTCTGGAGCTGAAGCGGACGGTCGACGAGGCGTTGGCGAAGAGTCCGACGGTCGAGCATTGCCTGGTGCTGCGGCGGACCGGTCATGAGGTGCCGATGCAGGCCGGCCGCGACCACTGGCTCCACGAACGTCTGGCCGCCGCCAGCGCGACGTGCGCGGCCGAGCCGATGCCGAGCGAATCCCCCCTCTTCATCCTCTACACCAGCGGCTCGACCGGAAAGCCGAAGGGGATCAAGCACACGACCGCCGGCTACGGTCTCTACACGGCGATGACCTTCCGCTGGGTCTTCGATCATCGCGCCGAGGACATCTACTGGTGCACGGCCGACTGCGGCTGGATCACCGGCCACAGCTATATCGTGTACGGACCGCTCGCCAATGCCGCGACGGTCCTGATGTACGAAGGGGCTCCGAACTTCCCCGCCGAGGATCGGTTCTGGGAGATCGTCGAGCGGTATCGCGTGACGATTCTCTACACCGCACCGACGGCGATCCGTGCGTTCATCAAGTGGGGCGATGCGCACGTCGAGAAGCACGACCTGTCGAGCCTGCGATTGCTCGGAACGGTCGGCGAAGGGATCAATCCCGAAGCGTGGATGTGGTACCGCGAGAAGATCGGCGGGGGACGCTGTCCGATCGTCGACACGTGGTGGCAGACCGAAACGGGGGGCATCATGATGTCGCCGCTGCCGGGAGCGATTCCGACGAAGCCGGGGAGCTGCACCAAGCCGTTGCCCGGAGTCGCCCCGTCGATCCTGCACGAGGACGGCACGTCGGTGCCGACCAATCACGGCGGCATGCTCTGCATCTCGAAGCCGTGGCCCGGCATGCTCCGCGGCATCTGGGGGGACGAGGAGCGGCACCAGGAGCAGTACTGGCGGAAGATGCCGGGGCATTACCTGACGGGGGACAACGCGCGGCTCGACGAGGACGGCTACTACTGGATCATGGGGCGGATCGACGACGTGATCAACGTCTCGGGGCACCGCCTGAGCACGATCGAGGTGGAGAGCGCCCTGGTCAGCCACAAGTCGGTGGCCGAAGCGGCGGCGGTCGGTCGTCCGGACGAGCTGAAGGGGCAGGCGATTTCGGTCTTCGTCACGCTTCGCGGAGCCGAGCCGACCGACGCGCTGCGGGATGAGCTGAAGCGGCATGTCCGCCGAGAGATCGGTGCGCTCGCGGTGCCGGACGACATCCGCTTCACCGGCGCACTGCCGAAGACTCGAAGCGGCAAGATCATGCGGCGACTGCTGCGGGACGTCGCGGCCGGCAAGGAGTCGACCGGCGATACCTCGACGCTCGAGGACTTCTCGGTCCTCGCTTCGCTCCGCCAGGACGAGGAGTAGTTTCGCGGAGCAGCTTCGCGCGGCGCGGCCCCCGTTCGCGATCGCGATGCGTTCCGTCCGCTCGCCGGCGAACGGGACCGATCGCACGAGCGACTCAAGAACGCAAACGGCCCGGCGAATCGCTTCGCCGGGCCGCTCGCTTTACGCGACCAGATATGCCTCCTCGCGAGAGGAAGCCAAGGTTCGCTCAGTTGCAACCGCAGTCCGAACCCGACTCGCAACCGGCATCGCAGCAGCTGCTGACCAGACCGCAGCGACGGCCGAAGAGGCGACGCAGCAGACCGCCGCGGCAGGGGTCACAGCAGACGGTGACCGGAACCTCTTCGCAGATCACTCGCGGCACGCAGCGGGTCACGGTGTACTCGACTCGCTTGCAGATCCGCTTCGGGACCATGACGGTCTTGGTGTAGTGCACCGGCTTGCAGACGGTGTACGGGACCTGCTTGACGCGGGTCTCGGTCTCGTAGCGGCAGGTGGTGTACGGGATCTGCTTGACGCGGGTCTCGGGAAC
>CAZZBI010000329.1:0-5864 GCA_964652385.1 uncultured Pirellulaceae bacterium | reverse complement strand
CATCCCCGCTGCGGCATCGAAACGCGGAACGAGGTCGAACGCGTCGATCCGGGCGACCTGAGCCAGATCGCGATCGAGGCCGAGGCGGGCGAGGTTGCGGCCGCCGGTTGTCCGGCGCAGCTCGTCGATCAGCCGCTCGTCCGACGGACCGCCGACTCCGACCCACGCGTCGCGGGCGATCCGAGTCATGTCGTCGAACTCGCGTTCCGGCACTCCCCGTTCCCGATCCCGGCATTCGAGCCGAAAGGCCAACGCCCCGGCGAAGAGCACGTCTTCACGAGTCACTCGACCGCCGGTCCCGGCGCAGACCAGCAGGATCGATCGCTCGTCCTCGAGCCGAGTCGCGAGCGCCGTCAGATTCACGAAGGCTCCGATCACGATCTCGCGAGCGCCGCGAGCCGCATGGAGAGCTCGCGTCCCGTTCGTCGTGGTGAAGACGATGCCCCTTTCCGCGACCCGAACGACGGTGTAGTCCGCCGGCGAATTGCCGAGATCGAACCCGGCGATCGGCAGCCCGCCGCGCTCCCCGCCGGCCAACGAACCGGGTCGCGAGCCTCGTTCGGCCACCGCCTCGTCCACTTCCAGGCAGGGACGAACCCATGCGGCTCCATGAGCCAAGGCGGTCACGATCGTCGTCGATGCGCGAAGGACATCGATCACCACCGCGACCGCCCTTTCCGCCTCGGCCGCAACGCCGAGCGAGGGGAGAAACCAAGTGACGATCTTCCCCGTTCGTGCGACTTCGGAAGAGGGCATGGCGGTCGAGACTCCTTGACGGCGATCCGATCTCCAGGGAGGAGCATCGGCCGGATAGAAGTATTCTGACGAATGGCCGGAAGAGCGGGAGCGGGGATGAACTGCGAGACGCCTTGGGGGGAGCGCTCCCGCGAGCGGACCGGCGACTTCCGATTAACATGGAAACGAGCTGATCTCCCGGCGTCCCGTTCGCCATGTCCCCGACCGATTCCGCTCGACCGCCTCCACTCGGCCGCTTTCACTCGAGCGACTCCGGAGAACGAAGCCACGATGTTCGGACGTCGGCGCGCCACGCACTGCCATCTCTTCGCCCACGTCGCGAAGTGCGGAGGGACGACGTTGGTCGAGGCGTTCGGGCGCTACGGTCGTCGAGGGATCTGCCTGGCCGAGCCGGCCGAATCGCGCGAGGCGATCGTTCGCGAGGCGAAGGAGACGATCGCCCGACGGCGATTGAGCTCCGATCAGGTCGAGCTCTTCTTCGGGCATCGTGTGCATTGGGGGCTGCACGAACTCTCGTCGCTGCCCCCCCGCTACTTCACCTTTCTGCGCGATCCGACGACGCGAGTCGTCAGCCTGTATAACCATCACTGCGGGATCGCCGATGACGAGCGACATCCGCATCATGCCAGAGATCTCGCGCGGCTCGGCGCGGCAAGAGATCGGGTCCCGTTCCTGCGGTGGCTCGACGAGCAGTACAGCGGCAATCACATGGTCCGCTTCCTTGCGTTCGCCATGTCGGGAGACGATCCCGAGGGGAGCGGCCCGGTCGGTCGGCGCGAGCTCGAGGCGGCGATCGGCTTCCTCGAACGCTGTTGGTTCGTCGGCCTGACGGAAATGAGCGAGCGGGATCTGCCGATCGTCTTCCGAGCTCTTGGCCTCAGACTCCCCGCTCGACGCGCCAACGTTTCGCGGATCTATCAGTCGGCCGACGATCCGATCGTGCGTCAGGCGATCGAGGCGAAGGACCGCTACGACCTCGAGCTCTATCGTCATGCGATCCGGATTCGCCGAGCCGCAGCGACCTGCGACGATCCGCTCCCGCTCCCGCCGGTTCCGTCCGGCGCCTGACGAGGCATCGCTCGGCCGACCGGACGATCAGCGCAGCCGATCGATCTCGCTCCGCAGCGTCGTCGCGAAACGATCGATCTCCGCCGCGGTGTTGTACAGATAGAAGCTGGCGCGGCAACTCGAGGAGACGCCCAGTCGTTCGTGCAGCGGCATCGCACAATGATGGCCGTTGCGCAGTGCGAATCCCTTCAGATCGAGAAAGACGCAGAGATCCTGCGAGCTGACGCCGTCGACGACGAACGAGACGATTCCCGCGCGCTGATCGGCCCCAGGACCGAGGATCCGCACGCCGTCGATCGCGGACATCGCATCGATCGCATGCGAGGCGAGAACTGCCTCGTGCCGTGCGATCCGATCTAGGCCGATCGACTCCAGATAGTCGATCGCGGCGTGCAGGCCGACCGCTTCGACGATCGGCGGCGTCCCTGCCTCGAACTTCGCCGGCGGCAGGTTGGGAACGAACCCGGTCGTGGTGACCTCGGTGATCATGCTGCCGCCGCCCAGAAACGGCGGCAGCGATTCCAGCCGATCGTAGCGTCCCCAGAGCACGCCGATTCCGGTCGGGCCGAGCATCTTGTGACCGCTGAAGACGACGAAGTCGGCCCCCCAGGCTCGAACGTCCGTTCGATCGTGCGGCACGTGCTGAGCCGCATCGACCAGGACCATCGCGCCGACCCGCTTTGCGCGAGCCACGAGTTCCGCGACCGGGTTGATCGTGCCGACGACGTTCGAGACCGCGGTGAACGCCACGATACGCGTACGAGGCGACAGATATTCGTCCAGACGCTCGAGCGCCAGCATTCCGTCGTCACGGATCGGCAGGAAGCGAACTCGCGCCCCGCAGCGCGCGGCAAGCTGCTGCCACGGCACGATGTTCGAATGATGCTCCATCTCGGTCAGCAGGATCTCGTCCTCCGGCCCGATACCGCTCTCGCCGAGCGAGCGAGCGACGAGATTGATCCCCATCGTCGTTCCCGCAACGAAGACGATCTCTTCGGCACGCTCGGCTCCCACGAACGACGCGACGCGAGCGCGAGCCGCATCGTAGGCGTCGCTCGCCTCCTGACTGAGGCGATGGACCCCTCGATGCACGTTGGCGTAGTACTTTCGATAACAGGCATCCATCGCGTCGAGGACCGCGACGGGATGCTGAGTCGAGGCGGCATTATCGAGAAAGACGAGCGGGCGTTCGCGATGAACGGTCCGCGCGAGAATCGGAAAGTCATCCCGGATCGAATTCGGATCCCAACTCACTTCGGACCTCGTTTCCTTGACGTGATTCGGCATCGACAAGACGATTCCGCCCCGTCTCAACCTCGATTCGTCCAGTCGATTCCCGACAGCGACGCCAGTGCCAACTGCAGCGAGTGAGTCCCGTCCTTGCCGTGCCCTTGCGATCGGAGCGCCACGTAGAGCTGATGCGCGAGGGCAAGGCCGGGGAGCGAGAGCCCCATCCGGCGCGACTCGTCGAGCGCGATCTCCATGTCCTTCACGAAGTGCTCGACGAAGAACCCGGGCTCGAATCGATTCGCCATGATCCGAGGCCCGAGGTTGGTGAGCGACCAGCTTCCGGCCGCACCGGAACCGACCGAACGAAGCACCGTCTCGAGATCGAGCCCGGCGCGGTACCCGTACAACAGCGCCTCGCAGATCCCGACCATCCCGGCGGCGATCAGGATCTGATTGACCATCTTCGTGTGCTGGCCGCTCCCGGGTCCCCCTTGACGGACGATCGTCGTCCCCATCGCCTCCCAACAGGGACGGAGCGCTTCGACGATCGGTTCGTCCCCTCCGATCATGATGCTCAGTCGTGCCTCGCGGGCGCCGATGTCACCGCCCGAAACCGGAGCGTCGATCGCCTGCACCCCGCGTTCGGCCGCGCGAGCGTGGATCTCGACCGCCAGTTCCGGACGACTCGTCGTCATATCGACCAGGACCGAACCGGCAGCCGCTCCCGCCAGCACCCCACGTTCTCCCAGGTAGACCTCGCGGACATCGTTCGGAAACCCGACGATGCCGAAGACGATCTGCGACGCCCGAGCGACTTCGGCCGGCGAATCGGCCCAGGTCGCTCCGCGCTCAAGCAACTCCGCCGCCTTGGATCGGGTGCGCGAGTGGATCGTCATCGCGAAACCGGCATTCATCAGATGGCCGCACATGCTGCGTCCCATCACGCCGGTTCCGATCCATCCGAGTCGCGTGACTCCCGGTTCGACCTTCGGAACGTTCATCGATCTTCGACTCCTGGACGGCGTGCCGAGATCCGACTCCGGCAAGACCGGAACGGCCGGCGGGCGGGTGAACGAGGGACCGAACCGCGGATTCGGAGCGACACGGCCAAGGACGATCCGAAACGAATCGCGAGACGCACGGACCGAAAGGGGCGTTGACCGGAAGCCTCCATGAAGCTTCGCCGATTCGATCGTCCTGTCCACCCCGCCTCGACGGTCCCGATTCGAGCGGCGGATCGCTCGCTCGGGGCCACGAGGTTACCAGCGATGTTCCGGTCGCTCGAGAATCTCGCGAAGGATGACGGCGGTCGCCGCGGAACGAGGCTGCCGGAGCATGGCGACGAGATCGTCAACGAACGGCGAGCCGCTCGTCGTCGTCGCCTCGGGCGAGGCTCCGCTCGCGGAAGCCGAACTGGAGGCGGCAGTGACGGTCTTGGCCGGTGCCGCGATATCGCCCAACTGATGATCGAACGACGCATGCAGATGCTGACTCATCCGCTCGTCCGCCTGATGGACGGCCGGATCCTCGGAAGTGAGCAGGATCGGCGTCTCGGGAGTCGGCGGGGTCGGTCGAGGCTGATAGCGCGGGGCGGGGGACGGAGCCTGGGGAACGGGTCGCGAGGGGGGCGCATGGGCCGACGCGGTATGCGGATTGACGACCGGTTCGCGGCGCTGCTGCTGCTTCTGCGCACGCCGTTCGGCAGCCCGCCGCAGGAAGTCGTCGAGATCTCGGGACATCATTCGGCTCCGTCGACCGATCGGATCGGCCGAGACCGCACGGCAGGTGCGGCCTCATCGCTGCTGCTTCGACTCCGGCGCTCGACTCACGCCGGGCGACCGGTCGGCGCCCCGGCGGTCGCGATGGCGCGGCGCATGTCGGTGTCGGCCAACAGGTTCTTCATCTTGTAGTAGTCGACGACGCCGATCGCTCCGGAAGCGAGCGCCTCGGCCATCGCCTTGGGAACCTCCGCCTCGGCTTCGACCACGCGAGCGCGACTCTCCTCGATCATCGCCTGATTTTCCTGCTCGACGGCGACCGCCTGGGCCCGACGCCCTTCGGCCTTGGCCCGAGCGACTCGCGTGTCGGCTTCGGCCTGATCGGCCTGCAGTCGCGCGCCGACGTTCTGCCCGACGTCGATATCGGCGATGTCGATCGAGACGATCTCGAAAGCGGTCTGGGAATCAAGACGTCGAGCGAGCACCGCCTTGGAGATCATGTCGGGGTTCTGAAGCACGACCTTGTGATCCTGGGCCGAGCCGATACTCGACACGATCCCTTCGCCGACACGAGCGATGATCGTCTCTTCGCCGGCACCGCCGATCAGCTGCTGCAGATTGGCGCGGACCGTCACGCGAGCTCGGACCTTGAGCTGGATGCCGTCCTTGGCGACCGCATCCAGACTGGCTCGCGCATCTCCCTTGGCGGGACAGTCGATGACGCGGGGATAGACGCTGGTCTGGACCGCCTCGAGCACGTTGCGCCCCGCCAGGTCGATCGCGGCCGCCTCGCGGAAGCTGAGCGAGATCGTCTTCGCCTTGTTCGCGGCGATCAGGGCGCGGATCACCAGCGGCACGTTGCCTCCCGCCAGATAGTGCGCCTCGATCGCCTGGCGAGTCAGCTCGGGATCCGAAAGTCCCGCCTGCACCGCCATGATCTTGCTGCGGACGATCACCGCCGGCTTCACCTTGCGGAAGGTCATGCCGAGCAGATCGAAGAACCCGATCCCGGCGCCGGTCAGCACCGACTGGATCCACCACCGCAAATAGGCGGCGAACAGAGCGAAGAACGCGAGCAACACGAGCATCAGC
>CAZZBI010000328.1:0-5872 GCA_964652385.1 uncultured Pirellulaceae bacterium | reverse complement strand
GTCGCAACCTTGGCGACCTGGCGAGCGCACTTCTCAAGGTACTCGAGGTTCGCCGCTCGACCCGCTCCGATACCGAACGTCTTGGTCGGCGTGTTGACGCTCAGGAAGATCGCGTCCGCCTCGGCGATCGCTCCGTCGACGTCGGTCGAGAAGCGCAGGTTGCGCCCCCGTGCCTCGCGGACCACCTGGTCGAGCCCCGGCTCGTAGACCGGCAGTCGGTCCGAGTTCCAGGCCTGGATTCGCTTTTCGTTGATGTCGACGACGTGCACCTGAATGTCAGGGCATTGCTTGGCGATCATCGCCATCGTCGGACCGCCGACGTAGCCGGCGCCGATGCAGCAGATCTTGCGGATGGGCATCAGGTTGGCGCGGGGTTGAGGGTGAAGTTGGATATGGGTTGGGGGTGAGGACGCAGAGGAGGTGCGGGGACGCAGAGGAGGAACGGGGCGCGGGGTGAGGACGCGGGGGGGCGCGGGGAGGGCGCGGAGGACCCCTGCGCTTTGCGCTACGGGCTGGGAGGCACGGGGGGAAGCACGGGGGGAGGCGTGGGGAGGGGTTCGAGTTGCGACTCGTCGATCGTCATCGAGATCCCTTGTTCGATGAAGTCGACCGTCAGCACCAGTCTCGTTTCGCCTTGGCGGCGGATCACCGTCCCTCGGTAGCCCATGAACGGGCCGCTCCGGACGAGCACCTTCTGCCCCTCTTCCAGTCGCGGCTCCTGCAGCAACGGGACTCCCGACTTCAGCGCCCCGCGGATCTGACGCAGGTCACGCAGGAACTCGTCTCGGCGAGTCACCTGCTGATCGCGGGCGACATAGTCGGTCCGATACGCGAAGTGGCGGTCATCCCAGCCGCCGAACAGAAAGACATACCCGTTGAAGACCGGCAGATAGCTCGTTCGCGACCGCCCGGCCGGCGATCGGTACTGCTTCTCGAACAGCGGGCAGTGGAACCGCACCCCCTGTCGCGTCAGCCGAGACATCAGCTTCTTCTCGGTTCGCGGCCGGAGCTGCAGCACCCACCACGCCGAATCGGCGTTCCCCTGCTGATACCCCTCGTCGAGCAAGTCGCCGGGAAGCGTGTCGATCTGAGCGGCCAGGATCGGCATCGGCGTGAACTCCGGACCGCTTCGTACGACTGCCGATCGCCGAGGCCGCGCAGACTCCGTCCCCGTGGGTGACACGCGTCACTTCGGCGGCACTCGCCAAGCAGGATCTCGCTGGACCGCCACCTCGGTAACAGCGTCTCGTGGGCACTCTCTCGCGAACCGCTGCTGTTCGCACCCCTGAACCGACGAGCTGCGGGGGGGAGGAACGGCGGCGCGACGAACTCGGAGGCCAAACGTAGCTCGGCCTCGAAGAACGACCTGGCGAGAGGAGAATGACGAGAGGCGAACCTGGGGGGCAGTCGATGTCGCGCCGGGTCGAGACGACCGTGATGGCGCCACACCCGTTTCAGACTAACAGGTCGCCTCGCCTTGTAAACAGAGAACGTTCCCCTTAGCCGTTCGTACCCGGTCGCGCGAGCGTTCGGGTCGGGGACGTCGAGTCGGCAAAACGCCGGGTTTGCCCGAGGCTCGCGCGGGGAGGTGCGCGGTCGCCTCTGACGGGTCGACTCAGGCGTAAGCGGAGATCGACGCCGTTGATTCTCCTTGGCGGTCTTGCGACGGGCGTTGGCGGGGAGGCGCTGAGGAGGCACCAAGGCGCGGAGCGGAGTTTTCTCACGGAGGCGCTGAGGGGCGCGGAGGCACTGAGGGAGAAAGTGCGACCGGGGTCGGTCGCACTACGCCACGGTCGCTCTACGCCGTGGTCGCTCTGCAGCGAGCTCAGGGCGTTTCCTGAACCCAGGCCAGCGAGAGCCAGCCGCCGGTCATTTCGAAGGCCGACAAGTGCATCGGCGCCTTGTCCGCGAAACGGCCCGGGAACTTCACGCCGGTCGTCTCGGCGGTCGGCGCGAACAACGCCTCGAACTTCTCCAGCATGAACGAGCGGATCGCCTGCTGCTGCACCGACGGTTCGTCGCGCCCCGGGAAGGTCAGACTGACGTCCCCCTGCCGCGTGAAACGGACTCCGGTTTCGGTTCGCTCGATCTTGTACGTCGCGGCGATCTCGATCGTCTGGTCGACGACATCGTCCCCACGCGTGAACCGACTCCCCCGGATCCGAACGGTCAGCTCCGACTCGCCGAACTCCACCGTCACCGGCTGGTAGGTCGCGAAGGTGATCGACCAACGGTCCTCGCGCGAGATGCGGAACTCCTTCGGCAGGTCGCCGGTCCCCAGCTCGACCCACTCCGCCGCCTGGCGGTCGCTGATCGTCTTCCCCCCAAACACCGCCTCCGCCAGGTTGTTGATCGCCGACTGGTGAGCGACGATCGAGGCGTCCGCCTGATGATCGAGTGCCGGCGGAGCGGTCGGTGCCGCGAGCTGCTCGGAGTTCGCCTGCCGCACCCGCACCTCGAGATCGTCCGCGGTGGTCGAGAACGCCACGTCGGCCGGATGAGCGTCCAATCGGACGAGCGGCACGTGCAGCTCGTTCTTCAGGTTTCCGTTGGCGGTCACCAACGACTCCGCCACTGTCTCGTCCAGCTGCGTCTCGGTCCGCCCCGCCAATCGCCCCGCCGCGATCCGCTCGGCCTGCGACTTGTCCTTGTAGACCTGCTTCGTCGCGATGCCCGCGATCAGCTGCGGGGCACAGACGCGGCAGATCGTCGTCGACGTGCAGGCCGACGCATCGGCCGGACAGGCGATGATCCCGCCGTCCTCGATCAGCAACCGCTTGGTCGCCAGGATCGAGCTGACGCTTTCGCTGACGATCACCACCTCGTTCCGCCGCCCGACCGGACGACGCCCGGTCGTGCTGCTGTGGTTCGTGCCGGTCAGCTCGACCAGCAATTCGGCGCGCTCCGCATTCGGCACCGGCCTCAGCCGGACCACGCCGACGGTGTGAGCCGTTCCGGTCTGGTGCGTCCCCAGAATCTCTTCCGAGACCGGGCGGACGTCATCCACCGACCGCTCGGTGTTCCGGCCGATGAAGTCGGCGGAAACGCGGGCGAACAGGTTCGGCTGCGAGAATCGCGCACGGACGAGCGACACGACCGCCGGAGCCTGGCCGGCCGATTCCAGACGATCGATCAGACGCCCGAGAACCGACAGGTTTTCGGGAGTCGGTTCCGAGAGGGCCGTCGGATACGCCTGGGCGACTCGATCGAGCAGACCGACATACAAGGCGTTCTGATCGGTCTGCGTCGCGAAGAACGCGGTGTCGATGTAGGTCTCGAGACGATCGCGCAGCGCCAGGAACTGTCGGAGTTCGAGCCCCTCCGCCTTGCGCCGCATCGCCGAGTGGATTTCGCGCAACAGCGCCAGATCAGGCGTTTCCGACGCGATCTGCGAGCGGAGTTCGTCCAGACGGAGGTAGAGGTACCACCCGTCCCGGTTCTCGCCGCCGTTGCGAGCGAGCAGTCGATCGAGGTCGACGAGCGAGGCGTCGAGCGCCGTTCGGGCCGCGGCGACCTGCTCGGTCGTCACCGGTCGGAGCGAGCCCTTGGCCGCTTCGATCGCCGCCGCGAGCCCTTCGTCGGTCGCCTGAGCCGCTACGAACCCGGAAGGGAGGAGCAGGCAGAGCCCGGAGACGATCCAAACCGCCAAAGTCGACCCGAAACCGCCGATCCGCAAAGCCCGCATGATCGCCACCTCCTAAGCATCTTGCCCGTATTAAGCCCATTAGCGTACGGCGGTTCGCGCGGGGTGGCAAGGCGAGTCGCGTCGGGGAGGCGCGGAGGCGCCGAGTGAGGCGCGGGGGGGAGACCGGAGGCACCGGTCGGAGGTTTTCTCACGGAGCCGCTGAGGTCCGCGGAGGCACGGGGGGGGGAGTAGGCGCGGTTCAGAGTGAACCGCGGACCATGCGCGTGATGCCGTCCTTCATCAGTTGGTCGCCGAAGTTCAGCAGGTAGCCGAGCTTCAGATCGGTCAGTCGGAGGTAGGTCAGAAGTTGCTTGCGATGAGCCGGATGAATCGACTCGGTCGACTTCAGCTCGATGATCACCTTGCCTTCGACGATCAGGTCGGCTCGAAATCCTTCCTCGAACTTCAGGCTCTCGTACTCGATCGGGATCGGAACCTGGCGTTCGACCGTCATGCCTTGTCGGCTGAGCTTGGCCGCCAGCGCCGCTTCGTAGACCGATTCCAATAGCCCCGGTCCCAGGTCCTGATGGATCCGGACGGCGCAATCGACGATCGAGGTCCCGATCTGGTTCTCGTGCATTCGCACGACTCCGAAGACAATTGCTTCGTCGCCCGCAGACGGCCCGACCGACCGACGACGCGCACTCTCGAACGCGACGCCGACCGGCCGGGCCGGAGGTCTCTGCGGCAGGAATCGCCGAAACGACTCCCACCAGGTCCACACGCGGGAACGTCTCCGGTCGCATACGACGACCGGCTGTGGCCATCACGAAACGGACTCCCTCCCCTGCTCGACGTGACTCGAAGCGAAGGACGAGCGAGACAGGGAGCCTGTGCTTCCCTCGGCGCGACTCGCGATCGGAGTCGACCGATCCGAGGAGCGACAGGCCCCCTGCTCGACGTCACCCCGAGTTCCGTTCTCGAGATCTCCTGACGCCCGCGGCAGGCCGAGGCCGTATGGGAGCGACGGTCGCCGCGGGCCACCTGGGTAACCGCGTTCCCTCTCGCCCCACCGCCGACTGATGGAGAACCCGAGTCGATTGGGGATAGGTGAGATGACCGGAGCAGGAGAGGTGCTCACGATCGCCTCACAGATCTAATACCGATCGCCCCCATCAAGCGGCGCGCGAACCGAACGGAATTCCGATCTGAACCGCCCCCCGTGCCTCCGCGTCCCTCAGCGTCTCCGTGAGAAAAACCTCCGACCGGTGCCTCCGGTCTTTTCTCCGCGTCTCACTCAGCGCCTCCGTGCCTCACTCAGCGCCTCCGTGCCTCACTCAGCGCCTCCGCGTCTCTCCCCCGGGGCGGAACTCGCTGTAGTGCTCCCCCGCATGCAGCTTCGGGTCGAACTTGGCCAGCAGGCCGTTCGCGATCAGATCCTGCCGGACCACGACCGGGACGCTGTTGCCGTTCCCCGAGATGCCGGCTCGATCGAACGGATGGAACGAGAAGATCCCGTCCGAGCCGCGGATGTTGCCGTACCACTCGCGCCCCGCATCGAACCGAGCGACATTGACTCCGACCGTCGCGTGGCACCTGAGACAGGACGCGGAGTCGACCTTCAGAAAGCCGCCGTCGTAGCGGACCGGCACCAGCTGCTGCCGGTGCGAGGTGGTCGGGGCGTGACAGACGAGCCCCTCGGCGTTCTCCTTCCAGGGTCGATCGAGACAGGAGCGGAAGGGCGTCGTCTCGAGGAGGGTCCGGACCAGCTCCGGCTCGATCTCGGGGAGCTCGTCGATCCCGGCACTCTGGTCGAACGAGCGGACCGGATGGTCGTCGCGGAGCGTTCCGCGGCGCAGCGTGTTCGCGTCGCGCAGGTGAGTCATCAGCGTCACGAGCGACGGGTCGGACTCCCACTCGGGACGGACCGCTTCGATCCGAGTCGCGAGATCGTCGGCGGTCGGAAAGGGGCGAAACACGTCCGACTCCCAATCCTCCTGCACGCGGCGGCGGATCCGCAGTTCGCACGGCAGCGTGGTGCCGTCGTCGAACTCGATCAGCAGGCATTCGCCGACGATCGTTCCGTGCGGGAACCGCCAGCTCACCTCCCCTGCCCCGCTCGCCGTCGCCGGCGAACTCCGATAGACGATCGGCAGGAGCTTGCCGGCGGCGTCGGTCGGCAGCGCGATGAAGTGCAGAGTATCGAAGCCGGCGGCGCGATGCGTCCCGCCGGCACCGTCCCAGGGG
>CAZZBI010000327.1:0-5883 GCA_964652385.1 uncultured Pirellulaceae bacterium | reverse complement strand
CTGCCGCCGGGATCACCCCAGACCGATCCGCTCGCCGGACGACTCGATCGATAGACCGGTTCGGTCGTCGATCCGTACGGGTTGCGGCCGATCCCGTCGGTCGAAAGGGATCCGTTCGGAGCGAACGAGCCGGATCGATCGTTGCCGCTCGGCGACCAGACGGCCTGAGGATTCTCGGCGAGCGGACCTTGCGGCGCGGGGAGCGCCGGAACCGGACCGTCGACGCGACGCGTCGAGCGGTAATCGTCGTAGGGCGATTGAGCGGCGAGGCTCGACGAGGCGACCAGCCCGAGCAGCGACGCGGTCCAGCCGGTACGCAGCATTCCCCTTCGGCCACCGACCAAGCGGCGGCCTCCGCACGACGTTCGCATGACGCGTACCCCCCCTCGGGATCGTCAGGTTCGACGAGCACGACTCTCGACGGACCGGTTCGAGACCGGCGTCCGATGCGCCCTCCCCCTCGACGCGGCGAGACAGAAGGGCCGGATTTCCGTCACGAACGTTAGGATCGGAACAATCCGTACAGATTCACCAATCGGATCCGGTCGCGAACGACAAGAAAACGCGACTTTGCGATCGCGTCGTTTCGAGGGGGTGATGGCCGAAGGGGGCCGTCTACGCGAGATCGGCCGCCGACTCGGTCGGCACCCGGCGTCGCCCCGGCTCGTCCCGAGCCGAGGCGGGTGCGACGGCGATACCACGCGAGCTTCGGAGCGTCTCGAATTCGGTATGTCACCCTGCCGCGCGTCGAGGACGACGCGGGCCTACACCGGTCGACACGATTCGTCCTGCGACCGATCCCGGTCGCACCACGTTCCGATGCGAGACGCGGAGCTCCCTTGCCGACTGCGGGCGGGGGGACGCGACGTCGAGCGTGAGCCGCTGACTCGGTCGGTCGCCCCGGCTCGTCCCGAGCCGAGGCGGGTGCGATGGCGATTCCACGCGAGCTTCGGAGGGTCTCGAGTTTGGAGAGTCACCAAGCCGCGCGTCGGGGACGACGCGGGCCTACACCGGTCGACACGTTTCGTCCTGCGACCGATCCCGGTCGCACCACGTTCCGATGCGAGACGCGGAGCTCCCTTGCCGACGCTGCGGACTGCGGCGCGGCCCGGTCGAGCGACGCCCCCGGGGGCGACTCAGACGATCGAGAAGTAGTTCTCGACCGAGAAGTCGATCGCCTTCTGAGTCAGCTCGGCGGGGCGGTCGAGGTATTCGCAGTAGTACTTGACCTGCAGCAGCAGGTCGCGAGGGTGGCAATTGCGGAACGGTCGCTTGGTCGGCAAATAGTGGGTGCGGACCAGATAGTCGACCGCCGCCTCGTCGAACGGGATGCCGAGTTTCCCCGCCATGATCTTGAACAGCTCGCGGAACTGCGCCTCGGTCGGATCCTTCACCTCGATCTTGTACGGGATGCGGCGGAGGAACGCGTCGTCGACGAGGTCCTTCGGTTCGAGGTTGGTCGAGAAGACGACCAGCTGATCGAACGGCACCTGGATCTTCTTGCCGCTGAGCGTGTTGAGAAAGTCGTAACGCTTTTCGAGCGGAACGATCCAGCGGTTCAGCAGCTGATCGGTGCTCATCTTCTGGCGACCGAAGTCGTCGATGACGAGCGTCCCGCAGTTGCTCTTGAGCTGGATCGGTGCCTCGCCGATGCCGGTCGCACGATTGAACGTGATCTCGAGCTGGTCCATCGTCAGCTCGCCGCCGACGACGACGGTCGGTCGCTTGATCCGGATCCAGCGATGGTCGATGTTCGAGTCGTTGAGGATCGGCGAGGAACGCGGCAGCGGCACCTCTTCGTGATTGACCGGGTCGAAGATCCGGATGATCTCGCCGTCGACGCCGATCGATCGCGGGATCCAGATCGTCGGCCCGAACGCCTTGGTCACGCGCTCGGCGATGCTCGTCTTGCCGTTGCCCGGGTAGCCGAACAGGAACATTCCCTTGCCGGCGCTGATTGCCGGTCCGAGCTTGTCGAGCATGCCGGGGCTGATCAGCAGATCCTGGAACGCCTTGGTCAGCGCCTTCTGGCGCGGCTTCTGATGTTCGATCGACTGGGCGCGGATCGCGAAGTTGTAGTCGCGCAGCGAGACCGGAGCCGAACCGAAGTAGCTCGTCACCTCGGCATACCGCCGCGCCCGCTCGCGCCCGCTGTCGCTCAGCTGCAGCACGTAGTCGCCCGAGGAGGTCGAGCTCTTGTAGAGGATCAGCTGCTCGCTCTTGAGCGCTCGCAGAATCGGTTCGATCAGACGGAACGGAAGCTTGAGCTGCTGAGCCGTTTCGTGCCCGGTCGCCGTGCCGCGGGCGAGCAGGTACTTCATCGCGATCGCTTCGACTTCGTTCTCGCACAGATTCGCCTTGGCCAGGCTCTCGGGAGCCCAGGGGACGAACGGATTCGACGGGTCGTGCAGCTCGGGAGGCAGGGAGCGCGCTGCCGGCGCCTCGCTCTTGGTCGGCTCGTCCCCGCTGATCGCTCCGAGTCGCGAGATCAGTTCGGCCAGACGCTGATCGGAAGCGGAAGTGGTCGTCGTGTCCGCGCTCATGCTGACGTCTCGCGAGGGGGCGTCGAGGAGACTCCGGAACTGGCCCGGAGCGGAGGGCGTCCGAACGGATCGCCGTTTCGAGTCGCGGAACGGTAGGCCATCGCCGCCGAGCGGGCAAACGTCGTCCGGGACCCTGAAGAACGGGGCGGAGAACGACGAGCGCCGCAGCGCGAAGCAACCGGGGCGCGCCGCGTCAGCGGGATCGAGTCATCGCTCGACGACATCCCCCCGGCAACGAACCTGGGGGAGCGGCCCTGTCTCGAACGGTCCCGATCGGCGCGATCGGAATCGAACCGTTCGCGCCGGCGTTCGGGCTCGGCACCCGGTGTGCGATTTCGGCGCAAACCCGCCGCCGGCGCCGGGATCGTCGCCTAGTCTTCGGCGTTCGGGGGCAGGAGCGTACGTCGGTCGTCCGTCTCCTTGGATCGGTACCGCAAGGTCCGCAAAGATGTCCCACTGCATCGACAACCTGGCCCGCGTCGGCGACGCGGTGCACCCTCAGCGGCGCGAAGCCCTGCGCCGTCTGTTCGCTCGCGTCGGCGAAGTGACGGCGCTCCCCGAATCGGCCATGAACGTCGTCCGCCTGGCGAGTCGTCCGGATGCGGACGCTCAGGAGGTCTGCGAGGCGATCAAGCTCGATCCCGCGCTCACGACGCGTGTTCTTCGCACGGTCAACTCGTCCCAGTACGGTCTGCGCAATCGAGTCGGCAATCTCCAGACGGCGGTCAGTCTGCTCGGACTGCGCGAGATCAAGGCGCTCGCCCAGAGCATCTACCTGTCGAAGATGTTCGCTCCGGCCGGCGTCTATCGCTCGTACTCGCGCCAGGGACTGTGGAAACACTGCATCGCCGTCGCGCGACTGTCGGAGCGGATCGCCGAATCGGTCGGCGACGTCGACGTCGAAGCGGCCTACTTTGCCGGCCTGCTGCACGACATCGGCCTGATCGTGCTCGACCAGAGCATGCGGCGCGTCTTCTGCAAGGTGGTCGACGAGCTGACTCCCGGCTGCGACCTGCGTCAGATCGAACGGGACCTGATGACGTTCGATCACACGCACCTGGGAGCATTCCTGACCGAGTCGTGGAAGATGCCGCCGTCGGTCGTCGCCGCCGCCGAGCATCATCACGAGCCGCAGGTCTGTCTGGACGAGCATCGCCGACTGGTCTGCGTCGTCGCGGTCGCCAACTTCTTCGTCAGTCGGCACGGCGTACCGGCTCTGGGCGTCGACGCGGTCCGCTATCCGGGCGACGCGATCCTCGAGGAACTCGGCCTCGACGAAGGGACCAGCCTGGAGCTGATCCAGTCGCTCCCCGAAGTCCTCAAGCACGCCGAGACGCAGGTCGGCAGCTGACGCCGAAACGAAGAACGGGAGCCGGGTGTGTCGCCCTTGCTCCCGTTCCGTTCGCTCGACCGGTTCGCGACCGGCGCGATTTCGTTCGACGCTTCCGCGCGACGCGTTCCGCTGCGTCGCCGCTCAGCTCGCGGCGAGCTTGCGGAGCACGGCCGGCAGAATGCCTCCCTGCCGGTAATAGTCGAGTTCGACCGGCGTATCGATGCGGACCGCAGCGGGAAAGGTCAGACGCGTGCCGTCGGGACGTTCGGCCACCACGTCGATCCGGCTGCGCGGCTGGAGCGATTCGCCCAGGCTCGGGATCGAGATGATCTCGTCGCCGGTCAGTCCGAGCGACTGCCAGGTCGCGCCGTCGACGAACTCGAGCGGCAGGACCCCCATGCCGACCAGATTGCTCCGATGGATCCGCTCGTAGCTCGCGGCGAGCACCGCCTTGACCCCCAGCAGGAACGTCCCCTTGGCCGCCCAGTCGCGACTGCTGCCGGTCCCGTACTCGGCTCCCGCCAGGATCACCAGCGGCGTGCCGCTCTCGCGATATCGCATCGCCGCGTCGTAGATCGAGAGCTTGTCGCCGGACGGCAGATGCTTCGTCCAACCCCCTTCGGTCCCCGGAACCATCTGGTTGCGGATCCGGATGTTGGCAAAGGTGCCTCGGACCATCACGCGATCGTTGCCGCGCCGCGCTCCGTAGCTGTTGAAGTCGGCCGGTTCGACGCCGTGTTTCCGCAGGAAGAGACCGGCCGGGCTCTCCTTGCCGATCGAGCCGGCAGGCGAGATGTGGTCGGTGGTGACGCTGTCGCCGAGCGCGGCCAGCACGCGGGCTCCGGCGAGCGGGCGGATCGAGCCGACCTCGACCGTCAGGTCAACCAGGAACGGCGGCTCCTGGATGTAGGTGCTCGACTCGTCGAACGAGTAGAGCGCCCCCTTCGCGACCGGAATCGCGTTCCACGCTTCGTTGTTCGCGACGGCATCGGCGTACTGCGTCACGAACATCTCCGGGCGGATACATCGCTCCATCGTCCGCCGGATCTCGTCGTCGCTCGGCCAGATGTCGGCGAGCATCACCGGCTTGCCCGACGGATCGGTCCCGATCGGCTCGGTCGCCAGGTCGCGGTCGGTCGATCCGGCCAAGGCATAGGCGACGACCAGCGGCGGGCTCGCCAGGTAGTTCGCCTTGACCAGCGGATTGACTCGCCCTTCGAAGTTCCGATTGCCGCTGAGCACCGCCGAGACGACGAGGTCTCCCGAGGTGACGGCCGCGGCGACCGGATCGGGGAGCGGGCCGCTGTTGCCGATGCAGGTCGTGCAGCCGTAGCCGACGGTGTGGAAGCCGAGCCGGCGGAGCGGTTCGTCGAGTCCCGAGGCGGCGAGATATTCGGTGACGACACGCGAGCCGGGAGCGAGGCTCGTCTTGACGTAGGCCGGAACCGACAACCCTCGCGCCACCGCGTTGCGGGCGAGCAGGCCGGCCGCGAGCATCACGCTCGGATTCGACGTGTTGGTGCAGCTGGTGATCGCGGCGATCACGACGGCACCATGCTTCAGGTCGGCCTTCGCCGCCCCCTGTTCGAACTTCCCGGTCCGCTTCAGATCGTCGGCCGACAAGCCGAAGCCGCGCTCGGCGACCGGCGCGGTCAGACTCTTGCGGAATCCGGACGCCATCGCATCGAGCGGCACGCGATCCTGCGGACGCTTGGGGCCGGCGAGCGACGGGACGACGGTGCCGAGATCGAGCGACAACCGCTTGGTGTAGGTCGGCGTCGGCGCATCGTCGGTCCGGAAGAGCCCCTGTTCCTTGGCGTAGCGTTCGACCAGCGTCGCCGTCCGCTCGTCGCGCCCGGTCCGACGCAGATAGTCGATCGTGGTCGCGTCGATCGGGAAGAAACCCATCGTCGCCCCGTATTCCGGAGCCATGTTGGCGATCGTTGCGCGGTCGGCGAGCGTCATCGAGTTGACGCCGCTGCCGAAGAACTCGACGAACTTGTTGAC
>CAZZBI010000326.1:4520-5884 GCA_964652385.1 uncultured Pirellulaceae bacterium | reverse complement strand
CTATCGGCGCACCCAAGGGAAGCTGCCGATCATCGGCGTCGGCGGGATCTTCGATGCCGACGACGCCTGGCGGATGATCGGCGCCGGCGCCTCGCTGCTGCAGGTCTACACCGGTCTGGTGTTCGAAGGCCCCTGGTTCGTGAAGCGACTGCACCGAGGTCTGATCGAGCGGCTGGAGCGAGCCGGTCTGAAGCATCTGGACGAGGCGGTGGGGCGCGACCTGCGCTGAGGCACTGCGAGTCGCGGCGCGCGGTGTCGCAGCCCGCGGTGTCGAGCCGAGCGGTGCGCCGCAGCGCGATCCGCTCGGCGGCTCAGACCAGATCCTCGATGCCGCTGACGATCCGATCGATCACCAGTTCGTCGGTCCGCGGGTGGAAGAAGACCGCCTTCCAGGCCGGCAACGGGATTCCTTCGGGCAGATAGCCCATCGAGCTGGTGAAGCTCAGTCGTGCGTCGACCTTCGGATCGATCGACTGCTGACGCTTTTCGAACAGACGGCGAATCTCGGAGAAGAATCGCTGTCGCGACTCGATCGGCAACGTCCCGGCGACGACCTGTTCGTAGATCCGCTTGGCGTCGCGGCCGCGCGGCAGGACCCAGAAGACGACGCTCGGCCCCGGCGTATCGAAGTTCAGCACCTTGCAGTTCTCGAGTCGTTCCAGACGGTTCTTGAGCGTCGTCGCCAGTTCGATCATCCGCGCGGTCAGCAGCTGATACCCCTGCAGACCGATGCCGGCGAGCGACGCCATGACGCTGTACGGACCGAGGCCGGGGCGCGAGCATTCGAGCGTGAAGAGCGCGGGATCATGCCGATAGTCCGCCTCGCTGAAGTACGGCACTTCCTGCTTCTCGCGAAGCAGATAGCGCAGCTCTTCGCGGCGGTTGACGATGAAGGCGCTGCCGGGATAGTGTCCCCAGCCCATCTTGTGGAAGTCGATCGTCACGCTGTCGACGGTCCGGAACCCCTCGGCGGCGCGGCGCAGACGCCCGACCCGCTCGAGCAGCTCGTCGCTCATCTGCAGCTCGTTCCGCTCGAGGTCGTACTCCGTCAGGAAGCAGCTGGTCCAGCCGACGGCGGCGTCGGCATGCAGATGCGGAACGATCGCGCCGTGCGCCTGAGCGGTCCGTTCGACGATCGCGCGAATCCCTGCCAGATCGTCGATCCCGTAGGCGTCGGTCGTGCCGAAGGTGGCGATGACGAACGCGACGCGAGCCCCCTGGGCATACAGTTCGTGCAGTTTCGCCTCGAGCAGATCCAGACGCATCGAACAGTCGGGGGCGGTCGGGATCGAGATCAGGTTGTCGGTGCCGATCCCCAGCCAGCCCGCCAGCGTCTTGTTCGAATAGTGTGCCGCCTGCGAGAC
>CAZZBI010000326.1:0-4510 GCA_964652385.1 uncultured Pirellulaceae bacterium | reverse complement strand
ACCGACGACGTGCGGACCGGTCAGACCGTGATGCATCGTGCCGGGAGCGACCTTCTCGATGCCGATCTTGCCGGCGTACAGGTTCGAGATCGTCCCGCCCATCGTGAAGACGCCCCAGGGGGACTGGGTGTGATAGAAGATCAGGTTGGCCAGCGCCGTGATCGCCTTCACCTCGAGCTCGTTCGATCTCAGACAGTACGTGTCGACGCACAGGTTCGGGTTCTTCAGCAGACAGGCGAGGGCGCCGACCATCGAGGCGGCGTTGGCCGGACCCTTGACGTTCTCGAGATGCAGGTCGGAGTTCCAGCTGTCGGTGCCCCAGAAGAACGGAAAGACCGCGTCACGCGCGTCCTTCAGATTTCCCGGCAGGACGTGGATCTCGGGGTTCGCCTGAGCCGTCTCGTAGTTGCGGCTCATCAGACCGCCGGGGGGCAGATGCCCTTCGGCTTCGACCGCATCGAGCAGCTCGCGGAAGATCTCGACGAGCTGCTGCTTCGGGACGCTGAAGAAGGTGTCGGTCAGGTGGCGAAGGCGGTCGGGATTCATCGGGGACCCGTGCGGTCGAGTGGCGGAGAGCGGCGCATGCGTCGCTTCGTTGTACCGAAGCGGCGACCTCCGGAGTAATCGGGGGGCGACGAACGAGCGGCCTTCCTTCGCGGGAACTCGGCTCAGGCGCATTCTCTCTGCCCCACTTGGTCGCACCGGGGGCGATCGGCGAGACTGAGGCGAACCGCAGGACCGACCGCTCGGTCCGCGCCGCCGACGCTCCGACCCCTCCCCTGCCACGGAATCGCGATCTCCATGAGACTCTGGATCCGCAACGCCGAAGTCGTCTTTCCCGACGGGATCCGTACCGCCTCGGTCGTCGTCGAAGAGGGGCGGATCGCCGATATCGATCCGGTCCATGTGACGGTCGCGGACGAGACGATCGACGCGAGCGGGCTGATGCTGATGCCGGGGGTGATCGACGACCAGGTCCACTTCCGCGAGCCGGGGCTGGAGCACAAGGAAGATCTGGCGCACGCCACCGCCGCCTGTGCCAAGGGGGGCGTGACGACCTTCCTCGAGATGCCCAACACGTCGCCGACCACGACCGATCGACAGCGACTGGAAGACAAGCTGCGGCTCGCGTCGACTCGGTGCCGCGTCAACTACGGCTTCTACATCGGTGCGACGCCGACCAATGTCGCCGAGCTGGCGGCGGCCGAACGGACTCCCGGCATCAAGATCTTCATCGGGTCGAGCACCGGTGATCTGCTGGTCGACGAGCAGGAGGCGCTCGAGCGGATCTTCGCCGAGACGACGCTGCCGATCTGTGCGCACTGCGAGGACGAGACGACGGTGCGGCGCAATGCCGAGCGGTTCGCCGGTTCGACCGACGTCGCTGTCCACAGTCTGATTCGCGACGTCCCCGCGGCGGTGATCGCCACGCGCCGCGCCATCGATCTGGCGAAGCGACATCGGCATCGCTTTCACGTGCTTCACGTCTCGACCGGAGCCGAACTGGCGGAGCTGGTCGATCATGCCGGGCTGATCACCGCCGAGGTCTGTCCGCATCATCTGTTCTTCAACGTCGACGATTACGGGCGACTCGGGTCGCGCATCAAGATGAATCCGAGCATCAAGTCGGCCGAAGACAATCGGCAGTTGCTCGCGGCACTGCGGGACGGAACGATCCAGGTGATCGCGACCGATCACGCGCCGCATACGCTCGAAGAAAAGGCGTTGCCGTATCCGCAGTGCCCGAGCGGTTTGCCGGCGGTCGAGAACTCGCTGGCGCTGATGCTCGACCTGGCGTCGCGCGGCGGTTGCGACTATGCCCGGATCGCGCACTGGATGAGCGACGCTCCGGCTCGGGTCTGGGATCTGGTCGGCAAGGGGCGGATCGCCGTCGGTTACGACGCCGACCTGGTGCTCGTCGATCCCCGTCTGCAGCGGACGATCCTGGACGAGAACCAGCTGACCAAGAGTCGCTGGAGTCCGTGGCACGGTTCGACGCTGACCGGCTGGCCGATCCGGACCTGGGTCCACGGCGTCGAGGTTTACCGCTACGAGAACGGCGAGGACAAGGTGGGCCCGTGCGGGACCGGGCGCGAAGCCCGGTTCGAGCACGAGCGCGGAGGCTACTGGGGAACGGTCTGAGCGATCGGCGCGAACGGTCGTCGCGACTCGGCCAGCGTCGTGTCCGCCTCCAGTCGCATCGTGACCGACCAGCGACCGGCAGCGTCGCCGCGCACCATCCAGTGCGGCAGCAACGCCACGCTCTGATGCACCCCTTCGAATCCCCCTTCGCTCTGGCTGACGCTGGCGATCGGCCAGGTCAACAGACCGGTCGGACGATTCGACGTCCAGCGCAGATCGAGTCCCTGCCACGCGTCGGTCAGGCAGAGATCGGTGACGTATTCGAGGTCCAGTCGCGTTTCGAGCTGCCCCAGTCGCTGCCCGTCGAGGCGATGGAAGAAGCGATCGTCGGCGCCGGCCGGAAGCCCCGCGAAGTGGAACTCGATCGCGAAGCGAAGCGAGCGATCGCGCGGAAGCCCTTCCAGCAGATACGCGATCTCGAGCGCCGAGCTCCCCGCTTCGAGCGTCACTCCCTTGGTGATCGTCACCGGCAGATCCCAGGCGGTCCCGACGCGGCGCAGCTGGACCTGAATCCGCTGCGGGCTGCGTCGCACCTTGGCGGCGTAAGGAGCGTCGGCGAAGTCGCCGTGATCGGTCGTCTCGTTCCGCTCGATCGCTCCCGGATCGAGGTCCGCATCGAGGAACCGATCGATCAGGCTCTTGCGCAGATCGCGGTCGTACTGCAGCATCCGGTCGAGCCCCGGTTGCTTGAAGACGACTCGATCGTGAATGCTCGCGACCTCTCCGCCGTTTCCCGACGAGCCGTGCCGCACCTTGGCGTGATACGCCTCGGGACGCCGCGCCAAGGTCGCTCCGAGATCGAGCGGCAGGGCACGGACATCGAGTCCGTACAGGCGCCCGCCGACCCCCGGATCGATCCAGGCGACCAGGCGGTCGTTCGCCAGACGGACTTCGGGAGCGGTGTCGAAGTCATAGTCGTCCGCCGTCGCCTCGACCCAGGTCGAGTCGCTCCGCTCGGCGCGTTCCAGCAGCGTGTCGGCATGGATCAGATGCGAGTGGACCGCATGTCGCAGATGCGGCAGGTAGATCCCTCCGAACGCTCCATGCCAGTAGCTGCAGTTGCATTGGCCTCGATAGAGCTCGCGACGGGCATCGGCCAACAGCCGCGGACTGAGGCCTTCCTGTTCGGCCTGTGCCAATCGGGCGCTGACGTGCATCATCCGCGCGTACATCTCGTTCGATTCGGGATAGCGGACCTTGAAGTTCCGCCAGTTGCCGCCGCGAACGAACGACCGGAGATCGTCCCACCGTTCATCATGTTCGAAGCGGTGCTTCAGATCGTCGAGCACCTGCTGCCGCTCGACCGGCAGCGCCCACTCGGTCATCTCGCGATAGCTGCCGTCCGGGATGTAGACGCGTCCGACCGGAGCCGTCTCGGCATGCGCGGTCGCGAGGGTGACGGTCTTCAGCCACGAACGCTCCCGAACGAGAGCATCGAAGAAACGTCGCAGCCACCCCTCCTGATGCACGTGCCGATACGTCTCGGGCCACGTCCCGAACTTCTCGCCGTCGTCGGCGAAGACGGCGACGCTTCCCGGAGCCCGACTTGCCTGCTCGCGCAGATGCTCGATCGTCTCGTCGACCGACCGGAACGGAATCAGGTAGCGGAGCCGCTCGCTGCCGGGAAAGAGGCCGAGCGTCCGGCCGTCGTCTTCGGTGACGAAATGGCCGGTCAGCTGACGGTCGACGAGCCCTGCGCTGCGGAAGTGGCAGTCGTCGAGAATCGTGTATGCGATGTCGGCTCGCGCCAGATCCGACACCAGCGACTGTTCCCAGACTCGTTCCGGGAGCCACAGGCCGCGCGGCGTCGTTCCGAACCGCTCGTGTAGATGCCGCGAGAAGCCGACGATCTGGCCGATCCGATCGCGCGACGGGATCATCGTCAGGATCGGCTCGTAGAAGGCGCCGCCGACGATCTCGACTCGCCCTGCCGCCACGAGCCGCGACAGACGCTCGACGTATTCCGGATGGCGCGCTTCGAGCCATTCCAGCAGCGGGCCGCTGGTATGGAGCGAGATCGCCAGGTCCGAGTACGGCTCGAACGTCTCGAGAAACGGCAGGTAGCTTTCGCCGTACGACTGCTCGAAGACCTGTTCGAAGTTGCCGACCGGCTGATGGTCGTGCAGCACGAGACAGAGACGAAGTTCGGCGTTCATCGGCGATACCGCGGCGCGAGGACGAAACGAGCGGCCGGTCCGGGGAGATCGGTCCGTACGCCGTCTTGATCGGCAGGATCGCTACGACCGGACCACCGAAATCGGCCAGCCGGGGCCGAGCCGCCCGGGAAGAGAGGCGGAAGGTGTCCGGCCGGGGGGGCGAGTGCGACCGGGTCTCCGTGTCTCCCAGCCCGTAGCGCCAAGCGCAGGGG
>CAZZBI010000325.1:3266-5932 GCA_964652385.1 uncultured Pirellulaceae bacterium | reverse complement strand
CCCGAGAGCCGCTTCGCCGCGAGAAACGCACTTCAGCGACCGACTGCTGCTCGCTAGCTGGAACTGAAAACGATCATGAGAAAACGCAGCTCTTCAACAGGCTGCTAGAGGCCGGGGAGCGGACCGAAGCGGTGGCAGCCTGGGAGCGAGGGGAACGTTGGTGGGGCACCGGCGCCGTCGATGACGGATCGGGCTTCTATCCCGACCACCGCGCCGCCGAGCGATTGCGAGCCGAGGCCCGCGCAGCCCTGTTTCCAGAGACCGATTGACCGTCGTCGTTCGTGGTCCAGCCAGCCCGCAGCGTCAGCAAGGGGTCCTCCGCGCCCTCCCAGCCCGTAGCGCCAAGCGCAGAGGTCTCGGTGACTTGGTTCGACGAATCGGGACGCTCGAATGCGGACACGAACTCGGTGATCGCGTACGCCGGTCCTCGGCGCACGCCACGTCTCGTTCGTTCCGACTAGTCCCGTCAGGGACGACAGAGGCGGGCGTCGACCGATCGCGGTGTGTCGTTCGACGAGTCGATTCTTTCGTCCCTACCGGGACTCTCGGGATCCTTCTCTCGCGGATTGACCCACCGATAAATCGGTGGGCTATCGTCGGCCGTCCCTGACGGGACTGGCTTTGACCTCGCGATTCACCGCCCAGGTCAGTGTCCCCTCCGCCGGCCCGCAGCGTCAGCAAGGGGTCCTCCGCGCCCTCCCAGCCCGTAGCGCGAAGCGCAGGGGTCCTCCGCGCCCTCCCAGCCCGTAGCGCAAAGCGCAGGGGTCCTCCGCGCCCTCCCAGCCCGCAGCGCAAAGCGCAGGGGTCCTCCGCGCCCTCCCAGCCCGTAGCGCCAACCGCCGGGTCTTGGTGACTTGGCTCGGACAATCGATGCGACCGGGGTCGGTCGCATTACGGCGATGCGACCGGGGTCGGTCGCACTACGGAAGGCGGATCGGCTCGGACGCCGCCGACGCTTCGGATCGACAGCGGCAGCGTGGAAAAACCTGCCTCGGACACGGAGCGGCCGGGCCCACGCCGTGGCGAGCCGTGATCGAAACGGGTCCGATCAGCGATTCCGTTTCGGTTTGGGATTCCCCGATTCGCGCAGGCCGCCGAGAAACCAGCTGATCAGCTGCAGCGCCACGAGCACGACGAAGAACGCGGCGACGAGGACGACGATCCGACCCTGCAGCGCCGCCGCCAGCAGTACCGTGATCGCCGAGTACCAGACCCACGCCGGAAAGTACCGGTAAAGCGACTGCACGCTCGGCAGCGCGATCCAGAGCACGCTCAGCAGCACGCCGACCCGTACCGCCGCCCCGAGCGCAAACTTCTGTGTGCTCCCCGCAAAGCCGCTCATGCCGAGCACGAACGCGGCCATCAGAAAACCGATGCCGAACAGACCGAGCGCATGTCGTTGCCAATCGTTCATGAGTCCTAAGGTAACCTCGGAACGATCGACATCGAAGCGGACGGCCGCACGCTCGCTCAATGTCGATCGAGCGATTGGGTCCAGCGGCCGATTTCGCGCAGCGTCTCGGGCTCGCCCGGCTGCGGAGACGGCATCGCGACAATCGCGATCCCCCGTTCCTCGATCGCCTTGACCAGCTGCCTTACCGGATCGGTGTCGGCGACATCGGTCGCCAGCCAGAGACCGATCGACAGGCGTCGGAGCGGTTCGTTCTCGGGGAGCGCCACGCCGGGAGGGAGTCCCGACCCGATCAGCACCAGCCCTCGCACCGCACGACTCGCATCGGTCGCGATCAGCGCCGCGAGTGCCGCGCCCGGTCCCTCGCCGACGATCGCCACGCGCCGCGGATCGATCTGGTAGTCGATGATCGCCTGGCCGATCTGAGTCGTGATCCGTTCGACGTCGGTCCGCTGCCACCGCCGCTCGTCGGTCGAGTGCGGTGCGACGACGACCAGACCGTCACGCACCGCCGCGACTCCCCAGCGTTCCCGCAACTTCTCGGCATCGACTTTCCCCGGCGCACCGACGACGATCACCAGCGCGAACGATCCGTCGGGGACGAACCGCGTCGGTACGACGACATCGCAGAGCTCGGGGAACTGCTCCAGGCGGAGCTCCCTGAGCTCGCACGCCGTCGCAGGATCGATCACCTCGGTCGTTTCGAACGGCGGTGGAGGGAGCGTCGCGGAGAGCGGCGCGAGCGTCGCCGAGGCGCGGCGAATCGTTCCGGTCGGCCCGTCGATCGCCGCCAACCAGCCGATCTCGACGTTCTCGCCCGGAGCGAACGGCGCCAGTGCCGTCGCCAGTTCGTCGACCGACGCGATCGCGGCTCCGCCGATCTCGACGATCCGATCCCCGGCCGCGATTCCGATTGCCGCGGCCGGACCGAGTTCCTCGGTGCGCTCGACGACGACCCCCGCGATTCCGGCGGCCGCCGGATCGAGCACCGCGGCCGGTTCGATCCCCAGCGACGCGACTCGAAACGGTTCGATCTCGGCCGCCAGCTCCGTCCGGAACGACATCCGTTCCCCTTGCCGCTCGATCACCCCGTCGATCGTCTCGCCCGCATAACGGCGACCGAGTGCGTGCTTCAGGTCGGGAAAGCGTCGGATCGGCCGGCCGTCGATCTCGACGATCCGATCCCCGGGCATCAGGCCGACGACTCCGGCAGGCGACAATCGACCGACCGCCGCCACCTCCAGCGGCTCGGTGA
>CAZZBI010000325.1:2358-3256 GCA_964652385.1 uncultured Pirellulaceae bacterium | reverse complement strand
GTGAAGTTGTCCGATGCCTTCGGAGTCACGCCGAGCTTGCCGGGGCGGAGATCCTCGGCCACCCAGCGATCGAGATGTTCGAGAATCGTCTCGAACGGAATCACGAACCCGATTCCCGAGTCGTACCACTCGAAGCCGGCCAACTGCTCGTCGCTCTGCGGCGAGATCGGTACCGGAATGCCGATCACGCGCCCCTGCAGATCGACCAGTGCCCCGCCGTAGTTGCTCGGCGAGATCTTGGCGTCGGTCTGGATCGCCTTACCCCAAACGCGATCGAGCGCACTGATGATGCCCACCGACGTGTTGATCCGCTCGGCGTCGTGCACGCGTCCGACCGCGACCGCAAACTGACCGACCTGCAGTTCGGCCTCGGGGGCGGCGATGGGAACCGGCAATCCGGCCGCTTCGGGAGACTCGAGCAGCACCAGGTTCCGCGCCAGATCGCGCGACACGATCCGCGCCGGGACACGATTTCCGTTCGGCAGTCGGATCAGGATCGACGTCGGTTCGTGCACGATCGCGAACAGACTCGTGACGATCAGTCCGCGGTCCGAAACCACTACGCCGGTCGACGGTCCGGCGGCAATGAACCGATCGCCGACTCGCTCCCGACCGCCGATCGTCTCGATCTGCACGACGCTCCCCGCGACCTGTTCGGCCGCCCGGCGCAGGACCGCGAACTCCTCCTGAGCGATCACCGACGGGACCACCGACGGGATCGCCGCCAGGGCAATCAGCAGGCCCATCGCGAGGTGAGAGCGGATCGAGAGGCTTTCCGTTCGCTCGAACCGCATCAGCGGACCTCCAGTTCGACGGTGACGGTTGCCGTGCCGCGCTGGAACGTCAGCACCAACAGGTCGTCCCGATGAATGCGCGAGAGCACCGTCTCGACCTGTTG
>CAZZBI010000325.1:0-2348 GCA_964652385.1 uncultured Pirellulaceae bacterium | reverse complement strand
ACGAACTCCGGCGCGTTCCGCCGCGCTCCCGCGGGCGACTCGATCGACGAACGGCGGAGTCCGTCCGACGACGTCGGGAACGAGTTCCATGCCGAGCAGTTCGAGCGTCATCGGCTCGGACACCTCAGGACGATTCTCCTCGAACGCCAGCAGCAGCTTCCCCGCCAGGATGTCGTCGATCGATCGACGCAGTTCGGCGATCGGCAAGGCGTAGTTGAGCCAGATGTCGGCGTCGTCGGCCTTCAGGTCCTTGCCGACCAGCCCGACCAGATACCCCGACGCGTCGACGATCGCTCCACCGGGAGTGCCGGGATTGCTGGTGATCGCGTCGGTGACGATGACCGGGCCGCGATACGGCAACCGCCCCCCGATCCGATCTCCTTCGAGCGACCGGACCGCCGTCACCGTGCCGTGCTGCACGCTCGCCGGTTCGTTGCCCGTCGCGACGCCATAGAGATTCGTCAGTGCCAGGATCAGCTCCCCCGGCTCCGGCACGCGCATCGAATCGTCGAGCACGAAATGCGGCAACCCTTGCGCATCGATCTTCAGGATCGCGATCTCGGTTCGCGGGTCGTAGCCGAGCAGCGTCGCCTCGTACCGCTGGCCGTCGTCCAAAAATGTCGCGACGGTATCGGCGTCGAGCACGTGACTCCAGGCGGTCAGCACATGCCCTTCGTCCGAGATCAGCACGCCGGTCTGATACGCTTCGAGCCCCTTCGCTCCTCCGGCACCGAAGAGCTTGACCACCTTGGTTCGCGCCGAGGCGGTCAGCTCGACGATCGGTCGAGGACGTTCCTGAGCGGCCAACCGACTCGGCATCATGGCCGCGAACGCCGAAGCGATAGCGACGCATCCGAACACCGAGACGCAAGCTCGGCCGAGTCGCGAGAGCGTTCGGTCGTTCCGGTCGATGCTGCTCATGGATTCCCTCGCTCTACGGCAGGAGGCGCGTCGCTCCAGCGGTAGCCGACGACGCGAAAATCACCGACCGTCGTTCCGCCGACCACCACACGCCAGCGACTCGGCAGACGCATGCCGTCGAACTCGGTCTCGTCCGAGAAGATCAGTCGACACGGGTCGAAGCGATCGTCGGCCAGCAGCTCGATCCCCGCCAGGCGCCCCGTTCCCGGTTCGAACACGAACTCGCTCTCGACCGATCCGAGTGTCGCCGTCAGGCGATCGTGCGTCGCGGCGAGTTCGAACGCGGTATCGTCGATGCCGGGGGCGGTGCCGAGATAGATCACCTCGCCCGTTCGCCGCAGCTCGCCGACGATCAGACGCTGCCAGTGATGGATCGCCAGCAGCAGGCCGGTATTCGACGGCGCGAGCTGCGTCGCCAGATCCTGACCGAAGTCGACTCCTTCGACGTCGTTTCCGGCTCGCCAGGCCGCGGTTCCGGGCCCGACGGCGACCAGAATCGTCCCTCCGTCGGCCGTCTCGAGCGTCACCTGCAACAACTGCTCGGCTCGCGAACGATCCGCATACGGCGCGAGCAGACGATCCTGATGGACCCGATTGAAGAAGAAGTTCGCATAGCCGCGTCGCGGCTCGTACCAGGCGGCGACGCTCGGCGAGACTTCGGCTTCCGCCGCTGCGCCGCTGCCGTGCGGATCGCCGTCGCCCGGAGAGGGACCTTCACCGTCCGGAGTCTCTTCGCCGTCCGGCCTGGATGGCGCAACGGCGGGTCCCTGGACCAGTTCGATCAGTTCCTCTTCGCCGTGCAGCCGCTCCAGACGAACCTGCGTCTCGATACGCCCTTCCGACGTGTCGAAGGCGATCGGCACGCGCCAGCCGTCCGGAAAGATTCCGAGCACATTCTTGAAGCCGTTGACCGTATCGATCGAGCGGCCGCCGAACGAGACGATCTGATGGCCGTAACGCAGACCGCGACGAAAGGCGTCGGTACCTTCGAGGATCGCGTCGACCGCGACTCGCCCTTCCCGATCGGTTTCCACCGTCGCGCCGAGCGTCGCATGATCGACCAGCCGACCGCTCGACAGCACACCGTAGAAGTGCCGGACCTGATTGGCCGAGATCGCATAGCCGACGCCGACGTTGACGCGTGCTCGCTTTTCGAGCGAGATCCGACCGTTGATGCCGATCACGTTGCCTTCGGCGTCGAAAAGCGGACCGCCGGAGTTGCCCGGATTGATCGACGCGTCGGTCTGCAGACAGTCGGTGTATTCCAGGAGCGTCCCGGCCGGGTACTGATAGCGACGCGTCCCCGACACGATTCCCCAGGTCACCGTCGGCTGCAGATTGGTCGCCAGCAGGAACGGGTTGCCCATCGCGAAACAGGAATCCCCGATCCGAACCTGATCGCTCTCGGCGAGCGGCGTGGGCGGAAA
>CAZZBI010000324.1:0-5984 GCA_964652385.1 uncultured Pirellulaceae bacterium | reverse complement strand
CTCTCGCGGGCCACGTTCCGCGACCCGCGAGGCGGCTCATCTCGCTCGCGACTCAGAAGTTGCCGCGAATCTCTTCGGCTCCGACCGTCACGACGACCGAACCGCCCCCCGACAGATCCGGGACTGCCTGACCGTTCTCGGTGTCGAGGTTCAGGTCGCCGAAGCCGGCTCCACTGAGATTGAGGACATAGACGTTGCCGGCGACGTTGACGGTCGCCTGAGCCGGAGCGGTGATGAAGTCCTCGACCTCGACCGTCAGCTTCATGCGGCTTCCTCGCGCCTCGAAACGCGCCTTGCCGCTCGCCGGCGTTCCCTGTCCCGAGAGACGTGCTTCGAGCCGAACTCGACCGCCGCCGCCACCGCCGGCGCACTGGCCCGACTGGGGCAGGGCGGCGACGAACATCAGAGCGATCGAGGCGACGGCCAACAGGAGCTTTCCGGACATGATCGATTCCTCTCGCAGGCGATCGCCGTCCGATCGATACCGCAGAGCGGAACGACCGACGACGACCGAGTGGGTTGCGGCGAAGAGGAACGTCTCCTCACCTGCGAGAAAGAGCCGCAACGGAGCGCGATGACCGCCAAAGGAACTCCGGGCTTTTCGGGCGCCCTCCGAGGAGTTCGTCCGATCGAAACCTCGGCTCAACGTCGCCGCAGATAGCGATCGGCCTGGGCGATGTAGGCCTGCCAGTCCTCGAGCAGCAGATCATGTTCGCCCTCCCGCAAGTGATACGAGATCGTCGAGACGATCGGCTCTCCCGCGCTCGGCCAACGGTCGCTCGCCAGCCCGTCGGTCCCCAGGAGCCGATAGACCGGATCGGCGCCGACGCCCGCGAGGAACTCCCCTCGCGGATCGGCCCAGAGGTCCTGCGATGCGCTGCCGATGTGAACGGGGCGCGGAGCGATCAGCGCGATCAGTTCGTGCTGATCGAACGCCGCCGTCTCTTCCCGTCCGCCGTAGGCGACATAGTTGTCGCAGAACCAATGCGGGAAGACCGAGTTGATCCGCGCGACCGTCTCGCCGAACTTCCGGCGTGAGATCGCGGCCCCCCCGCAGCCGCTGTCGTTCGAGACGACCATCGCGAATCGCTCGTCCTCGGCTCCCGCCCACAGCGCCGTCTTGCCCAGACGCGAGTGGCCGATCGCGATCACTCGATCGCCGTCGATGTCCTCCAGCGTTCGGAGCGCATCGAGCAGACGACTCATCCCCCACGCCCACGCGGCGATGCTCCCCCACGCGTCGGCCGGACGCTCGGTCGTCGGCGACTCGACCAGGCCGTGAATCCCGTTTCGCCAACCGTCGTCCTCGTCCGGATCGATCTCGCCGTAGTAGGCGGTCGCGACTCCGTAGCCGGCGGCGGTAATCTCGGCGATCGGCCAGCGGCGCGAAGCGGTTCCGCGCCCCGCGTCGGTCGCACGATGACCGACCCCGTTCGCCTCTCCGCCATCCCTTACCCACGCCTCGGTCAGTCGGATCGCCGGATCCGCTTCGACCGTGTGGTTGCCGTTGAAGTTCAGGCCCAGAAAGGTCGGTACCGGACCCGAAGCCTCGGCCGGCACGTACAGCAGCAGATGAACGGTCAGCTGCCGCGGCGCGTCTCCCAAGCGGACCGCGAACTGCCTGCGGCGAACCCGACCGTCGAACAGGGCGGACGATTCCTCGAGCAGTTCGACCGTCATCGGCAGGTCGATCGCGGGAGTCCGCCCGAACATCTCGCGCCGAAACGTCTCGAGGAGTTCCTCGCGTCGTCGCGGCCAATCTGCAGCGTCTCGGACCGGCGAGCCGTCGTCGAAGCGGAGCGGGTCGGGGAGGACATAGTGCGGTACCCGTGATTCGTCCTGGTTGATCGAGGGGTCCTGCATGGCGAGGAGTTCCGGAGCGGACAAGAGCGGCATCGACCACAGCAGCAGCGTCGCGAGCGACCGAGAAGGGAGCATGGCAAGGCTCGTCGTGAGGGAGAAGCGAGTCGTGAGGAGGGACGCGAACGGAAGGTCGGCGCTCCGATGCGACTCAGACCTCGTAGGTCCATGCCTCTCGCGGCTCGCGGAAGAGCAAGGCGTTCGCCGCTTCGTCATCCGCGAACCGTTCCGCGACCGGATCCCAGGTCAGCTCGCGTTCCAGGCGATACGCGATGTTCGCCAGATGGCAGAGCGAAGCCGAGCGATGTCCGATCTCGACGTCGCAGATGGGACGCTTCCGCGTGCGGAGGCACTCGATCCAGTTGCGGTGGTGATTCTCGGAGTGGTAGACGCGGTGATCGGCATCGGTCAGCGGCGTCTCGAGAATCGAGGCGGGGTCGCTCTTCAGTTCGCCACGATCGACGTAGATCGAACCGTCGGTCCCCTCGAACGTGCAGCCGCTCGGACCGCCGTGGATCATTCGGACGTCGTCGTCGAAGACGAACTCGAGACCCGACTTCGAACCGTCGGCGGGGGGGACGATCCGCACCGGCCCCGACGCATCCCGATCCATCGCCCACTGCGCGATATCGAAATGATGAGCCCCCATGTCGGCGAGTCCGCCGCCGGCATACTCCCGATAGTTGCGGAAGGCGGGGAAGTGACCGTGCATCCCCTTGGGGCAGAGAATCTCGTTGTAGCCGCGTTCGGGAGCGGGACCGAGCCAGAGATCCCAGTCGACGTCGGCGGGAGTCGGCTCGGTCGGCAGATCGCAGGGGACGGGAGGGGCTCCGACGCCGATTCGGACCGTCTTCAGGCGGCCGATCCTGCCGTTGCGGACCAGATCGACCGCGGTCCGGAACCGCCCGCCGAACTCGCTCCGTTGCTGGCTGCCGGTCTGGAAGACCGTTCCGGCGTTTCGCACCGCATCGACGAGCAGACGACCTTCACGGATCGAATGAGTCAGCGGCTTCTCGCAGTACACGTCCTTCTTGGCGGCGATCGCGTGGAGCGAGTTGAGGACGTGCCAGTGATCGGGCGTGGCAATGACGACCGCGTCGATGTCGTCGCGCGCCAGCAGTTCGCGAAAGTCGACGTAGCCGTCGCACCCGCGGTACGCACCGCTTCGAGTCGCTTCGGCATAGCGGGCTTCGACCTGCTGCACGGCATTCTCGCGCCGCGTCGTCTCGACGTCGCAGACCGCCAGCACCTGGACATCGTCCTGACCCAGAAAGCCGCTCAGATGGCCGCGCCCCATCATGCCGACGCCGATGAAGCCGAGCGTGATCCGATCGCTCGGAGCGGTGCGGCGCGCGGGGCGAGGCGCTGATGTGGCCCGAGCGACGGGCGCAAAGCCGAGGGCCAGCGCGCCGGCCACTCCGCCGACCAACAACTGACGGCGATCGATCGGGCGAACGGGCTGGGACATGGGGAGCATCTCCGGCGGGAACTGGGGGGAGCGGGGTCGCGTGGGGCAAGGGGACCGGGACAGCGTAGCGGTGCGAACGGGAGCGAAGCAACGCGTTCGATCCGGCCCGATCCGAACGGCCATCGACGGGAGTCCGGTCCGGCGCTCGTGACGAGAGTGCGGACATCGGTCGGTCCGAACCGGGATCGAACGAGTCGATCCGCGCGATCGGTGATCAAGTGAGCCTGACCGCACACTTCGGCGCGTGCGGGGCGCGCCGCACACCTGAGATGCGCGCCGACCGATGGGCCGGAGTCTGGGTGAAGAGCCGAGGAGCGAACGGGATCGGTCGTGCGGCGACCGCGACGAGGGGCGTGCGGGAGCGGGGATTGGCGAGGGATCCGGTCGGTTTGCGACAGTGAGACGAGCGGGGTGCGACGAATCGACTCGCGGACGTTGGCACAGGGCTTGCGATCGTCGCCCCCCTTCATCGATCGACGCGCCGCGTCTTGCCGAACGGACGGCGAGAGGGGACGGCCCGAGATCCTGCGAATCGGATGATCCAGCGCATGAGTCACGCCCACGATGCAGGCTCCGTCGCTCCCTTCGGGGACGCGGGAGTCGCCCCGGAGAAGCCGCAGTCCTCCGCTTCGCGGACCGGCTACGAGGAGTTCACCTACGACGACCGCATCGTCCGTCTGTTCGTCTGGGCGACGATCCTCTGGGCGCTGGTCGGAACCTTGGCAGGGGTCTATGTCGCCCTGATGCTCGTCGTTCCGGCGGCCAGTTTCGGCATGGACTTCCTGACCTTCGGACGTCTGAGACCGCTGCATACCAATGCGGCGATCTTCGCGTTCGCGGGGAACGCGATCTTCGCGGCGGTCTACTACTCGACCCAGCGACTGTGCAAGGCACGGATGTGGAGCGATCTGCTCAGCCGCCTTCATTTCTGGGGTTGGCAGGGGATCATCGTCGCGGCGGCGCTGACGATTCCGCTGGGGTTCAGCCAGGGGAAGGAATACGCCGAGCTGCCGTGGCCGGTCGACATCGCGATCGCCGTCGTCTGGCTCGTGATCTTCGGCGGCAACTTCCTGATGACGCTGCTCAATCGCCGCGAGCGGCACATGTACGTCGCGCTCTGGTTCTACATCGCGACGATCGTCACCGTGGCGGTGCTGCATGTCTTCAACAACCTGGTCGTTCCGACCGGGATCCTGACGAGCTATCCGATCTACGCCGGGGTTCAGGACGCGTTCATGCAGTGGTGGTACGGCCACAATGCCGTCGCCTTCTTCCTGACGACGCCGTTCCTGGGGCTGATGTACTACTTCCTGCCCAAGGCGGCCGAAAAGCCGGTCTTCTCGTACCGACTGAGCATCATCCACTTCTGGTCGCTCGTCTTCATCTACATCTGGGCCGGCCCGCATCACCTGCACTACTCGGCCGTTCCCGACTGGATGACGACGCTCGGCATGATCTTCTCGGTCATGCTCTGGATGCCGTCGTGGGGAGGCATGATCAACGGCCTGCTGACGCTCCGCGGAGCGTGGTCCAAGGTCGCGACCGATCCGGTCCTGAAGTTCTTCGTCGTCGGCATTACCTTCTACGGCATGTCGACGTTCGAGGGGCCGCTGCTGAGCATCAAGACGGTCAACAAGCTCAGTCACTTCACCGACTGGACCATCGCTCACGTCCACTCCGGCGCCCTCGGCTGGAACGGCTTCATGGCGTTCGGCATGCTCTACTGGCTCGCGCCGCGCATCTTCCAGACGAACGGGCTCTGGAGCAAGAAGATGGCGAGCATGCACTTCTGGACCGGCACGATCGCGATCCTGCTGTACATCGTTCCGATCTACTGGGCCGGCATCACTCAGGGGCTGATGTGGTCGGCGGTGGACGAGACGGGCAACATGGTCTACCCGGACTTCGTTCGGACGGTCCAGGCGCTGTTGCCGATGTACTGGATCCGCCTCTTCGCCGGTCTGCTCTATGTCGGCGGCGTCGGTCTGCTGGGCGTGAACGTGTTCATGACCTGGCGGATGCGTCCGGCGACCTACGAGGTGCCGGTGCATCGAGCGGCGATCCTGGCGCCGACCTATCACGAGGCGGCTCCGAACGCACCGGCACTCGAAGGGGTGCTGGAGGTCGGCAAGAAGATCGATCACTGGGCGCACGGCTACTGGCATCGCCGCTGGGAGCGGCTGCCGGTCCGGATGACGATCTACGTCACCCTGTCGGTCATCGCCGCCTCGGCCTTCGAGATGGTGCCGACCTTCCTGATCCGCAGCAACGTCCCGACGATCGCCTCGGTCAAGCCGTACACGCCGCTCGAGCTCTACGGGCGCGACATCTACGTCGCCGAGGGGTGCTACAACTGCCACTCGCAGCTCATCCGTCCGCTGCTGCGCGACACGATGCGGTACGGCGAGTACTCGCGTCCCGGCGAGTACGTCTACGATCGTCCGTTCCAGTGGGGCTCGCGCCGCATCGGACCCGATCTGCAGCGCGAGGGAGGACGCCAGTCGCATCTGTGGCACCTGACCCACTTCCGCGACCCCGCGACCTTCGTCGAAGGCTCGATCATGCCGCCGTACCCGTGGCTCGAACAGGCCACCCTGGACTTCGGCTCGATCCCGCAGCGAGTCAAGGCGGCGTCGTTCCTGGGGGCGGAGTACGC
>CAZZBI010000323.1:0-6000 GCA_964652385.1 uncultured Pirellulaceae bacterium | reverse complement strand
TTCTTGGGCCATTTGGCGGCCGCTCGATGCGCTTCGGCGAGCAGGTACCGGTACTCGTGGATCTGGGGATCGTCCGGATAGCGCCGCACCGCCTCGTTCAGTCGCCGGATCGCCGACTGGAACGCCTCGTAGCTCTCCTCGAGCTTTCGGAAAGCGGTGTCGGCGGTCGCCGAGAGCGGATCGTCGACGCCCAGCGAACGACTCTCCGCTTCGAGCAGCGACGCCTCGCGAAAGAGGGTTCGGGCCAGCGCAAAGAGCGACAATCGCCACTCGCGGCTCTGAGGGGTGAGTGCCGCGTTCTCGAGATTTTCGAGCAGCATCTTCTCGGCGCCGTCCGCGTCGTCCCGTTCGAGCAGGATCCGACTCGCCTCGATCCGCGCCAGATACGATTCGGGGTCGTTCGGATAGCTGACGATGCAGCGTTCGAAGGCCTCGAGCGCACGGTCGATGCGCCCCGCTCCGAGATGACTCGCGCCGATCTGCAGCAGCAGCCAAGCCGAGTTCTTCCGACTCCCTTCGTCCAGCACCTCTTCGTAGACCCTGAGCGATTCGTCGAAGTCATGCCCATCGGCGAACGCGGCCGCCGCGGCGAGCAGATGGTCGACGTACGTCGCCTCGGATCGCTCGAGATTCGCCAGCTTGACGTGCGCCCACCCCGCCTCGCGCAGATGTTCGAGCCCTTCCTGGCGAGCGGCCTGGTCGTCGAAATCAGGAGAGCGAAACGGCTCGCGAGCCGCCGCAAGCAGCGACTCGCCCCAAGCGCGACGGACGCGCGCCTGCCACGCAAGACTTGCGGTGCGGGGGAGGGGAGGCCACATCGCGCGAGCCAGCTCGAGCGCTTCGGCGTACTGCTTTCCGGCGATCTGCTGCTGCATCATCGCCTCGATCGCCCCGAGCATCTCGGATTCCGAGATCCAGCGCTCGTCGACCGCCGCAGATCGCTTCATCGCGGCCAACGATGTCCCCATGCGGAGCGCCGCTTCGGCAAGGTCGGCCTGCTGAAACTGCATCATCGCTTCGCGCACGCCGGCGCTCCAACCGAGCCAATCGTCCATCCGAGCGCGACGGAGTTCCGCGAAGAGCTGCTCGGCCCGATCGAGATCGCCGAGCTTCGCGTAGCACTGAGCCAGACGGTAGTTCGCCTCGTCGCGCTCCTGCGGATCGGGAGTCAGCGACGCTTCGATTCCCAGCAGCTCGGAAACCGCGCGTTCGTAGATCGGCTCGATGGCCTTCGGAGGGGTCTGACCGAGCGAGCGCATCCGTTCGTAGGTTTGCGCCTCGACCAACATCGTTCGAGCCCGGAGCAGTCTCAGTCGCGAGCGGAGCGAGGTGTCGTCGGGAACCGCCGCCAGCGTGGCGAGCGCCTCGTCGAGCGCTCCGGCACGCAACTGCAGCTCGGCGGAATCCAGCTGAACCGTCTCCCGCTCGTCTCGACCGAGCTGTTCTTCGCGAGCCAATTCGGCGAGGACCGCGAGACCTTCGGCCGGCGGGAGCTTCGTGTCGCGCAGATGCACATCGGCGATCCGGCGCAGCACTTCCAGGCATCGCGGGACCGGCTCGCGCTCCAGCAGCTCGCGCCAGAACGGGAGACTCGCCGTCAACCGCTCCGCCTCGAACGTCGAGAGCGCCAGGTAATAGGTCCCCTCGTCCTCATGCCCCTCGGGGAAGCCTTCGAGGTAAGCCTCCTGCAGGTAACGGGAGGCGACCAGATAGAGGCCGATGCGTCGGCGATCGTTCCACTCCGTCTCGGCTTCGCCGCAGAGCGAACGACCGATCAGGTAGGCCCCTTCGCCGACCGTCTGATCGCCGGACCGCGTCGACAACAGACGCGTCGCCATCGCACGGGCTTCGGGATAGCGAGTCTTTTCGAGCAGTTCCCAAGCCTTGGGGAGCGTGTCGACCGGCTCGGCCTGCGTGCCGAACATGGTCGAGGCGAGGGTGCCGGCGACCGCCAGACAGAGAAAGCCGCCGAGGATCAACGACGTCCGATTGGGGCGCAGCACGAGCCCGACGAGCCGCCCAACGAGCGACACCTCTCCGACGTCGGTCTCGACTTCCTTGTCCGCCACCGCAGGACTCCGCCTCGGTTCGCCACCCGGCGGAAGGTCGTCACACACCGCCCGGGCATCCGGACGGCTTGTAGCGGCAAGCTGGGAAAGCGGTCAACGTCAAAGCGCGACGACTCAGCCGGCGCGGAAAGCGAGGCTAGCGGCAGAAACAAGAGAACTAGGCGGCTCAGCGTCACGGCGTGGCGGCGCGGCGAAGCCGAAGCAACCGACGAGACGCCCGGCGGGGTCAGCCGACCGCTTCGTAGGTCCGGTTCCCGCCGCGACCGCCGACGTTCCCCTTGGCGATCTGGTAGAGATGCTGGCCGTAGGGAGTCGGATATTCGCCGGTGATGCAGGCCTGGCAGAGATCGGCCGGAGCGAATCCGACCGAGCGCGCGATCGCCTCGACCGGCAGATAGCGGAGCGAATCGCAACCGAGTTCGCTCGCCATCCGGTCCTGGATCGCGGTCGTCAGTTCGTTCCCCTCCATGAATCGGGGAGCGAACAGTTCGTCGATCGTCGACATGTCGATCCCGTAGAAGCAGGGCGCGACGATCGGCGGACAGGCGACGCGGACATGAATCTCCTTCGCCCCGCCGCGCTCGTAGATCCGATCGATCAGGACCTTCATCGTCGTGGAGCGGACGATCGAATCCTCGACCAGGATGACCCGCTTCCCCTGAAGCACTTCGCGGAGCGGCGTGTACTTCGTCTCGGCCTTCTTCCGTCGCCCCGAGCCCCCTTCGATGAAGGTCCGGCCGGAGTAGCGATTGCGGATCAGCCCTTCGCGCGACGGGACACCGAGCTCGTACGCCATCGAATCGGCGGCCGCCTTGCTGGTGTCGGGGACCGGCACGACGATCGTGTCCTGATCGATCGTGACGATGCCGTCCCTCCGTTCGGCCTCCGCCAACTCGGCTCCCAACCGGGTTCGCGACAGGTAGACGCTCCGATCGTCGAGCGTGCTGGCGACGTTGGCGAAGTAGATCCATTCGAAGAAGCAGTGGGCTCGCCGCTCCCCCTCATCGGCAAACCGTTCGATCCGGAATCCGTCGGGGCCGATCAGGATCGCGTGCCCCGGTTCGAGCGACCGGATCTGCTTTTCGTCGAAGCCCAGATTCAGGAGCGCAACGCTTTCGCTCGCGGCGGCGAACAGCGCCCCGTCCTTCGCCCAGCACATCGGCTTGATGCCGAGCGGATCGCGAGCGACGACCATTTCGCCCGCCGAGTTCACGAGCGCCAGACTGTACGCGCCGTCGAACCGGCGCGAAATGCGGCGGAGCACCTCGAGCCAACCGGGGTTCTCGTTCCCCGACAGCTCGCGGCTGATCTCGTGCATGATGATCTCGGTGTCGCTGTCGCGGGAGAGATGATAGTCCCCTTGCGCGAGCAGCTCGGCCTTGAGCTTGCCGTAGTTGGCGAGCTGGCCGTTGAACCCGAAGCTGAACCACTTGTGCCGCTGCAGGTGATGGCGCTCGAACGGCTGAGCGTAGTTCCGGTCGTCGCAGCCGCAGGTGGCATAGCGGACATGACCGATCCCGGCTCGCCCCGCCGTCTCGCGCATCAGCGCTTCGGCCTTGCCCCGATGCGACAGCCGGAAGACCTCGCTGACGGTGCCGAGTTCCTTGTAGGTCGAGAGGAGCTGTTCGCGCTGCGGCTGGTAGGTCGAGATGCCGGCGGCGAGTTGCCCCCGGTTCTGGATATCGAGCAGCATCCGCGGGAGGAGGCGAGTCACCTCGTCAGGGCCCTGTTCGGGACAGAGCGGACTCGGCTCGGCCGAATCGAGGTGGTAGATCGCCGCGACGCCGCACTCGTGGAACAGCTCGCTCATGCCGAGAGTCGTCCGGGAAGGGAGAGCCGACCGAGACCCCAAGAGATCGCTTCGCCGTCGGGCGAGATGCGGGCACGGCTCGCGATTTCGCGTCGGGCGCGGCAGGAAGCTGCCGGCAGGAAGCGATCGGACGGCCCGTCGCTCGGCGACGCATGTCCGCTCATTCTAGGAACCGCCCGACGCCCTCTCAAGCGACCGGTTTTCCGCGGTTCGCGGCGCAAGGAAGCGTCGAGGGGGCGGTTTCCCCGCGGAATCGAGGCAAATCGTCGCGCGAGCGCCGCGCGGAAGCGACTTGGAATTATTCGCCTCGGCCCCCGATCGCGACGAACGCTGCGGTCGATCCCACGAGGCCGGCGGCTGCGCATCGTCGTGCGACTTCGAACTCGGCTGCGGAACCGCCGGACACCCTCGACGGGTCTGGGGAGCGACCGCCGCGCCGCCTACAATCGTCGATCCGGCGACCGGGAGCCCTTCGATTCGCTCCCGAGCGTCCGACGTCTCGCCTCGCCTCGCCTGCTCCTACCGTCAATCGGACGATCCGTCGCTATGGCACACCCCTGGCTCGCACAGCGCACCTCGGCCTTCGACAGCAGCGGCATCCGCAAGATCTTCGATCTCGCCGCCAAGATGCGTCAGCCGATCAATCTGTCGATCGGCCAGCCCGACTACGATGTCCCCGAGCCGGTCAAGGAGGCTCTCTTCGAAGCGGTGCGGAACGGCCGCAACGGCTATTCGGCGACTCAGGGGATCGCGCCGCTGCGCGAGGCGCTGGGACGTCGGATCGCTCCGCTGGGACATGCCGATCGGGACGTCTTCGTCTGTTCGGGGACCAGCGGCGGGTTGGTGCTCGCCCTGATGGCACTGATCGATCCGGGGGACGAGGTGATCTTCTTCGATCCCTACTTCGTCATGTACCCATCGCTCGTTCGGATGGCCGGAGGGGTCCCGGTACCGGTCGATTCCGGACCGGGCTTCGGGATCGACGTCGACCGAGTCGCGGCGGCGATCACCCCTCGGACCAAGGCGATCATCGTCAACAGCCCGGCGAACCCGACCGGCGTTCAGGCGAGTGAAGCCGACCTGCGGGCGATCGCCGAACTGGCTCAGGCAAAGAACGTCTGCCTGATCTCGGACGAGATCTATTCGCAGTTCAGCTACGACGAACCGTTCGTGTCGCCCGCCCGCTTCAACGAGCGGACGATCGTCATCGACGGGTTCTCGAAGAGTCACGGGATGACCGGCTGGCGGCTGGGGTGGGTCCACGGCCCCAAGGAACTGATCGACGCGATGCTGAAGCTGCAGCAGTACACGTTCGTCTGTGCGCCGCATCCGGTGCAGTGGGCCGGTCTTGCCGCCATGGATGTCGACATGTCCCGAGCGGTCGCGGACTATCGCGGGAAGCGCGACCGGATCGTCGCGGGATTGCAGGACCTGTACGAACTGACCGTTCCCAACGGCGCCTTCTACGTCTTCCCGAAACTCCCCTGGGGGAGCGGAGACGAATTCATCGGTGCGGCGATCGAGCGGGAACTGCTGATCATCCCCGGCTCGATCTTCAGTCGCCACGACACCCACTTCCGGATCAGCTTTGCGGCCGACGACAAGGTCTTGGATCGGGGGATCGAGGTGCTGCGCGAGTTGGCACGGCGCTGAGTCGGTCAGCGTCGTATCGGCTCGGCGCCGAGCGGACCGACCGGAGGAGGGACGCTCGAGGCTTGGCGGTGCCGAGGCGGCCTCGATTGCTTCGATCCGCTCCGGTCGGTAGACTGCGTCGTTTCCGTAAGGGCGTCCGAGGGCGGATGCCGTGTCAGCGGTTCTTGGCCTGGTCCTGGGAGTCGGTTTCCGTGAGCATGAGCGAACGTCAGCGAGAGTTGCGTCGACGCCGTCATCGTCGGGTCAAGTTGCAGAAGCTTGCTTCGCGCGCCGCGAAGGCGTCGAGCTCGGAAAAGGCGGTTCTCGCGGCCAAGCTCCGCGGCCTGACTCCGGGAGCCGAAGATCTGATCATCCGCTGGGGTCTCGAGGACCGCTGAGGCGGCTTCCTCCCCGGATCTCCGTCTTCGGTCAGGGCCCGACGCCGTTCCGATGATCCCTGTCCGTCGCCGCCAGCCGACCGCTTCTCTG
>CAZZBI010000322.1:0-6021 GCA_964652385.1 uncultured Pirellulaceae bacterium | reverse complement strand
GTCCTGAAGAGGCGGCGCGCTGGACCAGAAGAAGTCGCGACGGACTCCGTCCCGATCCGCACCGTCAACGCAACGACGGCTCGGTCGAACGATCCGGCGGGATCCGCCTACGGGAATCCCGACCGCTTCCGATGAGCTTCGCAGGACGTCGGCGTCAGAAGACGCCGACGATCGGGCACAGAACGATCGACCGGCCGACCCGAGAGTCGGCCGAGCGACGCTGAAGAGAGAAGCCCGACGACGATCGCAGGCTACTTGCGGATGCCGAGACGCCCGATGGCGTCCAGGTACCGCTGCTGATCGATCTTCTTCAGATAGTCCAGCAGTCGGCGGCGGCGGCTCACCATGGCAAGCAGGCCTCGACGGGTCGAGTAATCCTTCGAGTTGCTGCGCATGTGCTCGGTCAGGTTGTTGATCCGCTCGGTCAGAATCGCGATCTGAACCTCGGGCGAACCCGTATCGTTCGGAGCCCTACGGAACTCCCCGACAACAACCTGCTTCCGCTCTTTCGTGATCGTCATAGGTAACTGTCTAACCTCTGCGTCGACTCGTTGCGGCGACGCGTCGTGCCACCGGGGCCTGCGTGGAGAATCTCCTTGATTCCGTCTCCGCGGGGGCGATCCAAATACGAACCACGGTTTCACAATCGCTCATGGAATCGGCCCAGTGTATCAACTGCCGACCGCGATGCAACCGCATTGGACCCCCGATTCCTCCCCTTTCCCGAACGACCGACGGCGGCTGCAGGCGAAGAGGCCCGAACCGAGGCGGCGTGTCGACGAGCGGTGAGAATCCGGTGACGCGGGCCGGCTCGGAGTGAGTCGGCCCGTGACGCGAGAGGGGGCAAGGTAACGTCATCTTGCGCCGGATGCGAGCCCAGACTCGGACGGAACGCTGCCGCAGCTCCCGACGCCGAACGGCAAGAGGGGGCAATTGGGGTGTTTCGATTCCGGGCGATTCGCGAGCGGAAATCGAGGCGAGCCCGGCTCATGACGCAAGCAGCCCCGGAGGACCGGGGCTGCTTGGATCGGAACGACGTTCCGGAATCAGTTGCCGTCGAGCCGCGTGAGCCGCTCGGCCGCGATCGGGCGGCTCAGGCGCTCTTGGCTTCCAGACGCTGGAAGAGTCGACTCTGACCGTTCACGACGTCGGCGTCGATGCGGAACTTCGACCCCTTGGCCTGCTCAGGGAGTTCGAACATGACGTCGAGCATCGTCTCTTCGATGATCGATCGGAGTCCGCGAGCGCCGGTCCCCTTCTTGAGCGCCCGGTCGGCGATCGCCTTGAGGGCATCTTCGGTGAAGCTCAGTTCGCACCCTTCCATGCCGAAGAGCGCCTGATACTGCTTGACCAGCGCGTTCTTCGGATCGGTCAGCACCTGCATCAGTCCCGCCTCGTCCAGCGGCGCCAGCGCGGACACGACCGGCAGACGGCCGATCAGCTCCGGGATCAGCCCGAACTCGAGCACGTCGTCGCTCGTCACCTGCGGCAGCAGCTCGGCCGCGCCTCGGTCTTCACGCCGTCCGGCATCCTGACCGAAGCCGATCGTCTTTCGCCCCAGCCGCTTGCGGATGATGTCCTCGATCCCGACGAACGTGCCGCCGCAGATGAAGAGGATGTTCGAGGTATCGATCTGGATGTATTGCTGCTCGGGGTGCTTTCGTCCGCCTTGCGGCGGGACGTTGGCGACGGTCCCTTCGAGCATCTTCAGCAGCGCCTGTTGCACCCCTTCGCCCGAAACGTCGCGGGTGATCGACACGTTCTGGCTGGTCTTGCCGATCTTGTCGATCTCGTCGATGTACAGCACGCCTCGCTGAGCCGCTTCGATGTCGAAGTCGGCGGCGTGCAGGAGCTTGAGCAGCAGGTTCTCGACGTCTTCGCCGACGTAACCCGCCTCGGTCAGCGTCGTCGCGTCGCCGATGGCGAAGGGGACGTTGAGGATTCGCGCCAGGGTCCGGGCGAGCAGCGTCTTGCCCGAGCCGGTGGGGCCGATCAGGAGGATGTTCGACTTGTCGATCTCGACGTCGCTCCCCTCCCACGATGCCGTCAGTCGCTTGTAGTGATTGTGGACCGCGACGGCGAGCACCTTCTTCGCGAACGGCTGACCGATGACGTATTCGTCCAGCTTGCCGACGATGTCGCGCGGCGTCGGGATCTTGTTGAACAGCTTCTTGGTCGGGCTGTGCCGCCGCTGTTCCTGTTCCAGAATCGATTCGCAGAGCTCGACGCACTCGCCGCAGATGTAGACGTCACCCGGGCCCTCGACGAGCGGCCCGACGTCGCGATAGCTCTTGCGACAGAAGGAACAGAACGCGTTCTTCTTGGTGGCACCCGTCCGACGCGTGTTGCCAGAGTCGTTACCCGCGGGCATGCAGCACTCCTTTATCGCTGTTCGAAGAACCCATCCCAGGTGCAACTCGAAACACCGTTCGACGCGCTCGGGCGTCGTCCGGCTAGTGGGTACTTCCCTGCCCGCTATCCTCGAGCCGTTTCACAGATCGTATTGTCGCCGCCGAAGTCCGCCGATCTGCACTCGACCGGGGCGTTGCGGCGCCACGCACACAGCCAAATCAGTTCGCAGGACCGGTCCACGACCGCCCGTCCGCATCCCTTGCGGAGTCGGTCTCCCCGACCGGATCGACTCGGTCTGCCGACTCGTTCGAGTCGGTCCGAGGGACCGAGGGGAGTTGTCCGAGAGATCGGGTTCGATCGACGGACGGAGCGTGCCGCTCCTTCACCAAGGTCGCGATCGCCGATCGGACCTTGAGGAATTCGTCCTGACCGATCGTACCTTCACGAGCCAGGTCCCTGAACTGCTCGAGATGTTCCACCTCGCTCCGGTCGGGCGCCCCCAACAGGCGATCGCGGAGCCAGGCGACGGCATAGACGAGCACCGCCACCAGGGCGAGAACCGACGCGACTGCGACGACGATCCGCACTTCGGGAATCCCGAAGACCGAGTTCGCGGCGACCAACGACGGTTCGGAACGCATCGCGGACGAGGCTCTCGACGACCGAATCGGTGCGAGCGGGCGAGCAATCGGCGTTCGCGCCGAACGACTCGTCTCGACCGACTCTTCCCTCGCGCCTCATTATGCACCCCTCCGCGGTTCCGTCTACAATTCGTACCCTCCGGTACGCTGCCGCCGCCTCGGAGGTTTGCCGTCATTCGGCTCGCTTCCCGAAATCGGACTGAAGTTCGGAGTGCTCCCGATGAACGATCTGCTTTCGCGACTGTTGGACACCCGGCTGGTCGCCGTGCTGCGGACCGATTCGGGGGAGGCACTGCTCGAGACCGCCGAAGCGTTGCTCGAAGGGGGAGTCGAGGCGATCGAGGTGACGTTCACGGTTCCCAAGGCGCCGCAGATCATCGAGCGGGTCGCCGATCGGCTCGGCGATCGGATCTGTTTGGGAGCCGGTACGGTGCTCGACTCGGAAACGGCTCGAATCGCCATCTTGGCCGGAGCCCGGTATGTCGTCAGTCCGCATACCGACGAACGGATCATCGAGCTCTGCCGACGCTATTCGGTTCCCGTGATGGCCGGCGCCCTGACGCCGACCGAAACGGTCCGCGCGTGGCAGGCCGGAGCCGACGTCGTCAAGATCTTCCCCGCCGACACCTTCGGCCCCGCCTACCTCAAGGCGCTCAAGGGCCCACTCCCTCAGGTCCGGCTGATGCCGACGGGGGGCGTTACCGTCGCGACGGCCAAGGCGTTTCTCGATGCCGGCGCCTGTGCACTCGGCGCCGGAAGTTCCTTGGTCGAGAAGAGCTGGATCGAACGACGTGACCGAGACGCCATCGTGCGCCGCGCTCGCGAGTTTCGAGCGGCGATCGATTGAGTTGCCGGCAAGGGCGATCGAGGCGCGGGGAAGCGTAGCGAGCCGTAGTGAGTCGCGCGTCGGGGGGCATGACCATGAGACGTCGCGAGCGGGCGATCTTCCGCTGTCCCCACTGCGGTACTCTGACTCGAATCGACCGCTCGCTCGTCGGTCGAACCGGTCCGTGCGCCGACTGCGGCCGAGAGGTCACGATCGATCGCGATTCGCTCGTCGAGGGGGCGGAATCGGGGGAAGCGTCCGTTGACCAGAGGAACGACGATCGGCTTCCCTGGGAGATCGAATCGCATTTCCGAGTGCCGCGAGACCGTTGGAAAGGGGCGTTGCTCGCGATCGCGATCGCGCTCGGCCTGACGCTCGGGCTGGTCGTCGCCGGTTGGTTCGTGCTGGTCGTGCTGCTGCCGGTCCTGGAACTCGACACGGAAGGGGAGCGACGCCTGCAGGATCGAGCCCGTCTGGAGCGTGTCCTCGACGCGTTGGCGCAGTACCACGCCGATCACGGTTCCTACCCGCCGGCGGTCGTCCGCGATCCGAACGGACGACCGCTCTACGGCTGGCGTGCGTTGTTGATTCCTTATCTGGACGATGCCGGCAGTTTTGCCGACTACGACTATTCCCTCCCCTGGGACGCCCCCGAAAACCTCCGCTTTCAGACCCTTCCGATGCCGGCCTTTCAGCCGAGTCCGCCGTCGCACGGGGCCGACCTGCACCACACCGGTTTCATGGTCGTGGTCGGCGAACGGACGATGTTTCCTCCGGATCGCACGCGAACGGCCCTCGATGCGGTCGACGGAGCCGATCGGACGGCGCTCGTCGTACAGGTCCCCGACTCCGGCGTCCATTGGCTCGAACCGAAGGACCTCGATCGGAATGCCTTCATCGCCGGACTCCCGAGTTCCACGGCGATCGGGACGGGGGCCGGCACGACCGATCTGTGGATCGGAAGAGTCGACGGTCAGACGGTGCGTGTGCGAGCCGACTCGGGGATGTCGGAGCTCGAACCGTTGTTCGATCGCGACGACGGCAGGTAACGGTTGCTGACCGCCGACGAGTCGATGTTCGCCGCCTCCTTGTCGCCCGTCGCGGGGTTTTGCGCAGCTTCGGGCGACCAGGAGGGTTCGGTAGTTCGGTGGGCACGTCGGTCGACGACGCGGTGCCTGTCCATTTTCGGCCGCTTCCCCAGTCGCTCTCGTTCGGCTCTTCTTCCCGATCCGAACGTTCCGATCGGCTCAAGCCTTCCTGGGGCTCAGGCCGAAGGAACAACGGAACGCTGCGGCAGGGAGGTCGGAGCGTCGTTTCATCGGACTGCGCGGTGCACGGATGTCGTTCGGCCTGCGAATGTCGCTCGTTCTGATCGGCTGCGCAGCCGCTGCTGCACCGGCTCAGGACGATCCGTACTTTCGCCGACCTCCGGTCGGGCAACCGGTGTCTCAGCCGGTCGAAGCGTCTCCGGTCAGCTTCTTTCCGAAGCGTTCGTTCTCGATGCCGGTGACGGTTCACGATCGCGACGCTCTCGAGCTTCGACTGTTCGTGTCGGCCGATCGGGGGCAGAGCTGGAACTTGCACAGTCGATCGCGCCCCGATGTCCGCTCGCTCTCGTTCGAAGCGCCTCAGGACGGCGAGTATTGGTTCGCGCTCCATACGATCACGTCGGCCAACGCGTCGCAGGAGGCGCCGTTCGAGTTCGTGCCGGCGCTTCGGCTGCTGATCGACTCGCAGCGTCCGGTACTCGATGCCGAGGCGTTTCCGGGAGCGGGGGGAGGGGTCGGCATCCGCTATGCGGTGCGCGACACGCATCTCGACCCGGCGACGATGACGCTCGAATATCGGGCCAAGGTGGCGATCGGTCCTCAGGCGCGCTGGCTCCCGCTGACGGTGCCCCCCGCTTCTCCTGACGAGGATCCGCTTCAGCGAACGATTCAGGTCTGGCCGGAAACCAGTCAGCGCGTGATCGAAGTCCGGTTGTCCGTGGCGGATCGGGCCGGCAACGTGACGTCGATCGAGCGCGAGGTGACGTTCCCGTGGGTCGCCGATGCCGGAGCGTCTCGGAACCCGACCGGCGTACCGGAAGCGGACGCCGGAACGACCACGCGTCAGGCAGCGGCTCAGGAGCTTCAAGGCCCGCGTAATGTCCCTTGGGTCGGGAACGGCGAGGGGGCGTTGCGAGGAGACACGATTCGGGAC
>CAZZBI010000321.1:0-6052 GCA_964652385.1 uncultured Pirellulaceae bacterium | reverse complement strand
TGCGACCGACCCCGGTCGCACCATCTGTCGTAGTGCGACCGACCCCGGTCGCACCATCTGTCGTAGTGCGACCGACCCCGGTCGCACCGCGCACTCCGAGCGCTTCCTCGTCACGACGAGCGGTTTTTCTTCCCACTTCTTTCGACCGAGGCGCCGCTTCGGCAACGAACCGGTACTTATCGATTGGGCCTTCCGCCGACTCGTCCAGCGGATCTCATCGAAATGGTCGCCGAGTACTTCAATCTCGACTTTCCGCCCGGCGTGAAGGGATTCGATGTCGAACAGCCGATCGATGCGTCTCGACGCATGCTGCCTCATCTCAGACAACTCGGCGCGACCTACTTCGTGACGATCCGATTGGGCGACTCGCTACCGAGATCGACTGTCGAACGTCTGCAGCGAATGAAGACCGAATGGCAACTGACTCATCCGGAACCGCGAAGCGACCTCCAGCGGCGTGCGTTCGAGCGAGTCGTGCAACGTCGGATCGACCGGTGGTGCGATCGCGGCTACGGCGCGTGTTGGATGGCCGAGCAGCGGTGGAGCGACGTCGTCGCTGAGGTCCTTCGGGAGACCGATGATCGAGGCGCTCGCATCGGTTGTTGGTCGATCATGCCGAATCACCTTCACCTGGTGATGACGCCTCATCCGGATCGTTCGCTCGATCAGGAAATGGGAACGATCAAGTCGATCTCCGCTCGTCGTATTCGTCGCGGCACGGCGACTCGGGGGGAGCTCTGGTATCGCGAGGGCTACGACCGGATCATCCGCAGTCCCGAGCATCTGGCTCAGGTCGTTCGGTACATCGGTCGTAACCCGAGCAAGGCAGGGCTCGGACACGAATCGGAGTGGCGGAACCACATCTCGCCGGCGTGGATTGAGGCCGGGTGGAGATTCTTCTGACGATCCAGTGCGACCGGGGGCGGTCGCACTACGACAAACCGGTGCGACCGGGGGCGGTCGCACTACGACAAACCAGTGCGACCGAGGGCGGTCGCACTACGACGACGTCGAAGTTCGTTCCCGTTTACCCGTCGATCACCCCGCGGACGACTCGCCCGTAGACGTCGGTCAGGCGATAGTCGCGCCCCGCGAAGCGGTAGGTCAGCCGCTCGTGGTCGATTCCCAGCTGGTGCAGGATCGTCGCGTGCAGGTCGTGCATGTGCACCCGGTCGCGGATCGCGTGATACCCGAACTCGTCCGTCTCGCCGAACGTCATTCCGTGCCTGACGCCGCCGCCGGCGAGCCAGATCGTGAAGCCGTTCGGATTGTGGTCGCGCCCCGTGCCGTTCTTCTCGGCGTACGGCGTCCGGCCGAACTCCCCTCCCCACCAGACCAGCGTGTCGTCCAGCAACCCGCGCTCCGCCAGATCGCTCAGCAGCGCCGCTACCGGCCGATCGACCGCTCGGGCATGCGTCGCGTGCTTCGGCAGGTCCGAATGCTGATCCCACGCCGGGTTGGCCGAGTTGTCGCCGTAGTTCACCTGGACGAACCGGACTCCCGCTTCGCACAGTCGCCGAGCCAGCAGACAGCGCCGCCCGTACGCCGCCGTCTCGGGGCGATCGATCCCGTACTTCGCCAGGGTCGACGGCGTCTCGCGCTCGAGATCGAACACCTCGCCCGCCGCGCCGCGCATCCGCTCGGCCAGATCGAGACTCGCCATCGCCCCCGCGAGCTCGTCATCCGCGCCGCGTCGCCCGAGCTGCTCGCGATCGAGCTGCCGGATCAGCTCGATCCGCCGGCGACTGGCCGACGCTTCGCGACCGTCCGATAGATGGCGGATCGTCAGGTCCGTTCCGTCGCTCCCCGCCGCGCCGATCGCCGTCCCTTGCACGGCCGACGGCAGGAACGCCGAGCCGTAGTTCCGCGCTCCGCCGTTGCCGATCGACGGCGAGATCGACACGAACCCCGGCAGGTCGTCGTTCTCGGTCCCGAGGCCGAAGTTGACCCAAGCGCCGACCGACGGACGGATCGCGTTGGTCGCGCCGCAGTGCAGAAACAAGGTCGCCGGCCCATGCGCGACCCCGTCGGTATGCATCGAGCGGATGACGCACAGTCGATCCGCATGCGAGCCGATCTCGGGAAAGAGCTCCGACACCTCGAGGCCGCTCTCGCCGTACCGCCGAAAACCCCAAGGCCCCTTGAACAGTCGCTGCAGCCCGCCGCGCGCTCCGGTATTCGCCAGCGCCCGCGCATCGTCGAACGGAGCCTGCTCTCCGTCGCGCCGCTCCAGCTCCGGCTTCCGATCGAAGCTGTCGACCTGACTCACCCCGCCTTGCATGAACAGGAAGATGACTCGCTTGGCCCGAGCCGGCAGATGCAGGCCCGACGCCCCCTCCGCCGGGGCGTCGATGCCCGAGGGGAACGCGCCGAAGCCCGACGCGGCGAAGCCGCGGGCGCCGCGCTGACCGGCGAGTGCCGCCGCGGCGAGCGCGCCGAAGCCGCAGGCTCCCTGAGTCATCCAGCGACGCCGCGCCATCAGGCGGTCCGCGTCGAGCCCCCCCGTCGCCTCGTGCGAGATTTTCGTTTCGGACATTCGAGCTCGCATCGCGACGTTACTCCAGATAGCGAAAGTCGATCGCCGTCCACCAGGCGAGCACCAATTCGGTCAGCCCCTCGACCTGAGCCGCGTCGTCGGTACCGAGTCGAGCATCGGCTTCGGCGAGAAAATCGACCGCGAGTTCCTGTTCCTGCTCGCTCGCCCCGCGGCCCCAACAGGCCCGACTGATCCGCTCGATCAGCGCGCCTCGGTCGATCCCCCCGTCGTCATCCCGCGGCGCTTCGACCAGCCAGCGCCGCGCCGCAGCGGCCGCGCGCTCGCGCACCCACGGGTCGTTGAGCAGCACGAGTGACTGGGGCGCGACGGTGCTGCGGTTGCGGCGGCCGACCGTCACGCTCGGATCGGCGACGTCGAAGGCGGTCAGCAGGTCGGGGATCGCGTTGCGGAAGACCGGCAGCAGGACCGTCCGCCGCGGCTCGGTCGGAGCCCGACCATAGTCTTCCTTGATCTCCGGCGGAATCGGCTGCGGACGATGATCGCCGGCGAGTTCTCCCGACAGTTGCAGCATCGCATCGCGCAGCCCCTCGGCCGAGACGCGCCGCCGCGAACCTCGCCACAGCCATCGATTCTCGGGATCGACCTCGGCCCCGCGGCGCACCGCGTCGCTCGCTTCGTCGTCCCCAAGGCCGCTCGATCGCCGCGCATAGGCGTCGGTCAGGACCAGTTGCCGGACAAGTCGCTTGGTCCCGGTCCCGCCGCGGCGCAGCTCGGCGACCAGATGATCCAGCAGCGCCCCGTCGGTCGGCGCATCGCCGGTCGTCCCGAAGTTGTCGACCGAGCGGACGATCCCCGCGCCCAGTAACCAGTGCGTCAGACGGTTGACCCAGACCCGATGCGTCAGCGGCTGGTCGGGATGGGTGAGCCAGAGGGCGAGTTCGATGCGCCCGCTGGAATCGCTCGCCTGCGGCGCCGGCTGACTCACCGCGACACAGCGCAGAAAGCCGCGGGGGACGATCGAGCCGAGGTTGTGGACGCTCCCGCGGATGTGGATCGGCAGCCCCCTCCCCTCCCCTGTCTCTGTCACGCCGTGCGTCTTGGGGAGCGACGATAGTTCCGCGTCGATCTCGCGGCGTCGGCGCTCCAGCGACTGTCGCTCCGCGTCGACCGCTGCGGCTCGTTCGGCGGCAGCGCCCGAGTCGGCCGATCCGGCAACGTCGCGAGACGGCGACTCGTTTCCGGTGACCCCCGAGTCGCCGAGCGGCAGGAACTGGACCGCATCGGCGATCACATGCCCGTCGGCATCGGCGTTCGAGACGATCAGGTGCTTCTGCCCGTTCGGCTCGAACCGATAGCGGCCGAGCGAGACCCAGCGGCCGTCGATCGGACCGGCGACCCGCTCGTCGACCCGCACCTCGGTCTCCCCCGCCGCGCTGAAGACGATCACCAGGGCGTTCGAGGCGCGGTTGTCGCCGGGGGTGTAGGCGAAGCGGAGTTCGTACTCGCCGGCCGGGAGCGACGACGGCTCGAACGTCAGCGTCTTGGCGCCGCGGCCGGCGTTGCCGTCGTGCCGATAACCCGAACCGATGTGATCGGGGTGGTACTGCGACACGGTCCAGTCGCCGATGGCGGTCGCCGCGTCGTCGTCGACGACGATCCCGGCGAGCGACGCCACAGGGATCGCCCCGCGAGCGATCGCCGCATCGGGGCGGCCGAGGCGTTCGAGCTCGTCGAGGCGCGCGGCGATCGCCGTCCGTTCGGTTTCGAGTTCGGCGACGGCCCGAGTTTCGGCGGCGGTCAGCGGGAGCGGCAGGTCGATCCGTTCCGAGACGTTGGCGTGGCGGATCGTCCGGACGCCGTGCAGGATGCCGGCGAGGGCGTAGTAGTCGGCGGTCGGAATCGGATCGAACTTGTGGTCGTGACAGCGGGCGCAGGAGATCGTCTGGCCGAGCAGCCCCTTGCCGAGCACGTCGAGCTGCTCGTCGATCAGGTCCATTTCAAGCTGCCGTTTGTCCTGTTCTTCGAGGTTGGTGTTGCCCAAGGTGAGCAGTCCGATCGCGGCGAGCGCCTGGCGCCGTGCGGCGACCGCCGCCGGGGCATCGAACGGTTCGAGCGACTCCCCGGGGTCGACCAGTGCCGCCAGGTCGGCCTGCAGCGGGTGGTGCGGGTCGCGCGCCTCGGCCGCCAGATCGCCGGCGATCTGCAGCCGGACGAACGTGTCGAACGGCAGGTCCCGATCGAACGCCTCGATCAGGAACGCCTTGGTCCGCCACGCTTCGGGGAGGACGAACCCGCGCAGGGTGAGCGATTCGGCGAAGCGCGAGACGTCCATCCAGTGCCGGGCGAAGGTCTCGGCAAAGCGCGGCGACGCGACCAGGCGATCGACGGTGCGTGCGACGGCATCGGGACGCCGGTCGTCGACGAACCGCTGCAGCTCGTCCGGCTCGACCGCCAGGCCGTGCAGATCGTGCGTCAGTCGGCGGAGCAGGACCGCGCGATCGACCGCCGGCAGCGGCTCGAGCCCCGCCGCGGCCAGCCCTCGTCCGACGAACGCATCGAAGGGGGTCGCGGCGTGCGGTTCGAGCGGGACCGCGGGTTCGGTCAGCGGCCGGTAAGCCCAGTGCTCGGCGGCGCGTTCGAGCGGCAGGGCGGTGACGGCGGCGGTCGCGGGATCGGTTCCGTCGGGCTCGTCCGGTTCGGCGCGCGGGTCGGGAGCCCCGAGTTCGATCCAGCGGCGGATGTCGGCGACCAGGAGCGGATCGAGGCGTCCGTCGGGAGGCATGCTCAGGTCGGGTTCGTCGCCGGCAATGGCGCGCAGCAGCAGGCTGGCGTCGGGATCGGCCGGCACGACCGCCGGCCCCGAATCCCCGCCGCGTCGGAGGGCCGCAGGAGAATCCAGGCGCAGACCGCCCGAGGCCTCGGTCGCAGCGCTATGGCATTCCAGACAGCGTTCGACGAGCAGCGGCCGGACGCGCCGTTCGAAGAGCTCGAGCGCCGCCGGATCCGGCGAATCCTGAGCGACGAGCGAACCGGCAGCACAGGCGACCAGCCCCACGAGAATCGCGCCGACTCGCCCCCCCATCATCCTTCCCTTTCCGCGAGCCCCCACCAAGCACCAGATCGCCGTACTGCGACCGACCCCGGTCGCACCGGTTCGTCGTAGTGCGACCGCCCCCGGTCGCACCGGTTCGGCGTAGTGCGACCGACCCCGGTCGCACCGGTTCGGCTCTAGCCCGACCGCCGCCGCCGCCGCCCCACAGGACCGCGACCACGGCCCCCAATGTACCGACCCAACGGCCGGGGATCTTCCTCAAACTCCTGACCGTGCCCCAGGAGTGCCCATCGACGCGCGAACCTGAACGAGGCGAATCGGGTCAGGCCAAGGAAGCGGCGCGGACCGGAGTTGACCGGCCCGAGCAAGTCGCTAAGATGCGTGCCGGTTCGGGGCGAGGGGTGGCCTTCGCGGCGAGCCGGGAATCGGGGCGTAGCTCAGCTTGGCTAGAGCGCTACGTTCGGGACGTAGAGGTCGCAGGTTCAAATCCTGTCGCCCCGACT
>CAZZBI010000320.1:0-6058 GCA_964652385.1 uncultured Pirellulaceae bacterium | reverse complement strand
AGCGTTCGCTGCGCGCCCGTTCGATCGCCGCCGCCGCTCGTCAGGACTCCCCAGCGCAGATCGTCCGAGAACTCGACCTCGATGCCGTCGGCCAGCGGCCAGCGCGAGCCGATCCGCAGCCCCGACCCGTCGCCCTCGAACAGCAGAATCGACCGGGTCCGATCGGGCGCGGCGAAGAGCGCTCCGATACGGACCGACGGCGCTTCCCGATCCGATGCCGGATCTTCCGAGGCGCTGATCGACAGGGCAAGCGGAGTTCCTTCGTTCGCGACCTCCCGCGCGGCGCGGCGCTGATGACGGAACCAGGCGTCGGCCAGCAGCGAGCGGGCGGCGACGTCGTCGCGGAGTCTTCGCGCTTCGGCCCCCAGACGCATCGCCTCGGAAGGATCGACATCGAGCGCCGCTCGCCCGGCCGACACCAGACTCAGATGGCGAGTCCGCTCGACCTGCTCGAGCGCCTCGCGCCGTTCCCGCTCGGCGTTCGCGGCCTGCTCGCGAGCCGCTTCGCGGTCCCGCTCCGCGACGTCGGCTCGTTCGTTCGCCTGGCCGGCGACCACCCGCGATTCGCGACTGTCGGCAAAGAAGAGCGCGGCAGCGCCCAGCGACGCGACGATCCCGACGAGCGTTCCGATCATCATCGTCGCCGCCGAGCGACGATGGCGGCGCCCCCACTGCAGACAGCGATCGATCAGCGGCGGTCGCGTCGCGCGGATCGGCTCCCCCGCGAGAAAGCGCCGCAGATCGTCGGCGAGCTCCCCGGCGGTCGCATAGCGGTCGTTCGGATCGCGCGCGATCGCCTTGCCGACGACTCGCACCAGATCGCGAGGGATCGGCAGACCGAACCGGTCGAGCGACTTCGGTTCCTTGGTCACGATGTGATCGCGAATCTCCATCTCGCGACGCCCGGGGCGCGCCGGCTGCTGCACCAGCAGTTCGTAGAGCGTGACGCCGAGCGAGTAGATGTCGGTCCGATGGTCGATCGTCGGCGAGTGCCCCTTGGCCTGCTCGGGGCTCATGTAGCGCCATGTCCCCATCACTTCGCCGGTCCGAGTCAGTTCGCCGTCCTGCAGATGGGCCAGACCGAAGTCGGTCAGCCAGAGATGCCCCTGATGATCGACCATCAGATTCGACGGCTTCACGTCCCGATGCACGACGCCGCAGCGATGAGCGTAGTCGAGCGCCTCGGCCGCTTCATGACCGACCCGAGCCACCTCGCGGCAGAAGGCGAGCGTGATCGAAGGACGAGGTCGTTCGGTGCGCGACGGGGAATCGCGACGAGTCGAGCCGACCACGGTCGGCGAGCGTTCGGGAGCGTCCCGATGCGCCTCGCGAGGCGCATCGATCCGCGTCGACGCTTCGGCCACGACGGGGCGCGCCGCATCCTCGATCGTCGACGCGCCACCCCGAAACAGCGACTGAGGATCGGCCGACGACGGGATCTCGCGGATCACCTCGGCCAGATTCCGCCCCTCGACGAACCGCATCACGAAGAAGCTGGTCCCGCGAAACTGACCGCTCGAAAAGACCGGCACGATGTGCGGATGCTGAAGCTGAGCCGCGGCGCGCGCCTCGTTCTCGAAGCGGACGAGCGTGACCGGATCGAGCGACCGGACCGGCGGCAGGAGCTTGAGCGCGACGTCGCGATCGAGCTTGTCGTCGCGAGCCAGAAAGACGATCCCCATCCCGCCGCGACCGATCTCGCGCTTCAGCCGATAGTCGCCGAACTCCCGAGGGATTCCCGGAACGATATCCGGCGTCCCGAAGTCGGTCGCCTGGAAATCGGACCGTTGGAGAGAGCTCCCCGAGTCGTCGTTGCCCCGCTCGAACATCGGAACGACCTCGCTGCTGGCGAAACCGGCGATGCCGACGGCCCGAGAGCGACAGGGCGATCGCCGATCGGCCCACCCGTGCCGTCGTGAAGGAACGACGATCGGAAGCGAGCCGAACCGTCGATTCTAGGCGGGGGAGGGGGGTGGTTTCATTCGGTAGAAACCCTGGCTCGGGCGATAAGGCGAGGATTCGACGGACGACCGCGACCTGCCCTGACGAGCGAGCCTCAGCGCTCCGCCGGACGCCAATCGACCAGATGGATCTCGGCGCTGCGCCGTCCCGCGAACTCGTTGATCACCGGGCGATAGGCGACATCGAGCGGCCCGTCGACGGCGGCGATCTCGTCGGCCCACTCCCCTTTGCCGAAGGCGACGCCGCGGATCTGCGACTGATGCTGCTTCAGCCGGATCGACAGATGGCGCTCGCCGCCGCCGATCCGCCGCGGCGGTTCCGCGAGTTCGACCCGACGCGTGCAGAGCACCGGCCGCGGATTTCCCTGGCCGAACGGCGCCAGCCGCTCGATCTCCTCGACCGCACCGACCGTCAGATGGACCAACGGCGTCTCGGCATCGATGTCGAGTTCCGGCGTCCGATCAAGGACCGACAACCGGGCCTCCGCCACCTCGCAGAAACGCTCCCGAAACGCCTCGACCTCCTGTTCGTCGATCCGCATCCCGGCCGCCGCCTGATGGCCACCGTAGCTGACCAGATGCGCCGCGCACTCGTGCAGTGCCGCATGCAGATCGAGCTTCCCGCCGGCCCGAGCCGATCCGATCCCCGGCTTCGCTCCGTTGGCGTCGAGCGAGATCATCACGACCGGTCGGTGGTATTTCTCGGCCAGCCGCCCCGCCACGACGCCGATCACTCCGGCATGCCAACCCCGATCGGCCAGCACGAAGGCCGGGACCTGCTCGGGATCGAACCTCAACTTGATCTGCTCGTGTGCCCCCTTGAGGATCGAGCGTTCGAGACTGTCCCGATTGCCGTTGAGTTCGTCGATGTAGCGCGCCAGCTGCTCGGCCCGCTCGTCCGATTCGGTCAGCAGCAGCTCGACCCCCAGCGGCGCCTGACCGAGACGCCCGGCGGCGTTCAGCCGCGGCGCGAGCATGAACGCGACATCCTCGCTCGAGAGCGCCGGGCGATCGGCGAGCTTGGCGAGCGTCATCAGCTGGCGAAGTCCGAGCGGCGGCGCGGCTCGCAGCGCCAGCAACCCGTGCGCGACGAGCACCCGATTCTCGCCGACCAACGGAACGACGTCGGCGATCGTTCCGACCGCCGCGAGCGCCAAGGCGCGAAACAGAAAGTCGCGATACTTCTCGTGCACCCGCGCTCCGGCCTCGGAACCGCCCGCGAGCTGGATCAGTCGCCAGACCAGCTTGAACGCGACTCCGGCACCGCACAGGTCGCCGCACGGATAGTCATGCCCCGGCAGCCGCGGATGGACGATCGCGACCGCCGGCGGAAGCTCGGAAGCGAGCTCGTGATGGTCGGTGACGATCAGGTCGAGCCCCAAGCGAGCCGCGTGCTGCGCCTGGTCGATCGCCGACACGCCGCAGTCGACCGTGACGATCAGTCGACAGCCGCGCTCCGCCAGCATGTCGATCGCGTCCCGATTCAGTCCGTAACCGTCATCCAGGCGATTCGGGACGTGAAAGACGACGTCCGCCTGAAGTCGTTTGAGAACGCCGACCAGCATCGCAGTCGCCGTCATGCCGTCGGCGTCATAGTCGCCGTAGACCGCGATCTTCTCGCGCTGCTCGATCGCGCCGAGCAGTCGGCGAGCCGCGGCGTCGCAGCCGGGGAGGAGCGCCGGATCGTGCAGACCGGTCAACCGGTTGTCGAGAAACTCGCGGCACGACTTCGGATCGCGCAGCCCTCGCGAGGCGAGCAGATGAGCGACGACCGGAGCGACTCGGCAATCCCGTTCGAGATCCGCGACCAACGTCTCTTCGAACGGTCGGAACTTCCAGATCCGTCCCGGCATGCCTCGCTCCGACCTCGCAGGCGTCGAACCGGTCGTCGCGCCGCAAGAAGCAGGACGAGATGACCGCGCAACGTTCGAGGGGGAACGCCCGGCGGACCTTCCCCCTCGCTTCGATCCCTTGTCAGGCGATCGCGATCACTTCTTCTTTTCGTTGTGCACCGTGTGTCGGCGCAGCCGCGGCGAGTACTTCTTGACCTTCAGCTTCTCGCCTCCCGGCTTGCGACGCAGCGAGTAGTTGTAGTCCCCCGTCTCCTCGCACACGAGGAAGACCGTCTCCGCCTTCTTCTTGCTCTTGGCCATCGGATCGCACCTTCGGACTCGATACGGACTCGCCCGCACACCCCCGGAGGGCGCAAGCGGCTGTGGACGAAACGGGCGAGTCTAAGGGAAACCGGCTCCGGCGATAAGTGGGAAATCGGGTCAAAAATCGTTCCGCCCCCCTGCGGCCGCGAGAAAACGGGGAGTTGCGGGCGAAACCTCGCGAGTTCGCTCCTCCGCAGCAACCACGCTCTTCCCTTGCGTTTCCCCCTCGTGCCTCCCCCTGCTGCTCCTCCTCGCTTCCCTCCGTGACGTCCCGTTCGCACGGCCTGACCGCCCCGGCGTCGCACGATGCTCTCGCTTTCTCCCGCAAGTTCCGGGAAAGGTCGGGGGCACCCCCGACGAGCTTCCTCCGACGACGCCCCGGCCCATCCACCCCCCGGAACGACTCCACCCGAGCTGCCGTCGCCCCCCTTCCGAGATGTGAACGTTTCGAACGTTACCAAAAAGGGGCCGTCTCGCCGAATCCGCTGCCTCCGCGCGAACGTTTTGAACGAATTAACGGAAGGAATCGGTTGACCACCGCGTCGAAACGCGGGAACATGACCGAGCAGACGTCGATTCCGAGGTCATAGCGATCTCGAATCGACGGTGCGACATGAACGTTTTGACCGTTTTGGAGCCTCAGCGATGGGAATCGGGACTCGGACCTCAGGGTCGGCAGCGGGAACCCGGAAGGCGCCTCGTGCAGCGGCTCGGAAGGTCAAACGCGCGGCCGAACCGGTCTCCGTTCGCCCGAGCGGCACGAAGGAACTTCGCGAGCGGGCGGCCAAGCTCGCCGAGCTGAATCTCGACTTCGTCCGGAATCGGAAGTTCTCCCGAGCCGGGGCTCCGGAGACGTGGGGGGCCGAGGTCTATCGCGGCTGGCGATCGCAGCTCGACGGCGGTTCGACCGGCGTGTCGGCCGACTTCGAGGAGACCGACATCTCGCGTCTGTGCGACACCGGCCTGCTGACTCCGCCCCTCGAGGCGGAGCTGTTTCGGACGATGAACCTGCTGAAGTACGGTGCGGCGATCCTCCGCGGCCGCCTCGATGCGAACCGCCCTAGCCGCGTGCTGGTCGAGCGGATCGAAGCTTATGCGGCCGAGGCGGAGGGGATCCGCAACCCCATCGAACAGGAGCAAGCCCGGCCGGTAAACGCCATCGTCAAACGACTGGTCGGCCCGCAGCATCACTTCGACGAGTTCGTCAGCGACGGCATGCTCTCGCTGATGCAGGTCGTCGAGAAGTTCGATTTCGATCGGGGCTTCCGCTTCAGCACCTATGCCTATCGGGCGATCACGCGGACCGTCTATCGGAAGATGGTGCAGGTGCACAAGCTCGAGAGTCGGCACGGGACCGGGATGGACGAGGTGCTGATGGAGATTCCGAACCGGAACGAGCGGAGTCTCTCGGAGCGGACCTGGTCGAACCTTCGCGAGCTGCTCGGCGAGTTCCTGCAGCAGCTCGATCCGCGGGAGCGTCGCATCATTCGGGCTCGCTACGCCCTCGATGACGAGTCGAAGGGAGCGACCTTCCAGTCGCTGGCCGACGACCTCGGCGTGTCGAAGGAGCGAGTTCGTCAGCTCGAGCGCCGTGCGTTCGAGAAGCTTCAGGCGCTCGCCTCGCAGGTCGACCTCGATCGTTTCGTCGAGGCGAGCTGCGCCTGAGCGATCGCTCCGCCGACGATCTCTGCCGATGACGCGGCGAACGGACTCGTTCGTCGCGTCGTCGTGTTGATGGGACGAATCGTCCAGGAGTTCTGGTCACTGCTTCTCGTGCTTTCGGCTTCCTTCGGCGCAGCGATCCGGCGGCGCGGTCGGACGCTTCAGTCGGTTCGGTTCCAGCCGCGAGTTTCGCCGGGGACGCGAGGGTGGCGAACGCCGATCCGATCGTTTTCAGTCGGCTCCCACGCGACCGCCTGACAGACGCCGGCGCTGCGACTC
>CAZZBI010000319.1:0-6076 GCA_964652385.1 uncultured Pirellulaceae bacterium | reverse complement strand
ACGCGGGCCTACGCCGGGCGACGCGTCTGACGTGGGCCCGGCCATCGTAGTGCGACCGCCCCCGGTCGCACTGGATTTCGATCGGAGGCACGGGGACCCCTGCGCTGGGCGCTTCGGGCTGGTGGGGACCACGGGGACCCCTTGCTGACGCTGCGGGCTGGGGGGCACGGGGACCCCTGCGCTTGGCGCTTCGGGCTGGACTGTGGGCCTAGCCACTCCGTGGCCGCACGCCGGAGCGGGGCGCACTACGATCGCCTCTCGTTTCCGGGTAGACTGCGGGATTCCGAACGGTCGCTCGGCGGGCTCCCCACAGGCTTGTCCCTGGCGGTCGGTCGGTCGACTGTCGCGAGGCGTCCGGAGATTCGGATCCGGAGCCGGGACGATCGGAGTCGCCGCATGACTTCCCATTCCGAATCGCTCCTCCCGTCCCGTCCGACGGACGACGAGCGACTCGTACCTCCCCCTACCTCTCCCGCACCGGCGTCGTTCGACGAAACGATCGACGAAGCGACGATTCGGATCCGTGGGGCTCGCACTCACAACCTGAAGAACGTCGATCTCGATCTCCCGAGAAATCGTTTCGTCGTCGTCACCGGGCCGAGCGGATCGGGGAAGAGCAGTCTGGTCTTCGATACGCTCTTCGCCGAAGGGCAGCGGCAGTACATCGAGACGTTGTCGGTCTATGTCCGGCAGCTGATCGATCAGATGGAACGCCCCGACGTCGATTCGATCACCGGCCTGCAGCCGACGCTCTGTATCGACCAGAATCCGGGGAGCTTCAATCCTCGGTCGACGGTCGCGACGGTCACCGAGATCTACGACTACCTGCGACTGCTGTATGCGCGTCGCGGCGAGGTGTCTTGCTACGAGTGCGGCGAGCCGATCCGGCAGCAGACGACCGAGCAGATCACCGAACGGCTCGCGGCACTTCCCGAGCGGACTCGGCTGATGATCCTGGCTCCGATGGTCCGCGGGCGGCGCGGAGCCCACACCGAAGTCCTTGCCGAGATCCGCAAGGCAGGTCTCGTCCGAATCCGGATCGACGGCGGACTGCATGACGTCGATGCCGCTCCGCCCCTCGATCCGCGCAAGACGCATACGATCGAGGCGATCATCGATCGGATCATTCTCAAGGACGACAGCACCTCGCGCATCGCCGATGCCGTCCAGCATGCGTGCCGGTACGGCGAAGGGGTCGTTACGGTGATCTACCAGACGCCGGGCCCGCTCGGCGACCAGGAGCCGTGGCACGAGGAGCTCGCCAGCACGCTCTACGCCTGTTCGAAGTGCAATCTCAGCTACGAGGAACTCGAACCGCGGACGTTCAGCTTCAACAGCCCCTACGGAGCGTGCGGCGATTGCGACGGTCTCGGGACGGTCGAGCGGTTCGATATCGAGGCGTGCTGGCCCGAGCGGAACGTCTCGGCGAACGCCGGCGGATTCCTGCCGTGGAAGCACCTGAAGAAGTCGACCGTCGACAAGCAGCGCTCGGCGCTCGAGGAACTGCTCGTCTCGGCCGGCAAGTCGCTGGATGACGCTCCCGACAGCTGGCCCGCAGCGCTTTGGGAGAGATTCCTGCACGGAGCGGAGCGCAAGCCCAAGTACGTCGGCATCGTCGACCAGCTCGAACAGGCCTACGTCACCGACACCAACGAGGGGCGCCGCGAAAAGCTGGCCTCGCTTCGCGGCAAGGTCCGGTGCCGCACGTGCGACGGGAGCCGTCTGCGGCGCGAAGCGAATCAGGTGCGAGTCGGCGGCAAGACGATCGGCGAAGCGACCGCGCTTCCGATCGATCGCGCCCTCGCCTTTTTTCGCGACGAGGTGGCACCGGAAGCGGACGAGCAGGTCGCTCGCCCGCTGCTTCGCGAAATCGTCCGGCGGCTCGAGTTTCTGACCAAGGTCGGAGCCGAATACCTGTCGCTCGATCGGTCGGCCGATACGCTCAGCGGCGGCGAACTGCAACGCGTTCGACTGGCGACCAATATCGGCTCGGGGCTGTGCGGCGTCTGCTACATCCTGGACGAACCTTCGATCGGGCTGCATCCGCGCGACAACGCTCGCCTGATCGCCGCGCTTCGCGATCTGCAGCGGCAGGACAACACCGTCGTCGTCGTCGAGCATGACGAAGCGGTGATGCGCGAGGCGGATCGACTGATCGACATCGGTCCGCGAGCCGGCGTCGGCGGCGGACGAGTCGTATCGCAAGGGACCGTCGCGCAGGTCGCGGCCGATCCCGAATCGCCCACCGGCAGGTATCTGTCGGGAGCCGCTCGAATCGGTTCGGCCGATCCCGCCTCGCAGCGTCGCGCGCCGACCGCCGAGCGACTGGTGCTGACCGGGGCGCGGACGAATAACCTGCGCAAGGTCGATCTGGAACTGCCGCTCGGGCTGTTCGTCGCCGTCACCGGCGTCAGCGGATCGGGAAAGAGCTCGCTGATCAACGAGACGCTCGCTCCGGCCGTGGCTCGCAAGCTTGGACTTCCCGGGCCCAAGCCGGGACCGCACGAGTCGATTCGCGGTACCGGGCCGCTCAAGCGACTGATCGTCGTCGACCAGTCGCCGATCGGTCGGACGCCGCGCGGCAATGCCGCGACCTACACCGGCCTGTTCGACGAGATCCGCAAGGTCTATGCCCGTACCAAGCTCGCCCGGCAACTCGGTTTTCGCACGTCGCGGTTCAGCTTCAATGCCAAGGGAGGGCGGTGCGAAGCGTGTCAGGGACTCGGCGTACAGCGTCTGGAAATGAACTTTCTTCCCGACCTCTACGTCGAATGCCCGCAGTGTCGCGGCCGACGTTTCAATCGCCAGACGCTGCAGGTCCTGTTTCGCGGTCGTTCGATCGCCGACGTGCTGGAGATGGAGGTCGACGAGGCGCTCGAGTTCTTCGGCAGCGTCGAGTCGATCGTCAAGATGCTCCAGCCGCTCGCCGACGTCGGACTCGGCTACCTGAAGCTCGGACAGCCGGCGACGACGTTGTCGGGAGGTGAGGCGCAGCGAGTCAAGCTCGCGACCGAACTCGCCCGCTCCAGTACCCAGCACACGTTGTTCGTCTTCGACGAGCCGACGCTCGGCCTCCACTTCGTCGACGTCGATCGATTGCTGAACGTCATTCGCCGCCTGGTCGACGCCGGCAACTCGGTCGTCGTCATCGAACATCACCTCGACCTGATCCGACAGGCCGATTGGGTGATCGATCTCGGGCCGGACGGCGGAGGCGGGGGAGGGGAGATCGTCGCTGCCGGAACCCCCGAAGCGATCGCGGCGGTCGAACGGAGTCACACCGGTCGCTTCCTGCAGGCGATGGTGCGCTGAGCGCCGTCCGCCGCTTCGGGGCTTCGGCGGCGAACGGCGAGACGCGCGCAACCGTCGGCACTCGGACCGACACTTCGGGGCTGTTCGCGCCGAGCGGCGATCCTACTTCTCGAGACGCCAGCCGGTCTCGTCGACCACCAGCCGACCGTGGCCGCGGAAGCGATCGTAGGTCGCGTGCATCGACGGAATGTCGTCGAACCAACCGACGACATGGGCCGCACCGAACGACTCGCCCGCTCGAACCGGGCGACCATGGATCTCTTCGATCATCACGATGATCCCGCCGGGGCGCTGACTGCACCACGCCTCGTAGACCACCTCCGGATCGAGCGTCAGGCCGGCGAGCCACGGTCCGTCGGCGCCGCTCTGCGGATCGCGGCAACGATACGCGCGGATGAACGACTCGGGAGTCCGATGCGTGTCGCGGCGATAGCCGAACTTCAGGTCCGGCGGAAACGGCGTGAAGAACTCGGTATTCGGAATGCGAAGCCCGTTCGGTCCGCCGAGGTAACTCAGATAGATCTCGCTGAACGTATCGCCGCGCTCGTGGCGCACGCATCCCGGCGTGTCGTTCCGCAGGAACATCTCGTCCGAGTCGTTGACGCTGTCGATCCGATCCGAGAGCAGAAAGAACCGCTCCCCCTTGGGAAAGACGATCAGCTGCGTCCAGGTCGAGCCGGGGGTGCGTCCGGGGGCGGCGTACTCGAAACGGTACGTCGTTCGGACGGCGACGAAGTCCTTGCCGCGGATCACCTCAGGTTCGACCGGCTTCATCCGATGGCAGAGCTGCGGGCCTTCGACGACCCGCTTCCGATGACTCGTGCCGTGCGCCAGCCGATAGTAGTCGCGCTGCCCCGGATCGCTCTCGTTCTCGTACCAGGCGTAACGGCCGGCGCCGTTGCCGTCGACGGCGATCACCTGGTCGGCCCACGCCGCGTCGCTCCCCGCCTCCATCAGCCAATCGACGACCATCAGCCCGTCGCCGATTTCCCGGAAGCCGGTCGTCCGATCGACGAACGACCCTTTCTCGATGCCGGTCATCCACTGCACCGGTTCGCGTTTGGGAATCGTCGCCTCGAGCAGATCGGTCTCGATGGTGACCGCGCGGTCCGTTTCGATGATCCGAACCCAATCGTCTGACCCCTCTTGCGCGTTCGCGGCCGTCGCCTGCGATGCGAACAGGGCGACAAGCGTCAGTGCGAGCGAGCGGACGAACGTCGACCGTCGGTTCATGAGCGATCTCCTTTGGCGAAGGGGAACGGTGGTGGTGGGCGAGACGAGGGGACGCAGCGCATCGTTCGAGCGGCGCAACGTTCGCGCCGCTCGCGTTGCAGTCCGCAGACCGGGCGGCTCAAGGAGTCAGAACGATCTTGCCGGCCAGCGTGCCGGCGGCTCGGAGCGTGTTCTCTTCCTGGATCTCGTGCGCTCGCCTCGCTTCGGCAAGCGGCAAGCGAACGGCGATGTTGGGGCGGAGTTTTCCCTCGGCCAGCCAACGGCCGATGTCGTCGGCACAGCGGCGCTGTTCGGACGAGGGGGCCTTGAACATCGCGAAGCCGTGGAGCGAGCAGCCCTTGACGTAGAAGGGACCGACCGGAAACGGCGGTCGCGCGTCGCGCCCCGCCATCAGGACGCAGCGACCGTTCTCGGCCAAGCGGCCGACGATCGCATCGAAGTCCGCGACGCGCGACGTCTCCCAATAGACGTCGACTCCGCCGGGCGCCGCAGCGCGAATCCGCTCGTCGGCATCGGCACTCCGATAATTGATGACCGTGTCGGCTCCGAACGCCCGAGCCGCTTCGCAGCGTTCGTCGCTCCCTGCCGTCGCGATGACGCGTGCGCCGGCCGCCTTGGCCATCTGCACGACGACCGAGCCGACGCCGCCGGCACCGCCGCTCACCAGCACCGTTTCGCCCGGAGTCAGTCCGGCTCGTCGAAAGAGTCCCAGATGCGCGGTGATGCCGACCAGTGCCGTCGCGGCCAGGGCTTCGTCCGAGACCCCTTCGGGAGACGCGTACAGCCATTGCGGATCGACGGCGACCAGTTCGGCAAAGGTCCCTTGCCGCCCGAGCAGCCCCTGATTCGACCCCCAGACCCGATCACCGACGGAGAATCGAGTCACGTCGCTGCCGACCGCCGCGATCGTTCCGGCGAGATCGCAACCGACGACGAACGGGAACGTGATCGGAAACGCGACCGCACCGCTGCGGACATAGGTGTCGATCGGATTGACCGAAAGGGCCGTCGTCCGCACGATCACCTGGCCGGGGCCGGGAGACGGATCGGGGAGCGAATCGTAACGAATCACCTCGGGAGGGCCGGTCCGGTCGATGAAGGCGGCACGCATGGGAGTCGTCGAACCACGTCAGGAGCGAGACCGCCGCGGCGAGTCGAGTCGCACGCCTTCCCTCGGCCGATCCCGAGCGAGCAGTCTAACGGATTCGCGACCCGCCAGCCCGCAGCGTCAGCAAGGGGTCTCCGCGCCCTCCCCAGCCCGAAGCGCCAAGCGCAGGGGTCCTTCGTGCCCTCCCCAGCCCGCAGCGTCAGCAAGGGGTCTCCGTGCCTCTAATCGAAATCCAGTGCGACCGGGGGCGGTCGCACGACGAGGGTCGGTTGTGAACCGAATCGAAGTCGCAAACCCGCGGCTCGGGACGAGCCGGGGCTACGAGGGGGCGACGCCGTTCGCGCTGCGAAGCTCGTTCGGTGTCGAGACGAAACCATGCCTCGGCCACGGAGCGACTGTGTTCGGAGTCAACCGGCTTCGGCC
>CAZZBI010000318.1:0-6125 GCA_964652385.1 uncultured Pirellulaceae bacterium | reverse complement strand
GCTCGACCTGCCTGTACGAGGGGAGTTCGGAAAAAACTCACAGCCTCTACGGGCTAGGGTTCGCCTCGCTGGCGCTTCGGCGTGGCGGAACGAGCTCGGAAACGGCCGTTCTTTCCGGCTCGACCCACCCGATCGTTGCTCGATCCGTCGCGGGGAAAGATGATCGAGATGCTCCGCGTCTCGCCGAACAGGCGCGGCTCCGTTCGCTCTTCCCACCGTCATGGAGTCGTCGCGATGCGCCGAACGCACGTCCGAACGCGACTGGCCCGAGTCGCGATCGTCGCTTGGCTCATTCTGCCGTTGCCGGCTGCGACCCGCGGCGCGCCGGTTCAGGAATCCCCGTCCGACCTTACCGTCGGGGTCGTGACCGGAACCGGGCTGTCGCTCGGCGTCGATTCGATCAGCTTGTCGCCCCAGCCGCTCCGCGCGCCGTTCGGCGGCGAAACGCCCAAGATGACGTATCGGGAGCTCGTCACGCTGATGCGTGAGCGACATCGGCTGAACGTACTGTTCGACGTCGATCGTCTGGACGCCGAAGGGATCTCGGACGATTCGCCGATCGTCCCCGGTTCTCCCGACGAGCCGCTCTGTCTGGTGCTCGATCGTCAGGGTGAACGAGGCGTGCACTGGTACTTCGAGTCGAACATCGTGCGGCTCACCAGCCGCTCCGGACTCGAGGAACACCGCACGACCGAGGTCGTCGATCTTTCGGATCGAGTCGCCGACGACGAGCAGGTCGAGGTGATCGCACGGGCGATCATGGCGACGATCGAGCGGGACTCGTGGGACGAAGTCGGCGGTTACGGAGTGCTGCGAACCGCCGGTCGCGCTTTGGTGGTGACGCAGCACCCGCTCGCTCATCGGAAGATCCGCGGCCTGCTCGAAGCACTCCGAGGCGATTCCCCGATGACCTACGTCGACGATCTGCCGACGCACGAATCGCTCCGCCGAGCGCTCGCCGCCGACGTCTCGATCGATGGGGTCGATCTCGAATTGGCCGAAGCGATCGATCGCTTGGGAAAGGCAGCGGGAGTGACGATCGAACTCGACCTCGAGTCGCTCGATCTCGAGGGAGTCTCGTCGGACACTCCGGTCACGCTGCAACTGAACGACACCCCTCTCGAAACCGTCGCGAAGGGACTACTGCCGTCAGCCGACGTGACGATCATCCCGCGTCACGGACGACTGGTGCTCACGTCGCGAGACGACGCCCAACGGGAGCTCGCCCTCGCGGTCTTCGACGTCAGCGATCTGGTGAGCGACGAATCGGCGACCGACGCACTGCGCGACCTGATCGTGGCGCAGCGAGGCGAACCTTGGTGGGACTACGGCGGACTGGGGGAGATCACCTCGCCGCTTCCGGGGCGACTGGTCATTGCTGCGGACGACAAGACGCTGCGGGAGGTCGAGCGTCTGATCGCTCAGCTGCACGGCCTGGCGGCAAAGCTCGCGATGCTGCGAGCGGCCGATCCGAAGAGCGTGAGCAACCGGCTGTTCGGCGACGATCCGAACGAGGTGATCACGCGGTTCTATCGAGTCGAGACGACGATCGCCGCCGATGTCGCGAGACTGTTGCCGCAGCTGGTCGCCGAGGGGACGTGGCAGAGCGAATCGCATCCCGATCGAGTCGGGAGCATCACGCTCGCCGGCCACGCACTGAACCGCCACGGCAGTTCGTTCATCACCTCGTCGGGACAGATCGTCGACGTCTCGTCGCCGTCGAGCGATGCGGAACCGATCCCGCAATCGATCGTGATCATTCGCCAGACGCGCAGGGTGCATCGCGAGATCGGCCGGACGCTCTCTCGTCTGTACTTCGGCGATCGAGTGATCGGATTCGACGGTCCGACGTCGGACTTCGGAGGACCGATCGGTCCCGGAGGCTTCATGCGTTTGGCTCCCGGTGACTGACGAACCAGCCCGCAGCGTCAGCAAGGGGTCCTCCGCGCCCCCCCAGCCCGCAGCGTCAGCAAGGGGTCCTCCGCGTGCCCCCCAGCCCGCAGCGTCAGCAAGGGGTCCTCCGCGTGCCCTCAGTTCGATAACCTCGACGCCCTTCGCACGACGACGAACGTGGCCCCGGGCTCGCCGAGCCTGAGGTCGGGTCGATGCCGACGCCGTTCACGCTTCGAGGCGCGTTCGGTGACGAGACGAAACCGAGCCTCGTGGCCCGTAGCGCCAAGCGCAGGGGTCCTCCGTGCCCCCCCGAACAGTTCTGCCAAGCGCACGAGGGAAAACCCGATTGATGGCGGCGCGCCGACGCTTACGATGCGATCGGGGACGGTCTCACGACGACTGAAGAACCGGTCGAGGGTCGGTCCGCCGCACAGTTACCTCGCGTGACGAGACGCCATGACGCCGATTCGCTGCCTCGTTGGTTTGATCCTCGGGTCGCTCTCGGCTATCGGATTGCACGCCGAACAGACACACGACGGCCAGTCGATCGATTGGACGCTCTCGCGGGAGCTGGCGAGCGGCATCAGGTTGGTCGTGCTGACCGAGCGTGAGCCGCGACCGCTTTTCGCGGCCCTCGTTCGGATCGATCTGGCGACGCCCGGTCTGCGACTGACCACTTCGCCTCGTCGAACGGACTGGGTCGAGGGGGAAACCGAGACCGATCGACAGACGACGCGCGACTTTCTGCGCGACGCGCGTCGCCGGGGGGCCGAGATGGTGCTCGCCTTCAACGGCGACGCCTTCTCTCCGTGGCCCGTTCCCTATGCCGAATCGACGCCGACCGATCTGCTCGGTCTGGCGATCGCCGATGAAATCCTCGTCTCCCGCGGCTCGGGACGCCCCGCGCTGATCGTGCCGACGATCGGTCCGGCACGGCTCGAACCGGTCGATCGTTCGTTCGCACCGGATGGGATCGCCGCGGCGATCGGCGGGTTCGCGCTCTGTCTGGAACGGAGCAAGCCGTTGCCGAGCGGCGATGATCTCGAACCGCGAACCGGAGTCGGAATCGATCGCGACGGTCGATTCGTGTTCGTCGCGATCATCGACGGGCGGCAACCGGCCAGTCACGGCGCAACGACCGAAGAGCTGGGGCACTTGCTCGCTCGCTGCGGTGCCGTCACCGGACTGAATCTGGACGGAGGGGGCTCGACGTCGTTGGTCTGGTGGGATCCGAACGGACGCCGCGCGGACAAGGCGAGACTGCTCAATCGACCGGTCGGCAACTCGGTCCGTGCCCAGAATCTTCCGGCCATTCTCTTCGTCCCGACCGAGCGAGCGGTCGGCAACTCGATGGGAGTCGTGCTCGAACCGCGGTGAACAGGTCGCTCCGCCCGGCGAGTCGACTGGCATCGTCATCGTCGGAACGCGACAATCAGGGGATCGCTTGCGATGGTTCGCCGCAGGCGACGTGTCGGCCATTCGATCGGTCCCCCTGACTCGAGAGAGCTCTCCGATGCCCGCCGCTGCGGAATCCGGTCCGATTGCCGACTACGCGGCTCCGTTTCCTCCCGCGGTTCGCAAGCTCCTGCTGAAGCTGCGCGATCTATGCCGCGAAGAGGCTCCGGACGCGATCGAGACGATCAAGTACGCGATTCCGACCTTTACGCTCGGTCGCAACCTGGTCCACTTCGCCGCGTTCGATCGGCACATCGGACTCTACCCGGCTCCCTCCGCCATCGTCCGTTTCGACGACGAGCTGGTCGATTACGAACGGGCGAAGGGCTCGATCCGCTTTCCGCTCGATCGACCGCTGCCGTTCGACCTGATCCGGCGGATCGTTCGTTTCCGAGTCGAGGAAGAGACGGCGTTTGCGGCGGGCAAATCGTCGCGCACTCGGTCGAAATCCTCAGGCGCCCCCGCTCGGTCCGAACCCTCGAAACCGAAGCGAGCGACGACCTCGCGGAGCAAAGCCGCTTCGCCCGAACCGAAAGGCCGGAGCGGCACCCAGTCGAAGACCGCGAAGCTGACGACCACCAAGACCTCGCCCCCGAAGAAAGCCCCCTCACGAGCTTCGGCTTCGCGCAGCGCCGCACGCCCCCGAAGCGACTCGTGATGTCTCGCGTTCCCTCCTGTCGCAGATCGAGTCGCAACGATGGCTTCCGACCAGACGGACGATGACGCCGAGTCGGATTCGGCACAGGACGCTGCCGGCTGGGCCGCGCGACTCGAGTCGATGCGCGACTATCTGACGGTCCTCGCCGAGTCGCAACTCGATCCGATCCTGCGGCGCCGGGTCGAGGGGGCCGATCTGGTACAGCAGACGATGCTCCAAGCGCATCGGGCTCGCGGCTCGTTCGCCGGCACCTCCGATGCACAGCTCGCCGCGTGGCTCCGCAGCATTCTCGCGCAGGTCCTGAACCGGACCGCGCGCGACGAGCGGCGCGAGAAGCGCGACGCCACGAAGGAGCGGAGTTTCGACCAGTTGCTCGATCGATCGTCCCATCGACTGGAATCGTTGCTCGTCAGCCCGAGTACGTCACCGGTCGGCCGAGCGGTCCGCCACGAGCAGGCTCAAAAAGTCGCCTCCGCGATCCTCCGTCTGACGCCGGATCAGCGCGAAGCGGTCCTGATGAAGTACTGGCACGAACGGACGTTGGCCGAGATCGCTGCCGAGACGGGTAAGAGCCCCGAGGCGGTTGCCGGACTTCTGTTCCGTGCGCTGCGAGCCTTGCGAGGGGAGGGGGCACTGACCGAGTAGTCCGGAAGGTGGCGCGAGATCTTTTTCCGGAATCGCTCCGTTTCCGCGCATGAAGCTCGTCGGCACGGGATTCCAGAATGAGGCAGGGGACCGGTGCACGAGCCGTTCCCATCTTTGCACCTTGCCGACGACAGCGTCTTCGATGCCCGAATCCTTCCCCGAAACCGATCCGATCGCCTCCGCGATCGCCGCCTACTTGGTGGCGGTCGATTCGGGGGAGTCCGTCGATCGTGAAGCCTTTGCGGCGCAGTTTCCCGACGCGGCCGAGGGGCTGCGCGAGTTCTGGCGGGATCATGATCGAATGCTCGCCGGGAGCGACTCGGGCCGGTCTCTCGAAACGCTCACCGGGCACCCGCATGATCAACCGACTCGAACCCACTCCCCGCTGCTGTCGGTCACTCGTTCGCGAGTCGATCTCGAATCGTCCGGCCCCTTCGTCGAGTTCCCTCGGTCGTTCGGTCCGTACGAACTGCTGGCGCTGATCGATCGCGGAGGCATGGGAGTCGTCTATCGGGCTCGCGACACGCGTCTCGACCGGATCGTCGCGCTCAAGACGATCCGCTCTGGAGTGCTCGCCGGCCCCGATGAGGTGGCTCGCTTTCGGACCGAGAATGCGGCGGCCGCAGGGCTGCATCATCCGGCGATCGTGCCGCTGTACGAAGTCGGCGAAATCGACGGGCTGCAGTACTGCACGATGAGCTGCATCGACGGCGAGAATCTCGCCCGACGCCTGGAGCGCTTCGGTCCGTTCGATCCGCGCGATGCGGCGAGGATCGTGGCGCGCGTCGCGCGGGCGATCGATGCGGCTCACTCGGTCGGCATCGTGCATCGCGATCTGAAGCCGGCGAACGTGCTGATCGACGCCGAGGGGAATCCGTTCGTCATCGACTTCGGACTGGCGCGACGGCTGTCGACGGCCGGGACGACGATCGACGGCGAGATCCTCGGTACCCCGGCCTACATGGCTCCGGAACAGGCCTCGGGGCGCGGATCCGATGCGTCCCCGTCGATCGACGTCTACGGTCTGGGAGCCTTGCTCTACACGCTGCTGGTCGGCCGACCTCCGTTCGGCGGCTCGAACACCTTCGAGATCCTGCTGCAGGTGCTCGATCGCGAACCGGCCAGGCTGCGTCAGCTACGGCGCGACGTTCCGCGCGATCTCGAGCGTCTGTGTCGGCGAGCGATGGCCAAGTCTCCCGCAGATCGTTATCCGTCGGCGAACGATCTCGAGCGTTTCCTGCGCGACGAGCCGCTCGAATCGACTCGCCCCGAGTTCGGCGATCTCCTTCGGCAGTGGTGGCGCCGCGAGCCGATCCTCGCCTGCCACCTGGTCGTGCTGCTGGGAGTCGCGGGGATCATCGCGATCTCGGCGGCGCTGCGGGACGGGGATGTCGGACCGTGGCCGCTGAAACTGAGTCTGATCGGCGCGCTCGTCGGCGGTTGCTGGCTATTGCAGAAGGGGGTGCGCCGTCCG
>CAZZBI010000317.1:0-6143 GCA_964652385.1 uncultured Pirellulaceae bacterium | reverse complement strand
GTCCGAGCGGCATCGAACGGATCTTTCTGGATGCGGGAGCCGCGACGGCGATCACGTTGCCCGAACGGACCTCCGCCGAGTTCGAACGCGAGACGTTCCGCGAGGCGCTGCGGACCGCGACCGGCGTCTGGTTCGGTGGAGGACGCCAGTGGCGTTTCGTCGACGCTTATCAAGGCACGATCGCGGAAGAGCTGTTCCGCGACGTGCTGTCGCGGGGGGGAGCGATCGGCGGCAGCAGCGCCGGCGCGACGATTCAGGGGGACTACCTGGCGCGAGGCAACCCGCTGGGAAATCTGGACATCATGGCGGAAGGCTACGAACGCGGCTTCGGCTACCTTGCCGGCGTCGCGATCGACCAGCACTTCACCGAGCGCGGACGGCTCGGCGACCTCGAGTCGCTCGTACGGACCTATCCGCAACTGCTCGGGATCGGCATCGACGAAGGGACGGCGCTGATCGTCCGCGGCGAAGTCGGCCGAGTGCTCGGTCGCGGAGCGGTCACGTTCGTCGCCGACGCTCTTCAGGTCACCGACGCCGCGGGTGCCCCCGACTCTCCGATCGCCCCGGCACAAGCGACCGTTGCGGCCGCACCCGAAGGCGCCTCGTCCGACGAACGCCCCGCCGCTCGACCTCTGTCGATCCGTCGCATCGAAGCGGGGAGCGCCTGGCATCTGATCGAGCGACGCGAACTCGCCGCCTACCCGGAGAGCGACGAATGACTCGGTTTCGAGGTTCGATCCTCCCGTCGGTGACGAGGGCCGTTCTGCTGCTGCTCGGACTCGGTGCGCCGCTGTCGTCACTGGGGGCGGAAGAGCGGGAGCGTCCGTTCGAGATCCGGATCGTCGACCGAGCGACCGGGCGCGGCATTCCGCTGGTCCACCTGGAAACGGTCCATCAGGTCGGCTACGTGACCGACAGCGCGGGACGGATCTGCTTCGACGAGCCGCAGTTCGAAGGGGACGAGATCTGGTTCAAGGTGCGCGCTCACGGCTATGAGGTGCCGGTCGACGGTTTCGGACTGGAAGGATTCCGCTGCCGCGTTCGCGCCGGCGAGCGGCACGAGGTCGCGCTCGACCGCCGGCAATTGGCCGAGCGGTTGTATCGTGTGACCGGTGAAGATCGTTATCGCGATTCGATTCGTCTCGGCCATCCGACGCCGTTCGATCGGACGGCAGGGGAGGGGACCGAGCGTTCGGGACGGGTGGCGGGTCAGGACTCGGTGCAGGGGGTCGTCTATCGGGACGAGATCCGATGGTTCTGGGGGGACACGAATCGTCTGTCGTACCCGCTCGGTCTGTTCCATACGGCAGGAGCGACGTCACGGCTGCCGGACCGCGGAGGACTCGATCCGACGATCGGAATCGCGTTGGACTATCGGACCGATGAGACCGGATTCGCCCGCTCCATGATCGACCTCGAAGCACCGGCTCAGGTCCTCTGGCTCGATGGACTTGCCGTCGTCCGCGACGGCAATGACCAGGAGCGGATGGTGGCTCATTATTCGCGCCGCAAGTCGCTGGTCGATGAAGTGGAGCATGGGTTGCTGCTCTGGGACGACGCGACCGAGTCGTTTCGGAAGCTGGCGGAGCGGGAACTTTCCGACTCGTGGCGTATGCCGTTCGGGCATCCCGAACCGACGGCCGCCGACGGCATCGCCTATCTGCAGTTCGGCAATCCGTTTGCGACCTGCCGCGTCCCGGCTCGGCTCGAATCGCTCGCCGCGGTCGACGCCTATGAATCCTGGACCTGCCTAGCGGCGGAGGCCGGGGATACGCCCGAGTCGCGGGTTCCGCAGCGGCGAGCCGACGGTTCGCTCGATTGGGCCTGGCGCAAGGCCCCGCCGGTGACGCCGGTCGACGAACGGCGCTGGATCGAGGCGGGGACGATCGCTGCGGACGAGGCGTGGTATCTGCCGGAGGATGCGACGGAACCGGGGCGGCGCGTCCGGCTGCATTCGGGATCGGTCCGCTGGAACGAGTATCGCAAGCGGTGGGTCATGATCGCGACCGAAGCGACCGACGATCCGAAGTCCCCGAGCTGGCTCGGCGAGGTCTGGTACAGCGAGGCACCATCGCCGCACGGCCCGTTTCGCAAGGCACTGAAGGTCCTCGGGCACGACAAGCAGACCTTCTATAACCCGTGTCATCATCCGTTTCTGGACGGCGACGGCGGGCGTCTGATCCGGTTCGAAGGGACGTATGCGAGCACCTTCACCGACTCTCCGCCGACGCCGCGGTACGACTACAACCAGATCATGTATCAGCTCGATCTGAGCGCCCCGCGACTGACCGAGGTCTTCGGCGAACGAGAGCGGCGCAAATCGCCCTAGTCGGCGGCGGTCGCCAGGAGAACGGGGACGATTCGGCGACTTGGTCGAGCGAGTCCGAAGCGGCTCAGAGTTTGCCGTTGGGCTTCGGCAGTTTCGAATCGCGTTCCGCTTCGGGCGTCTGCATCAGCTTTCGGATCGCTCGATCGATCGCGCCGGCATCGCGTTCCGTCGCACGATCGCCGAGCGGTTCGCCGCCGCGGGCTCGAACCATCTTCGGGGCGATCGGCGTGGCGCCGTCAGGACAGCCGCAAGGGCGCGACGACTTCGGCTTGGTCGGCATCGACGAATCGTCGGTCGTTGCGTTCCCCGCTCCGGAGTCATCGCCCAGGTGCGACTCGACCGTCGCCCCGACGCTCGACGGCCGAGGGAAAGTCGATGCGGAGGTCGTCGGTGCGGCCGAACTCGATGGGACGACGGCGTTCGGGCGAGGCCGGATCAGGGCGAGGATCTGGCGGACGAGCGTGTCGCGCGTGAACGGCTTGCGGAGATAGCCGTCGCAGCCGGCGTGCCACCATTCCCGTTCCAGAGCGACCGTTCCGCGAACCGTCATGCCGAGGACCGGAACGTCGATCCCTCGCTCGCGCAGTTCGCGAGTCGCTTCGATGCCGGTCATGCGAGGCATTTCGAGATCGGCCAGGATCAGGTCGTAGCGATCCGGCGAGCGGGTAACGTTATCGACCGCCGCCAAGCCGTCCCGCTCGATCGACACCGCCGCTCCTTCTCGGGTCAGCAGAGCGGTGTACAAGCGAAGCTGGTCGGGACAATCGTCGACGAGCAGGATCTCGAGCCCCAGCAGCGGAGCGGCGAACCGTTCGGATTCGACCTGGGACATCGAAAAGTCTCGTGGGGCGGTTACGAGAGGGCTCAGCAGAGAGTCTGTGTCGGATCCGGTACCGGAGCAAATCGGTCACGACTTCGGCTTCCCGCGAGGAGCACGGCACGGCGGAACGAACGACGTCGACTCGAATCTCGGGGCCGCATTGCACCGAGCGAGACCGCGCGCTGCGGTCAGTCCGGGGCGCCGTCGCCTCGCTCGTCGCAGGGGCCCTGATCCGCACTTCGCGCTTCAGACGTAGAACCGGAACCGCTATTCTCGTCATTTCGGGGAAAGGTCCGACGCGCCTCGGCGCGCACGGAACGTTCGTCATCATCCGACGGGCGCGAGCGACGCTCGCGGCGCGCCGTCATCCAACCGGTTCCGAAGGAGCGAACATGAGCGTCGGGAGTTGGGGAGTAAGAGGGCTCGGTCGTGCGGTCGCGGCGCTCGGCGTCGTGTCGGTGCTGATCGGGAGTCCCGCAGCGGCCGAAGATTGGGCTCGGTTCCGAGGACCGAACGGGACCGGCATCTCGACCGACGCCGAACCGACTCCGGTCGAATGGAGTCCGACGAAGAACCTGAAGTGGAAGGTCCGTCTTCCGGGACCGGGATCGTCGAGTCCGATCATCGTTGGCGATCGGGTGATCGTGACCTGCTGGTCGGGTTACGGCGTCGACCGGAACGATCCCGGCGACCAGGCGAACCTGGTGCGACATCTGCTCTGCTATGACCGGAACGACGGATCGCTGATCTGGGAGCGGAAGATCGATTCGGTGCTTCCCGAGGATCAGTACGGCGGCATGTTCGCCGAGCACGGCTATGCGTCGCACACGCCGGTGTCGGACGGCCAGCGGATCTTCGCCTTCTTCGGCAAGACCGGGCTGCATGCCTTCGACATGGACGGCAATCCGCTCTGGAGCAAGACGCTCGGCAGCGAGAGCGACCCGCGCGGCTGGGGTTCCGCTTCGAGCCCGATCCTCTACGGCAAGCTGGTGATCGTTCCGGCGATCGCCGAGAGCGAAGCGCTCGTCGCCCTCGATCAGGAAACGGGGAACGAAGTCTGGCGTCAGGAGGCGCAAGGGTTCGGCGGTACGTGGGGAACGCCGATCCTGGTCCCGGTCGACGGCGAGCGAACCGATCTCGTGATGGGAGTTCCGTACGAGATCTGGGCGTTCAATCCCGAGACGGGGAAGCTCCGTTGGTTCTGCACCGCGATGGATACCAACTCGTATTGCTCGAGCGTCGTCGCGCAGGACTCGGTCGTCTACGGCATCGAAGGGCGCGGAGGCGGGTCGATCGCGGTGAAGGCGGGGGGCAACGGCGACGTGACGGCGAGCAACGTCGTCTGGTCGGGCCAGGACAGCAGCCGGATCGGCACGCCGCTGCTGAGCGGCGGCAAGCTGTTCGCGATCAGCGGAGGCGTGATGACCTGCATCGACGCCGCGTCGGGCAAGCGTCTGTTTCAGGGGCGATTGTCGTCGCCGCGCGGCAATGCGGCCGAAGCGAATCCGCAACCGCAACCGGGAGGTCCCGGACAGGGGCGCGGCGGCCGCGGCGGCGGACGCGGCGGTATGGGCGGGCAGGATTATTCGTCACCGGTCGCGGCCGGCGATCGGCTGTATTACGTCTCGCGCAGCGGCGAGATGTACGTGCTGAAGATGGGCGAGATGTTCGAGGAACTGGCGCGCAATCGCGTGACCGACGACGCGGAAGACTTCAGCGCGACACCGGCGATCAGTCACGGAGCCCTGTTCATTCGTTCGAGCGCTCACCTGTATTGCGTGGCCGAAGCGGGATCGTGAGCGGTCGACACGGGCGAACGACCTGATGAATTCGTGAGGGAGTCGTGGTCGGCCTTCAAGCCGGTCACGACTCCCTTGTCGTTCTGATGTCGCAGTTGCTCGACCTGTCTGTCGTCCGAAGGGTCGATCGCGAGACGTATCGAACGCCGCGAGAGTGGATCGGTCGAACACCGGAAACGGTCCGATCGCACGCATCGTCGGTCGATCGCGAACCGTCGGCTCGGTCGAGGGTCGAAACGGGGTGACGGCGAGTTTCGAGCGGTCGAACGCCCCGTCAAACTTGGGTAAAAGCCGGAAACAGGGCTTGGTACAGGGGAAGGGGGCGGTTAGCCTGATCCGACACGAACGAAAGGTCTTTCGATCGCCGCTCGGACACGGGATGTTCGGCAGAGCGGATCCGCGGTTCACGCGGGAGATCGACGAGACTGCGGAGCGGATCAGGCGTCAACGGACGTCGGCTGCCGCTCCGGATCGCAGTCGCCCGACTTGTTCGCGGCGGCGTTTCGTGTCTGTCTTGGGCGTTTCCGGCCGGTGATCTCGGTATCTGCATTCTTCGGGCGATCGGGCAGGCCGCATTCCTTGCGAGGAATCGACGGCGGCTCGGACTCTCGTCGCTCCGTCCTACCGGCCACTTCCGACGCCTCAGGTGTCGTTTCTTCAGGTCCAGGTCCGATCGCGTTCGCAATGATCTTGTTCGCTGCGTCGAAACACGCCGTGATCGCTTTCGCTGCGAAGCCGGGTTCGGTTCGGTTCGGTTTCGTGTTCGGAGAGCATGCGTCGAAAGCTCCAAGGGGATGCCGACGGACGTGCTCACATTCTCAGGAGACCCGTTGTGGGTAAGAAGTTGTATGTCGGTAATGTCGCTTACGCCATGACCGACGCGGAGTTGCAGGCGCTGTTCGAGCAGTTCGGAACGGTGACGTCGGCGCAGGTCGTGTACGACCGTGAGACCGGTCGTTCCAAGGGATTCGGGTTCGTCGAAATGGCCGACTCGCAGGAAGCGGATGACGCGATCCGGGCGCTGGACGGTCAGGACAACAACGGGCGTCCCCTGACGGTCAATGAGGCTCGTCCTCGTGAGCCGCGTCCGGGAGGCGGCGGCGGCGGTCGTGGTCGCTCGGGTGGCGGCGGCTACGGTGGCGGCGGCGGCGGCGGCTACGGTGGTGGCGGCGGCGGCGGCTACGGTGGCGGCAGC
>CAZZBI010000316.1:0-6155 GCA_964652385.1 uncultured Pirellulaceae bacterium | reverse complement strand
GGGTTCGCCCCGAGATTTTTCCCGAGTTTTTTTCGCTTGCGGCAGCTCTCGCCCCTCTGAACCCCCTGTTTCTTGGCTCAAGGGGAGTCAGAGCGACATGAGCGGACGATGAGGTGGCTCGCGCCGCCACTGACCGGCAAGGGGCCATGTTCGAGAGGGGGCAGCGCGGTCGGGACCGAGCCGCGGCGTGATGCGCGGCACATTGTTTGCCGCGAAACGATGGCGATCGGCCAGCGGGGGTTGGAATCGATCGTCGACCGGGGCTCCCCGGTGCTCCGCCGTTCGTTCGCGAACGAGCGGTTCGACATTCCGATGAGCGAACACGGCGCGGGACGCGATGCCCGCCGCCGAGCGCCATTCCCCTCGGCTGCGCCCGCCGGTTCCGTCGTTTCGGAACCGAGTCCGACGCCCGCTCCCCGGAACCTCTGCGCATGCCCACCACCGACGCTTCTTCGCTCCGGCCGACCGGACGATCGAACGGATTCGTCGCCAAGACGGCGGTCCGCTCCCTTGTCCCGCTACTGATGCTGCTCGCTCTTCCGCTCGCGATCCTTTCCGGCCTCCTGTTGCCGTCGCCGCTCGCCGCTCAGGAATCGTCGGCTCAGGAATCGACCGCTCCGCCGCTCCTTGATGCCGCTTCGCCCGCCGTGACCTCGACCGAGACGGAGGCTCCTGCCGACAGCGCAGCCACGGCGACGACGGCGACTCCGGCCGAGCCGGATGGGGCGACGAACGGATGGATGCTGGTCTGCTCGGCACTCGTGCTCTTCATGACCGCTCCGGGGCTCGCGCTCTTCTACGGGGGACTCGTCCGCCGCAAGAACGTGCTGAGCGTCATGATGCAGTGCCTTTACCTGATGGGGATGATGACCGTGCTTTGGGCGGTCATCGGGTACTCGCTGGCGTTCGGCGGGAGCAATCCGTACTTCGGCGATCTGGAATACGTCTTTCTGCGCGGCGTGTCGTCGACGTGGAATGCCGAGACCGGTTCGGTCGAGGTGCCGATGTACAACGACGCGCTCCCTCAGCTGACCTTCATGCTGTTCCAGGGGATGTTCTTCATCATCACGCCGGCGCTGATCTGCGGGGCGTTTGCCGAGCGGATGCGGTTCTCGTCGATGGTCCTCTTCTCGGCCGTGTGGGGTCTGCTGGTCTACTGCCCGATCTGCCACTGGGTTTGGGACGGCGGGATTCTGGCGTACGGAGCCCCCGCGGCGCTGGCAGGCGGAGCCTTGGATTTCGCTGGGGGAACGGTCGTCCACATCAGCAGCGGCGTATCGGCGCTGCTGTGCGCGGTGCTGCTGGGACAGCGGGCCGGCTACGGTGTTTCGGCGATGCCGCCGCATAACCTGACCTACACGGCGATCGGAGCGGCGATGCTGTGGGTCGGCTGGTTCGGCTTCAACGCCGGCAGCGGCCTCGCTCCCAACGGCCTGGCCGCGAGCGCCTTTGCCGTCACGCATCTTTCGGCCGCGGCGGGAGCGGTCGCCTGGGCCAAGACGGAGTGGATCCTGCGCGGCAAGCCGACGGTGCTCGGAGCCTGCTCGGGCGCGGTGGCCGGCCTGGTCTGCATCACCCCCGCGGCCGGTTTCGTCAACACGATGCCGGCGATCGCGATGGGAGGAGCGGCGGGAGTCGTCTGTTATTTCGCCTGCACGACGCTCAAGGCGAAGTTCCGCTACGACGATTCGCTCGACGCCTTCGGCGTGCACGGAGTCGGCGGCATCCTGGGGGCGATCCTGACCGGCGTCTTCGCGACGCGATCGGTCCAGAATCTTGCCGACGGAGCGGGCGTCGGGCTGATCGACGGCAACCCGGCTCTGCTGATCGGCCAGACGGTCGCCGTCCTGGTCACCATCGTCTATGCGGTGGTCGTGAGCCTGATTCTGCTCAAGATCACCGATTCGGCACTCGGTTTGCGAGTGGAGAAGGACATCGAAGCTCAAGGGTTGGATCTGACTCAGCACGGAGAAGACGGTTACCTGTTCCTCTGATCGCGAGTCAGCCCCCTTCGGATATCTCCTGTGGTGGGAGTGTGGGAAGCAGGTCCCGTTCGCAAGAGCGGGACCTGTTTCCGTTCTTGACCGAATTCTGCCGCGGCACGCGCGAGCGGCCCTCACCGCTCCCCATCATCCGCTCCCGCTTCCCCGCATCGCCGCTCGCCGCCCCGTTGCGGTCACGGCTCGCCCGGTCACGGAACTGGAGAGCGCGGAACAAGAAGGCGACGAGGCCGGATCGGAACTCCCGACCCGGCCTCGATTCGCGACGGCGTTCGGGGGAGCCGATCAGCCGTCGAATCCGCCTCCGGCACCGCCACCGACATGGCAGCTGACCGGCAGGAAGATGGTCCGCCAGACGTATCGGTGACTCGATTCGCCGGTATGCCACCGGACGTTTTCGACCTTCATGCGGACGCGACCGTCCCGATAGTCGACCGCGTCGAGCAGCGCCCGACGGTAGCCCATCATGCTCCGGATCTGGCGGCCGTTGATCTCGAGGATCACGTCCCCGCGTTCCAGTCCGGCCTGAAACGCCAGCGAGTCGTAGTCGACGCTGTCGATCCGCAGACCGTGCGAGACGATGCGGCCGTGGAAGCCCAGACGCGGCGCCGGACGCGACTCGGGGCCGATCACACGGACGCCCGGAGCGTCGTCGATCATCTCCTCTTCCTCGATCAGCATCAGGGCGCGAGGGGCCTCGTCCTGAGCCCGCAAGGTCGAGCCGCCGAGGCTGACCGCCACCAGAGAAGCGAGTCCGACGAACGAAAGGGTGCCGAGGGTCTTCATGGCCGTTCTCCCGAAGTGAGATGAGATCGTCGCGAGACGAGAGAGGAAGCGAAGAGGTCCGAGGGCCGGTCGCTTCGTCGAGTCGAGGTTCGTCGAGCGTTCATCGCTCGACACTCATTCCAGCGACGCGGATCGAAATCGAAGGACAGCTCGATTTCCGACTTTTGCCCACGCGGCGGGGACTGCCGCCGAGCGGCGCCGCGGCGGTGTCGCGTCTCGGTCGGAGGGCACGTTCCGAGCGACGAGCGGCTCCGAGGAGTATGCTGATCGGCCTCACGCTCGCCGCTCGTCCCACCTCACCGGAGATCGCCGCCGTGGCTTCTCGCGCCGTCGTTCGTTGGTCTTCTCAGCGCCGCTCGCTCGTGTCGTTGGCGCTGGCGCTCGGATCGCTTCCGTTCGGCGACGCGTCGCTCGGCTGGAACGGCGAGGACGAACCGCTCCCCGTTTCGGTCGACGGATCGCTGACGATCGAGCGGCTGTTGTCGCAGCCGCAGCTCGTCACGCCGACCGGCATCTCGACCGATGCCGCCGGTCGGATCTGGGTGATCGAGTGCCACACGCACTTTCGTCCCGACGACTATCAAGGGCCCGAAACCGATCGGATCCTGATCGCGCATGACGACGACCGGGACGGCGACGTCGATCGGACGACGCTCTTCCACGAAGGGAGTCGCGCGACGATGGGGCTTCACGTCGAAGCTTCCGGCACGGTGTTGGTCGCGACGCGGGGCGAGATCTTTCGTCTGGCCGATACCGACGGCGATCTGATCGCCGACCGCCGGACGACGCTCGCGCATCTCGATACTGCCGGCGACTATCCGCACAACGGCCTCTCGGGGTTCGCGGTCGATCCGCTCGGCGGAATCTTCTTCGGCTTCGGCGAGAACCTGGGAGCCGAGTACGCGCTGATCGGAGCCGACGGAACGCGGCTGACCGGCGGCGGCGAAGGGGGGAACATCTATCGGATCGAGTCGGACGGAAGCGGTCTGGTCCGTTGGGCGACCGGGTTCTGGAATCCGTTCCATCTGACGGTCGACGATTTCGGGCGACTGTTCGCCGTCGACAACGATCCCGACTGGCGTCCGCCTTGCCGGTTGTTGCATGTCGTGCGCGACGGCGACTACGGCTATCGCTTCGCGCTCGGTCGCCGCGGAACGCATCCGTTCACCGACTGGTTCGGCGAGCGCCCCGATCGCCTGGGCATGATCGCGGGGACCGGCGAAGCGCCGAGCGGGATCGTGTCGTATCGAGGCGGAAACCTGGCCGAAGCGGACGACGGCGCGCTCCTCGTCACCTCGTGGGGCCTCCACACGATCGAGCGTTATCGTCTGATCCGACGCGGCGCGACCTTCACGAGTCTGGCCGAGATTCGGATCAAGGGGGGCGAGGACTTTCGCCCGGTCGGATTGGCCGTCGCCGCCGACGGGGCGCTGATCGCCAGCGACTGGGTGAAGCGTTCGTATCCGCTGCACGGGCATGGGGCGCTCTGGCGTTTCGCGAGCGCCGAGCCGCTCGATCGGTCTCCCGTCGATGCGCCCGATCCGATCGCATTGCTGCTCGCTGCGCCGTCGCGCTCGGCGGTCGCGAGCGCTGCCGAGCAAGCGATCGCCGCAGCAGAGGCGGGGGCTCCCGGTACGACGACCTCGCGCTTGATCGACCTGCTGAGCGATCGCGAGATCGCTCCGTGGCGGCGCGCCATCCTGATGACCTCTCTGCATCGCGCCGGGCGCCTCGATTCGCCCTCGCTCGAGCGGACGATCCGCGATTGCCGTTCGGCCGATCTGCGGACGCTGGCGGTCACTTTCGCAGCCGCCCAAGGCTGGACGCGCGAGCGATTCGTCGCCGCATGCGGCGGCGGGCTGATCGATGCCGAGACGGAGGCCGAGACGTTCCGTCGACTCGGCGGCGCCGCCGACCTGACGGCCGCTCGCGACCTGCTCGACTCCGAAGATCCGTGTCTGCGTCAGGCGGCGGTCGCCCTGCTGGCTCGCCAGGTCACCAGCTCGCTCCAACTCGACGCGAACGCCGACGACTCGGAAGCGACTCGCGTCGGCCTCGCCTGCGCTGCGGCCAGACGTGATGATCCGGCGACCGAACTGCTGCTGCCGAAGCTGCTCGACGACCGATCGTCGATCGTCCGCTGGGTCGCGCTGCGCCGGATCACGGAACGGGGTTCGGTCGAGCTGCGACCTCAGGTCGAACGAGGTCTGGGGCGCGACGGTCTGGGGACCGACGAGTTCGAGGCGATCCTCGCGACGCTCGAACAGTTGGACGGCGTTTCGGGAGCGGCGTTCGAAGGGAATCAGGGCGCGTTGCTGGCGTCGATCGTACGCGGAGAGCGAACCGCTTCGGCGGGGCTGATCGCACTCGCTCTCGAACGGATCGATCGGATCGCGCTGCGCGACCGAGTCGACGGCGTGCCCGCAGGACTCGAGTTCGAAACGCTCCGCTCGTTGCTGCGCCACGAATCGACTGCCGTACGGATCGCGGCCGTCGGACTGCTGGGACGGCGACATGCGGGCGAAGGGGCGGACGACCTGCTGCTGCAGACCGCGCTCGAACCGACTCAGGAAACCGCAGTCCGTCGCGCAGCCGTCGAAGGGATCGCCGATCCGAATCGTCTGGTCGAGATCGCCGAGAACGTCGGCGAACTGCGCAGCGATGCGGTTCGTTACCTGCGCGGCAGTCAGCTCGATCAGGTCGCGCGCGACCGTCTGAAGCGCCTGCCGTTCGCTCCGCACGATCGAGCGGCGGTCGAGCGGGTGCTGAGTCCCGAAGCGAGCGAAGCGCGGCCGGCGATGACCGACATCGACGCCTGGGTGAACTGGCTCGGCGAGATCGAAGGCGACGCGGAACGGGGGGAGCGCTGGTTCCGTCATTCGAGCTTGGCTCGCTGCGCTACCTGTCATCAGGTCGACGGACGCGGGGGAGCGGTCGGACCGGAACTCGGCCGGATCGGAACGATGGGGCGCCGGCGACTGGTCGAGTCGCTGTTGGAACCGAGTCGCGAGATCGCGCCGCGCTACACCGCCTGGATCGTCGAAACGATCGACGGGTCGATCCGTTCCGGATTGCTCGAGACGGAGCGCGGGGAACAGCAGTTCTACGTCGACTCGAACGGCGTCACCTTCACCGCCGATCACGACGAGATCGTCTCGCTCGCCGCCGCCGACCGTTCGCTGATGCCCGACGACCTGCTCGGCAATCTGACGCGCGACGAGATCGCGGATCTGATCGCGTATCTGGAGTCGTTGCGCTGAGACGGGCGTCGTGCGACCGACACCGGTCGCTGCGCGTCGTAGTGCGACCGCCCCCGGTCGCAACAAGTCCCGTCAGGGACGTCCGAGAATAGCCCGCCGATTTATCGGC
>CAZZBI010000315.1:0-6181 GCA_964652385.1 uncultured Pirellulaceae bacterium | reverse complement strand
CATGTGAACCGCTCGGCGCCTAAGTTGGCCCGCGTCGTCCCCGACGCGCGGCCGTGCGACAGCGGGCAAGCGAACAACAGCGCAGTGCGATCGGATTCCGAGTCGCGCCCCCGAGGTCAGGTTCGCTTCGACCTCGCTCACGCTCCGAAGCCCGTTCGGCGACGGGACGAAACCTTGCCTCGGCCAACGAGCGGCCGGGCCCATGCGGCCCCGCATCGCCGCGCCTCGTCATCCGAGGCGCGGCGTCGGGTCTCGGCTCACCAGATGACGATCCGCTTCTCGGGCGGCAGGTACATCGGCGAATCGGCCGGAACCTCGAACGCGCGATAGAACGCGTCCATGTTCGACACGATCCCGTTGCAGCGATACTCGCTCGGCGAGTGCGGATCGACGAGCAACCGTCGTCGCAGTTCGGCATCGCGGTACTTGCGGCGCCAGACCTGAGCCCAGCCGTAGAAGAAGCGCTGGTCGCCCGACATGCCGTCGATCATCGGTGCCTCGCTCTCGCCCAGCGAGATGCGATACGCCTCGTAGGCGACGTTCAGACCGCCGAGGTCGCCGATGTTCTCGCCGAGCGTCAGCTCGCCGTTCAGATAGACCCCTTCGACCGGACTGTAGGACGCGTACTGATCGACCAGCAGCTTGGCACGCGCCTCGAACTCGGTCCGATCCTCGGCGGTCCACCAGTTCCGCAGGTTGCCGTCGCCGTCGTACTTGCTCCCCTTGTCGTCGAAGCCGTGGCTGATCTCGTGGCCGATCACGGCGCCGATGCCGCCGTAGTTGACCGCATCGTCCGCCGCCATGTTGAAGAAGGGGGGCTGGAGGATCGCTGCGGGGAAGACGATCTCGTTCATCAGCGGGCTGTAGTAGGCGTTGACGGTCTGCGGCGTCATCCCCCACTCGTTCCGATCGATCGGCTTGCCGAGCTTCCCGAGGTTGTCGAGGTACTCGAACTCGGACGAGCGGAGCAGATTGCCGACCAGATCGGTGCCGACGATCGTCAGCGACGAGTAGTCGCGCCACTCGTCGGGATAGCCGATCTTGGTCCGGATCTTGGCGAGCTTCTCGAGCGCCCGGATCTTGGTCCCTTCGCTCATCCATTCGCTCGATCGGATACGGCGACCGAACGCTTCCTTCAGGTTGTCGACCAGCTCGCCCATCCGCGCCTTGGCTTCGGGGGTGAACCGTTCGCGGACGTAGAGCTTGCCGAGCATCTCGCCGACGACCGCATTGCACAGATCGACGCCCCGCTTGTCGCGCGACTTCGGCTCCGCGATGCCGCTGAGCGTCCGATCGTAGAACTCGAAGTGAGCCGCATCGAATCGCGGGTCGAGCGAGGTTGCGAAGCGATCGACGATCCGGAACCGGTAGTAGTCCTGCCAGACGGCCGGATCGGTCTCGGCGATGATCTTGTCGAGCTTCTCGAGGAAGCTCGGCTGGCGGACGACGAAGTCCTTGCGATCGGGAAGACCGGCGGCGGTCAGCATCCGATCGACGTCCAGACTCGGGAGCATCGCGATCAGCTGCGTGCGATCGACGCCGTTGTACGTCTTGACCGGATCGCGGTTCTCGACGTTCGTCCAGTGCGCTTCGGCGATCCGCGTTTCGAGAGCCAGAATCCGCTCCGCGGCAGCCGCCGCATCGGGAATCTCGGCCGCTTCGAGCACCTGCGTCACGTAGGCGACGAAGCGCTTGCGGATTTCGACGAACTTCGGATCCTGATCCAGGTAATAGTCGCGATCGGGCATGCTGATGCCGGACTGCGACAGATAGACGGTGTACTCGTCGCTCTTCTTCGCATCCGGATAGACATAGAAGCCGAACGGGTTGTCGACTCCGGCGCGAGCCAGCAGGACGATCAGCTCGGGGAGCCCGTCGCGCCCGGCGAGCGCATCGACGCGGTCGAGCAGCGGGCGGATCGGATCGGCGCCGAGCGACTCGATCCGTTCGACGTCGACGAACGAGCGGTAGAGGTCGCCGACCTTCTGTTCGTCGCTGCCGTCCGGAAACTCTCCGGCCGCCATCTGCGTGACGAGCGTCAGCAGCATCGCTTCGGCATCGTCCTGCAGCGCGGTGAACGAGCCGTAGTTCGACTTGTCTCCGGGGATCTCGGTCGTCTCGAGCCAGGTGCCGTTGACGTGCTCGTAGAAGTTCCGGCCGATCGGGACGGAAGGGGAGAAGTTGTCGCGTTCGATGCCGCTTTCCTGAGCCGAGAGCGCGAGGGCGCCGCCGAGCGCGAGCCCGACGCCGCAGACTGCCCCTCGCCACCCCTGCCGCATGAATCGCCTGACGATCGTTCGTCGCATCGCGTGGACCTCGTTTCGGTGAATCGTGAGGATCGAAGCGCCTCCGACCGGCGCCTCGCCGACATCCTAGCCGTCTCGCGCCGTCGTCAGTAGGACGCGTCTCGGCACCCGCGGCGGCAGGCCCCGACCTCGTTCGGCGGCGGACTCGTTTCCCCGCGGCCGACGGTCGCGATCGAGAGGGTGCCCGTTCCGAAGCGGTTCTTTCTGTCCCGATCTCCGAATCGGTCCCCCGACGCTGCGTCTCCGTTGGAGCGGGCGCAAGGGGGTGGAAACTTGCATTCGGGATTCGCTCGGGTGATAATCCCTGCGGGTCGAGGAACGACCCAACCCGGTCTCGGCTCGGGGCCCTGCCTACGAACATGCCCCGGTCGGGTCGACCGTGATTCGCCGTGCGCCGCGGCGCTCGCGATCTCGGTCGACTCCCCGCCGCCGAAGCCGCAACTTCCCGCCTGGTCGCAACGAACGAGGGATTGGCTCATGAAGAGATGCCGCTTCGTGCCCGCATCGGCCGTCATGTCGTGCCTGCTGCTGTTGGCCGCGACGGTTTCGGCTCAGCAACCCGAACCTCCCGGGCTCGGCGATCCGGGAAATCCGGTCGCACTGACGCTCGAAGCGGTCGGCGACTCGTCCGGCATCCTGCATCTGGCCGGCAAGGATGCGGGAGGGCAGTTGGTCGCCACGACTCGCTTCGATTCGGGACAGGAACGCGATCGGACGCGCGAGGCGAGCTATGCGTCGGAACCGGCCGGCATCGTCTCGATCGACTCGACCGGATACGTCCGTCCGATCGCCGAGGGGACCGCGGTCATCACGGCGAGCGCCGACGGCCATGCCGCCTCGATCACCGTGGCGGTGTCGGGGATCATCAACGATCCGCCGGTGAACTTCCCGAACCAGATCGTCCCGATCTTCACCAAGCACGGCTGCAACGGCGGCGGATGTCACGGCAAGTCGGGAGGGCAGAACGGCTTTCGACTGTCGCTGCTCGGCTTCGAGCCGACCGAGGACTTCGAGTACCTGGTCAAGGAAGGGCGCGGACGACGCATCTTTCCGGCCGCTCCGGACATGAGTCTGTTGTTGACCAAGGCGACGGGCGAAGTGCCGCACGGCGGCGGCGCCCGAATCGAAAAGGACTCGCCGTCGTACGCGGTGCTCCGTCGCTGGATCGCCCAGGGAATGCCGTACGGCTCGACCGACGCGCCGACCGTGGTCGGCATCGAAGTGCATCCGCGCGATCGGGTCCTCGGACGCGATGCGCAGCAGCAGCTGTTCGTGCTCGCCCGCTACTCCGACGGCTCGACCGAAGACGTCACCCGGATGACGACGTTCGAGTCGAACGACGGCGAGATGGCTTCGGTCGACGTGCGCGGTCTGGTGACGACCGCCAAGCTGACCGGCTCGGTCGCGATCATGTGCCGCTATCAGGGGCATGTCGACGTCTTTCGCGCAACGGTTCCGCTGGGCTTGCAGGTCGACGATCTGCCGACCGAACGGACGCTCGTCGACACGCACGTCTTCGCGAAACTCCGCGCGCTCGGACTTCCCGCGTCGCAGATCGCCGACGACTCGACCTTCCTGCGTCGCGTGACGATCGACGTCGCGGGGCGCTTGCCGACGGTGGACGAGACGGTGGCGTTCCTTTCGGACACGTCGCCGGACAAGCGGGACCGGCTGGTCGATCGGCTGCTGGACAGTGCCGACTATGCCGAGTACTTCGCGAACAAGTGGGCGGCGATCCTGCGGAACAAGCGCGACGGCGAAGAGGACAAGGTCGCGACTTTCGCCTTCCATGACTGGATTCGCGAGAGCTTCCGCGAGAACAAGCCGTACGATCGATTCGTGCGCGAGATCATCGCGTCGTCGGGTGAAGTCGGCGTCAATCCGCCGGTCGCCTGGTACCGCGAAGTGCGCGATCTGTCGGCTCAGGTCGAAGACACCGCGCAGCTCTTTCTGGGACTTCGGATCCAGTGCGCTCGCTGCCACCACCATCCGTTCGAAGCGTGGAGTCAGCAGGACTACTACGGCTTCGCGGCGTTCTACTCGCAGGTCGGACGCAAGCGCGGGACGACCGGACAGGATCGGATCTTCGCTCAGCGCATCGTCGCTCAGACGCAGAACCCGAAGACCGGCGCGATGGTGCTCGCGACCGGCCTGGGAGCGGACGGCCCGGCTCCGATCGGTCCCGATGTCGACGCGCGACATGCCCTCGCCGACTGGATGTCCGATCCCGAGAATCCGTTCTTCGCTCGCGCTCTGGTCAACCGCTATTGGAAGCACTTCTTCGGTCGCGGTCTGGTCGATCCCGAGGACGACATGCGGGTCACCAACCCGGCGTCGAACCCGGAACTGCTCGACAGCCTGGCCCAGGATTTCGTCGACTCGGGCTATGACCTGAAGCATCTGGTCCGGACGATCACCCGCTCGACCACGTACCAGTTGAGCGCGTTGCCGAACGACTGGAACGGGAACGACAAGCAGAACTTCTCGCGGTACTACCCGAAGCGTCTGAACGCCGAGGTGCTGCTCGACGCGGTCGATCAGCTGACCGGCAGCCGGTCGACGTTCGGCGGCGTGCCGGGAGACTTCCGCGCCGTCGCCCTCCCGGACAACGGGTTCAACAGCTACTTCCTGACCGTCTTCGGACGTCCGGAATCGAGCAGTGCCTGCGAGTGCGAACGGACCGGGGACGCCAATCTGGCGCAGAGTCTGCATCTGCTGAACTCGGGCGAGATCCAAGGGAAACTCACCTCGGCCGAAGGGCGAGCGGCTCGTCTGGCCGGAGCGGCCGATGTCGGAGCTCCGGAGAAGATCCGACAGCTCTACCTGGTCGCCTTCTCGCGCCAACCCGATCCCGAGGAGCTCGCGATCGCCGTCGCTCACCTGGAACGATTCCCCGAGGACCCGAAGCGGGCCTTCGAGGACATCTGTTGGGCGCTGCTCAACACCAAGGAGTTCCTGTTCAACCATTGATGACGATCGATCGGCCTCCGCTCCCGACATCGAACCGCTCCGGCGGTTCGCGGCTGCGGCGGACGATCCGAACGTTCGATCGATCGCACCGGTCCTCTCCACCCCGATTCCGACTTCGCTCCGGCGACCGCTCGGATCATGATGGGGAGGACCGGGGCGGACGAGATCGCACCGCGGCCGCTCGACCAGCGACGCACCGACTCGTCGCCGGACGCTCGTCCCACCGAGACGATTCGGCTCTCCCCGCAACTCCCCGTCCGAACTCCCGCCCGTTTCGCGATCGCCGGCCACCTCGGTTGCCGACGATCGCCCTCGCTCTGCACCGCTCGCTCGCCGCGAAGGTCGCAGAGCCCTGCGCCCGCTCCCCCTGTCGCCGCGATCGGTTCCGATCGGTCCGTCGCGCGACACGACATGGCGGGTCCGAACCGGTTCGTTCCACCGACCCCGTGAGACGACGATGAATCCCGGTCTCCGATCGCCGAGCATCGCGCTGCTGCTGTTGCTCGTCCCCGTCTCCTTCGCCTCGGCATTGCAACTGCCGTCGGCGCGACTCGATTCGCTCCTCCCCAGCGGCGCAGCTCCCGGCAGTTCGATCGAAGTCACGGTGACCGGAGCCGATCTGGACGAACTGTCGGAGCTTCGGTTCGAGCATCCCGGCATCACGGCCGCGGCGAAGCGCGACGAGAACGGTATGATCGTCGCGGGGCGGTTCGTCGTCACGGTCGACGCGGCGGTCCCCGCCGGCTTCTATGACGTCCGCGCTCTCGGTCGCTTCGGCCTGTCGAACCCGCGTCGCTTCGTCGTCGATCGGCTGCCGGCAGTGGTCGCGTCGGGGAACCATCGCTCGCGCGAGACGGCTCAGACGATCGCCATCGGATCGGCGTCGACTTCGATCTGACGAGCGA
>CAZZBI010000314.1:0-6183 GCA_964652385.1 uncultured Pirellulaceae bacterium | reverse complement strand
GATCGAGCTGCGAAGCGTCTCGAAGGCTCGATGTCGCACGGCCGCGCGTCGGGGAGGTCACGGAGGACCCCTTGCTGACGCTGCGGGCTGGGAGGGCGCGGAGGGGCGCGCGGATCGCGGGGCCGGCCGGTGCGCTCAGGGATGCGCGTGCCCTTCGTCGGTCTCGTGCGCCTCGGCAGGCGCGATCGAATGCGCCGACTTCGGCTCGAACAGCCCGATCGCCCAGGCGAGCAGGACGCCGACCAGCAGCGCGGTGGTCAGCTTCACGCGATCGTGCGAGTGAAACTGCACCTCGGGAAGAATGTCCGAGAGCGAGATGCAGAGAAAGACGCCGGCGGAAAAGCCGAGCGTCGCCGCCAGCATCGTTTCGCTCGCCAAGCTGCTGCCGAGCACGCCCCAGTGGAACAGCAGCACGCCGATCGGCGTCATCGCCGCGAAGCCGAGATTCACGGCGACCATCGCCCCTCGACTCCAGCCGTCGCTGCGCATCAGCCAGACGATCGAGCTGGCGTCGAGCGGCTTGTGGAGCAGGATCGCCAGGAAGATGCCGAGGCCCGGCCAATGCCAATCGCTCGACGCATGATCATGGCGATCGGCAGCGACGTATGCGGCGACCGCGATGCCGTCGAGCAGGCTGTGGACCGTCATCCCGATCGCCAGCCCGAACCAGCGCATCGTCGCCGCATGGCTCGCGTCTCGTTCGGCCGGCGTCGGCCCGTTCGGTCGAGCCGCGGGGGAGTCGCCCGAGCCGACTCGCTCGGCGCCGCCGCGGGGATCGGCGATCGACACCAGCGGCGCGACGATCCCTGCCGACTCGTGACGACCCCCGTGATGCGCATGGTCGTGGCCGCCGTGATCGTGACTCCCATGGTCATGACCGCAGCCGACATGCGTTTCGGCGATCTCGTCCGGCTGATGCTGATGGACATGGAACAGTCGCATCAGCAGGAGCATGCCGAGCACTCCCAGCAGCATCGCGACGGTAATCGTCCCGAGCGAACCGGGGGCCGCCGCGACCGCATGCGGAAGCATGTGGAGGATCGCGACGCCGAGAATCAGCCCGCCGACCAGACTCATCAACAGCTGCATGCCGAGATGCGTCACGCGCAGACGCTGCGTCAGTACGCCGCCGCCGATCGACGCGGCTGCGATCGCCGCACAATAGACCAGCAGTACCATCGGGCCAGACAAGCCGTCACCATCCGAGCGGCCGACACCGCCGAGCAGGTACGAGCCGCGTCGTCCCCGGCGAGGGACCCCATCCGCGACCGAATCGGGCCATCGTAGATCAGGCGCCGTCCCTTCGCCAGGAGCCGAAGTCCGGGAGGCGTAGCCGTCGGCGCCGACGACTCGGTCCGAAGCGATCGTCGGGCATCACCGCCTCATCGAGCCGCGAGCGTCCGAACTTGGCGAGGGGGCGGTCAGCCGCTACCCTTCCCCCGACACCTCATTCCCTTGTTCCGAAGCTGCCGGCCATGGAACCGCACGATCCTGCCTGTTCCGCCTGCGGCTGCGGGGACCCTCGTTCCGCCGTCGGCGGCGACGGCAACGACGGACTTCGGATCGCCGGCCCTGCCCCGTCGGACCGGAAGGTCGCGACGCATCGAATCCGAGTCGCCGAGCTCGATTGTCAGGAGGAGATCGGGCTGCTCCGGCGCCAGCTCGGCGATCGCCCCGGCATCGTCGAGCTCCGGTTCGATCTGCTCGATCGACGCGTCGATATCGACGTCGCCGACGGCGGTCCCGATTCGGCCCAGCTTGTGCGACTGATTCGGGACACCGGCCTATCGCCGCTGATCCTCGCCGCCGCAAGCCGCACCGATTCCGCCGACGGCGCCGACGAGCTGCGATTCGAGCGGCGACGCGCCCGTCGAGCGGCGATCGTCCTGATCATCGGCGCCGCAGCCAATCTGTTCGGTCTGCTGTGGCCTCCGTTCGCCGGGAGCGAAGGACTCGCCGCGCTGGCCCACTCGGCCGACTCGTTCCGCGGCGAGCTGGCGGTCGTCGTACCGAGTCTCGTCGCGCATCTGGTGGCGATCGTCGTCTGCGGTCTGCCGCTCCTGCCGCGCGCCTGGGCAGCGGTGCGACTCGGCCGAGCCGACATGAACGTGCTGATGACGGTCGCGGTCGCCGGCGCTCTGGCGATCGGCGAGTGGGCCGAGGCGGGGATCGTCACCTGGCTCTTCGCGTTGGCCCTGCGGCTCGAACAGCTCAGTCTAGGGCGAGCTCGCGATGCGATCGGACGGCTGATGTCGCTCGCCCCGCCCGTCGCTCGCCCCGCCGGATCGTCCGCGACCGTGCCGATCGGGCAGATCGAGGTCGGCACGGCGATCGACATCCTGCCGGGCGATCGCGTCCCTCTCGACGGTCGCATCCTCGCCGGAGCGACCGACATCGATCGCTCGGCGCTGACCGGCGAAAGTCGGCCGGTCCCCTGTTCGGTCGGCGACTCGATTCTCGCCGGGAGCGTCAACCTGACCGGCGACGTGACGATCGAGACGACGCGGATCGCCGGCGAGACGCATCTGGATCGAGTCGCGGCGGCGCTGCGCGAGGCGCAGCAGCGACGCGGCCGAACCGAGCGATGGGTCGATCGATTCGCGGCGATCTACACGCCGACGGTCATGGGACTGGCGCTCGCGGCAGCCCTGCTGTTGCCGCTGACCGGTCGCACGCCGCTCGAAGCGATCTACGTGGCGCTCGTCTTGCTGGTTACCGCCTGTCCCTGTGCGCTGGTCATCTCGACCCCCGTCACGATCGTCGCGTCGCTCGCCGGCGCCGCTCGCCGCGGTCTGATCCTGCGCGGAGGAGAAGCGATCGAGCGGCTCGCCCAGGTCGATACGGTCCTCTTCGACAAGACCGGAACGCTGACGACCGGAGCGACTCGGGTCGAGCGAGTCGTTGCGGCAAGCGGGACGAGCGAGCGAGACCTGCTCCGGCTCGCGGCATCGCTCGAAGTCCGCAGCACGCACCCGCTCGCCTCGGCGATCGTTTCGGCCGAGCGGAATCGGACGGACCGCGATCCCGCTCCCCTCCCCCAACTCTCGACGCGGATCGTTCCGGGCTCCGGCATCGAGCAGATCGGCGAGGATGCGAGCTGGATCGGTAACGAACGGATGCTCCGCGCGAAGGTCGCTGCCGATCGGATCGACCCGTCGATCGAGTCGACTCCCGACGCGGTCGCCACGTCGGTCTGGATCGGCAAAGGGGGCGAATTGCTCGGCCGCATCGACCTCGGCGATTCGCTCCGCCCCGAAGCGCGGGGCGCCGTCGAGCGGCTTGCCGCGCTCGGCATCGGTCGGACCGGAATTCTCTCGGGCGATCGCGCCTCGGTCGTCTCGTCGTTCGGCCGCGAACTCCGGATCGACGATGCCCGAGGCGAGCTGTTGCCCGACGACAAGGTTCAGGCGATCGAGCTTCTGCGCTCTCGAGGAGCGGTCGTGCTGATGGTCGGCGACGGCGCGAACGATGCGGCGGCTCTCGCCGCGGCCGACGTCTCGCTGGCGATGGGGCGCTGCGGCACCGACCTCGCCCGTTCGGCCGCCGACGGCGTGTTGGTTCACGACGACCTGCGTCGCATCCCCTGGGCGCTCGAGCACGCTCGTCGCAGCCGTTCGATCCTGATCCAGAACCTGACCGCCGCGATCGCGTCGAAGGGGATCTTCTTCGCGCTGGCGCTCGCCGGCTTCTCGACGCTCTGGCTCGCGATCCTCGCCGATACCGGAGTCAGTTTGGCGGTGATCGCCAACGGTCTGCGAGGGCTCGGCCGTCGCGACGACTGATGCCGACTCGACCTCGTACGGTCATCGGTGCCGCCAGGCCCTTTCGCCGCGCAACCGACCTTCGCTCGCCGAACCGCTTCCGCCTACAATGCCTCCCCGGTTTTCGTACGGCGAACGGTCGTTCGGGGTCGGAGCGGAAGATGGGCACGTTGCTGGTGGCGGTCGGATCGTTCTTCGGGTTCATCCTGGCCTATCACACCTACGGTCGTTGGCTCGCCCGCAAGGTCTTTGCGCTCGATCCCGCGGCGCCGGTGCCGGCCGAGGCGCTTTGCGACGACGTCGACTACGTGCCGACCTGTCGAAGCGTCGTCTTCGGTCACCACTTCACGAGCATCGCCGGCACCGGACCGATCGTCGGGCCGGCGATCGCCGTCTTCTGGGGTTGGCTGCCGGCGCTCCTGTGGGTCGTCTTCGGCTCGATCCTGATCGGAGCGGTCCACGACTTCGGGACGCTCGTCGTCTCGATGCGGAATCGAGGGCAGACGGTCGGCGAGATCGCCGGGCGAGTCATCTCGAAGCGCGCTCGACTTCTCTTCCTGACGATCCTCTTCCTGGCGCTGACCGTCGTGCTGGCGATCTTCGGACTGGTGATCGCCACGATCTTTTCGCTCTACCCCGGATCGGTCCTCGCGGTCTGGATGTCGCTGCCGATCGCCATCGGCATCGGCATTCTCAGCCGTCGGCGCGGGATCGATCTGCTCTGGCCGTCGATCGGTGCGCTGGTCGTCCTCTATGTCAGCGTCTGGGTCGGCGTCTATTGGTTGCCGATCCGGATGCCGTCGCTGGCCGAGCCGTTCAACGCGACGGTGATCTGGACGCTGGTCCTGCTCGTCTACTGCTTCTTCGCCTCGGTCCTGCCGGTCTGGCTGCTGCTGCAGCCGCGCGACTACGTCAACAGTCATCAGCTGCTGGTCGCGCTCGGTCTGCTCGTCATCGGTCTGGGAGTCGCGGGAGTGACGGGCAAGGCCGATCTCGCGTCGGCTCCTGCCATCGCGCAACAGGTACCGGCCGACGCGCCGCCGCTGATCCCGTTCCTGTTCATCACCGTCGCGTGCGGAGCGGTGAGCGGGTTCCACTGCCTGGTCAGCAGCGGGACCAGCAGCAAGCAGTTGCGGACCGAGACCGACGCCCAGTCGGTCGGCTACGGCGCCATGCTTCTCGAAGGGGCGTTGGCGGTCGTCGTCATTCTGGCCTGCTGCGCCGGAGTCGGGATGGGAAAGTTCGAACGGATCGATCCGGCGGCGCTCGCGGCCGCCGGAGCGGCGGTCCCCGAGGGAGGACCGAATCATCCCTACTGGCGCCCGATCGTCGATGCCGAGACGAACGAGCCGCTGGTCGGACGAGCGGCGTGGGAGCGGCAGTATTCGACGCTCTGGGCCGACTTTCGACTGCCGAAGATGATCGGCGCGTTCATCGAAGGGGGAGCGAACTTCCTGACGACGCTCGGCATTCCGCTCGAGTTGGCGGTCGGCATCGTCGCGGTCCTCGTCGCCTGTTTCGCCGCCACGACGCTCGACAGCGCCACGCGGCTGCAGCGTTACGTGATCCAGGAACTCGCCGGCTCGATCGGACTGCGACCGCTGACCGACAAGTACCTGGCGACCGGACTCGCGATCGGTCTCGGCGGCCTGATGGCGATGATTCCCGCCGCCGACAAGGCGCCGGCGGGAACCGGAGGACAGATCTTGTGGCCGCTGTTCGGCGCGATCAACCAGCTCCTTGCGGGGCTGGCGCTGATGGTCGTCGTCTTTCACCTGGTGCGACGCGGACGGCCGATGCTCTTCGCGGCGATTCCGATGGTCCTGATGCTGATCGTTCCGGGGTGGGCGCTGTCGGTCGATCTGCTGCGCCCCGAGACCGGTTATCTCGCGAGCGGTCGATACCTGCTCGCCTCGGTCGCCGTCGCGGTCCTGCTGCTGCAGATTTGGATGATCGTCGAGGGGCTGATCGTCTGGCGGCGCGCCCGCGGAGTCATCGAAGAGGGATACCTCCCGCTCCCTCCGCGCCCGGCGGCTCGCACCCTCAGCGACGGGGCCTCCGCGTCCCCCAGCCCGTAGCGCCAAGCGCAGGGGTTCTCCGCGCCCTCCCAGCCCGTAGCGTCAGCAAGGGGTTCTCCGCGCCCTCTAAGCCCGCAGCGCCAAGCGCAGGGGTTCTCCGCGCCCCCCCAGCCCGTAGCGCCAAGCGCAGGGGTTCTCCGCGCCCTCTCAGCCCGTAGCGCCAAGCGCAGGGGTTCTCCGTGGCCTCGGGCGCGGACGATGCTGCGACCGGGGGCGGTCGCACGACGACGGTCCGCTTCGTGGCCTCGCGTCAATATGCGCTGCGAACGAGGAACCGCTTCGGTCCGAGAAGTCCCGCAGGGACGACCGAAAGTAGCCCGGCGATTGATCGCCGGGTGCCAAGA
>CAZZBI010000313.1:0-6186 GCA_964652385.1 uncultured Pirellulaceae bacterium | reverse complement strand
ATCAACCGGCTGCGGGACATCAAGTGCTACCGCGGCATCCGCCATCGTCTCGGCCTGCCGGTCCGCGGTCAGCGGACTCGGACGAACGCCCGAACCCGCAAGGGACCTCGGAAGACGGTCGCCGGCAAGAAGGGGGTCAAGGACCTTCGCTGATCGGATGCGGGCGATCCGGTCCGAACCTCGTTGCGACGGCGGTTCCCGGAGTTTTTCGCTCGCCGCCGATCGACGAACGGTCCAGGCCTCGACGCCTACCGGCGCGACCGAGCCAGCCAATGCGACCGAGCCGACCTGCTCGGCCGCCTGATGGAGGTCGGAACGAACCCCGACCTCCGCGAACGGACAAGCATCGCACGAACCGTCGACGATCTCCGATCGCTCCCGACATCGACTCGCAGGATTTCCTGCAAGTCGGTCTCGAAGCGGACGGCTCGAGAACGGGATTCAGGTTCCAAGGAGTCGATTTGCCGTGGCCAAGGCCAACCGGAAGAAGCGGATCCGCCGCAACGTGACCGCCGGGATCGCGTTCATCAACGCGACCTTCAACAACACCCAGGTGACGATTACCGACACCAAGGGGGACACCCTCTGCTGGGCCAGCGCCGGCACCTGCGGTTTCAAGGGAAGCCGGAAGAGCACGCCGTTCGCCGGCCAGTGCGCTTCGCAGCAGGCGGCCGAGAAGGCGATGAAGTACGGCGTCCGTGAGGTGGAAGTGCGCGTCAAGGGTCCGGGGAGCGGCCGCGAAAGCGCCATCACCGCCCTGCAGGCCGCCGGCATCTCGGTCAAGACGATCGAGGATGTGACGCCGATCCCGCACAACGGCTGCCGCCCTCGCAAGAAGCGTCGCGTCTGAGCGTTCCCGCGAGAGGCGTTCGGAGCGACGGGATCGATCGATCCCTCCTCGCAACGCTCTCGGGAATCGCGATGGGGCCCGCTCCGCGTCGCGATTCCACCGCCCGGCGGAACGTCTCTCGACCTTCCGCTCGCGGTCCGGCTCGCGCCGGATCACTCCGCCTTCGGTTCGAAATCAACGTACGGAGATCTGCGATGCACATTCGTTGGCGCGGACTGGAACTGCCGAGCATCGTCAGCTGCGATCACGCGACTCTGACCCCGACCTACGGGAAGTTCGTCGCGGAGCCGTTCGAGCGCGGGTTCGGCAACACCGTCGGCAACAGCCTGCGGCGCGTGCTGCTGTCGAGCCTCGAAGGAAGCTCGATCACCCAGATCAAGATTCGCGGCGCGCAGCACGAGTTCACGACGATCCCGGGAGTCCTCGAGGACGTCACCGACATCGTGCTCAACGTGAAGAGCCTGATCGTCAAGAACAACTCGGACCAGATGAAGGTCATCACCGTCGAGAAGAACACGGCGGGTCCGGTGACCGGAGCCGACATCCAGACCGGTGGCGAAGTCGACATCATCAACCGGAACCACGTCCTCGCGACGCTGACCGACAACGTTCCGTTCATGATGGAGATGGTGGTCGAGAACGGTCGCGGCTACATCCCGTCGAGCGAGCACAGCCGGGGAGACCAGGAGATCGGCATCATTCCGGTCGATGCGGTCTACAGCCCGGTCACTCGCGTCCGCTACTACATCGAAGAGACGCGCGTCGGTCAGAAGACGAACTTCGACCGCCTGACGCTCGAGATCTGGACCAACGGCTCGATCGGCCCCGAGATGGCGTTGGTCGAAGCGTCGAAGATCCTCCGCAAGCACCTGAATCCGTTCGTGCAGTACGCCGAACTCGGAGCTCAGGTGCACGGCGCGTCCCGTCCCGGTTCGGGTATCGACGTCGCGATGGAGAATCGCCTGAACACGCCGATCTCGGAACTCCGGCTGAGCGTCCGCGCGACCAATTGCCTCGAATCGGAGCGGATCCGCACCGTTCGCGACCTGGTCCAGCGGAACGAGGATCAGCTGATGGAGGTCCGGAACTTCGGCGAGACGACCTTGTCCGAGGTCAAGACCAAGCTCGCCGAGCTCGGCCTGCATCTCGGCATGCGAGTCCCCGGCCGCCCGATGGCCCACTGATCCCGGTTCCCGCGTTCCTCGCGGCCGCTCCGAGCGGTGATCTCGGAACGGCGACGAGGCCGAACACGCCTTTCCAATCGAAGTCACTGCCATGCGTCATCGCAAACGGTTCCGTCACCTCGGTCGTACCAGCACCCACAAGATGGCGATGCTGCGGAACCTCGTCACCAGCCTCATCCTGACTCTGCGCGAAGCGGACTACTACGAGGGGCTGAAGCAGGCGGACGGTCGCACGGCCGTCAATCCTCCGAAGCATCCCGGCCGCGTCATCACGACGGTCGAGAAGGCCAAGGAAGTACGCCCGCTCGTCGAGCGCGTCATCACCATCGCGAAGCGGTCGTTGCCGGCCGAGCGGGCGGCGGCCGAGTTCGCCACCACCGCGGCTCGCAACACTCCCGAGTGGAAGGCGTGGCGCGAAGGGCCGAACTACCTGAAGTGGAACAACGCCAAGGCGCCGGCGGTCACCGCTCGCCGTCGTGCCTTCGCCATCCTCCGCGACAAGGAAGCGGTGGCGATGCTCTTCGACGTCGTCGCGCCGCGGTTCGAGGATCGCAACGGCGGCTACACCCGGATCCTGAAGCTCGCCAAGCCGCGTCTGGGTGACGCCGGAGCCCGAGCGGCTCTGGAGTTCGTCGGCCAGAACGATCGCGTCACGCGCAAGGCGGCCAAGCCGGCGTTCGAGACGAGCGAGGCCTGATCGGTTCGCCGAGCCGGTCATGCGAACGAGTTCGCGAGCCGCGAAGGACCGAGGTCCTTTGCGGCTCGTGTCGTTTCTTGACGCCCCGTAGGCCTGTCGAGTCGCTCGCGCGCCGAGTCGCCACCGGTTCGATCCGCCGGTGGGACCGAATGCGGCAACCGCTCCCCGCTCTAGGCCCGTTCCCGGCGATTTCCTAAGCTGGCGGTTTCCCGCTCCGATTCCTACGACTGTCGATCGGCTCCGCCAGATGCCTGCCTCTCCTCCCGCCCCCTCCTCGCCCGTCCTGCAGAGCATTGCGCGGCGCGAGGAACTGCTGCTCGCTCCCTATGCCTTCCGCAGCGCCGATTCGCGAGGTCGGAAGCATCCCGAGCCGGAGCATCCGTATCGAGGTCCCTTTCAGCGCGATCGGGACCGGATCATCCACAGCGCGGCGTTTCGACGTCTGAGCGGGAAGATGCAGGTCTTCACCGGCGAGCGAGGGGACTATCACCGGACGCGTCTGACGCATACTCAGGAGGTCTCGTCGCTGGCTCGCACCATCGGCCGCGCGCTCCGTCTGAACGAGGATCTGGTCGAAGCGCTGGCGCTGCTGCACGACATCGGCCATCCGCCGTACGGTCATGCGGGCGAGGACGCACTCGACGACGCGCTCGGACCGGACGAGCACTTCAGTCACAACCGCTATGCGCTGACGGTGGTCGAGGAGTTGGAGCAGCGCTACCCGGCCTTTCCGGGACTGAACCTGAGCGACGAGGTGCTCGAGAGTCAGCGGACGCGGATCGACAAGGTCGCCCCGGGACGCCACCCGCTGCTCGAAGCGCAGCTGGTCGATGCGGCCGACAGCATGACGTACGACGCGCACGATACCGACGACGCGATCAAGCTCGAACTGCTGACGCTCGACGATCTGTGCGAGACGGCGCTGGTGGCCGAGGCGTTGAAGCACGTGCGGCGCCGACACGTGATCGGCGATCCGACGCTGCTGCGCGTCGCGGTGGTGCATCAGCTGATCGAGCGGCAGGTGACCGACGTGCTGAATCGCTCCGCCGAGGCGCTCGCTCGGGCCGACTTCGCGAATGCGGAAGAGGCGCGAATGGGTGAGCCGCTGATCGGGCCGGGGAGCGAGTTGGCGGAGCAGAAGCTCGAGCTCGAGCGATTCCTGTATGCCCGCGTCTATCGCCATCCCGAGCTGATCGCCGTCCGCTCGCGCGCCCAGGAGCGACTCCACCGGATGTTCGAGCGGTACCAGCAGCAGCCCGAGCTCTTTCCCGAGAAATATCGCCGTCGCGCCGAGAAGGTCGGCGTGCGCCAGATGGCGGTCGATTATCTGGCCGGCATGACCGACCGCTTCTGCGACGATCGCTACCGCGAGATGTTCCCCGACGAGTAGCGATCGTCAGCCGGTTTCGGAGATCTCCGAGCCGATGTCTTGGTCGACGCTGCTCAGGCGTTCGCTTCTTCGAACGCCTGATCGAACGCGCGGGCGCTCGGCGAGAAGTCGAGCTTCTTGGTGAACTGGCACGCCTCGCGGGCGCCGAACTCCCGGTCCATGCCGCTGTCTTCCCATTCGATCGACAGCGGGCCTTGGTAGCCGATGTCGTTGAGGGCGCGGATGATCTCCTCGAAGTTCACCGCTCCGCGGCCCGGCGAGCGGAAGTCCCAACCGCGGCGCGGATCGCCGAAGTTCAGGTGACTCGCCAGGATCCCCGAGCGACCGTCGAGCTTGGTGATCGCGTCCTTGATGTGGACGTGATAGATCCGATCGGGGAACTCGCGGATGAACTGCACCGGATCGACTCCCTGCCAGTGCAGATGGCTGGGGTCGAAGTTGAAGCCGAACTCTTCGCGATTGCCGAGCGCTTCGAGGGCTCGACGCGCGGTGTGCAGGTCGAACGCGATCTCGGTCGGGTGGACTTCCAGGGCGAACTTCACGCCGCATTCGGCGAAGACGTCGAGGATCGGGTTGAACCGCTCGGCGAGCAGGTCGAAGCCGGCGTCGATCATCTTCGGCGGGACCGGCGGGAACGAGTAGTTCAGGTGCCAGATGCTCGAGCCGGTAAAGCCGTTGACGACGCCGACGCCGAACTCGCGAGCGGCGCGAGCGGTGTTCTTCAGCTCTTCGATCGCCCGAGCGGTGACGCCGGCCGGGTTGCCGTCTCCCCAGACGTAGTCGGGCAGGATCGCCTTGTGCCGCTCGTCGATCGGGTCGAGGATCGCCTGGCCGACCAGATGGGCGCTGATCGCCTTGCACTGCAGGCCGTAGCGGTTCAGCAGATCGCGATGCTTCCGGCAGTAGTCCGGCTCCGAGAGCGCTCGCGGGACCTCGAAGTGGTCACCCCAGCAAGCCAACTCGATGCCGTCGTAGCCGAACTCGTGAGTCAGCTTGGCCATCCGCTCGATCGGCAGATCGGCCCATTGGCCGGTGAACAGGGTAACCGGTCGCGCCATCGTGAACTCCTTGGATTCGTCGCGTGCCCGCAGGCGAGGGTCGCCGGGGAGAGGGGAGAGTGTAGCGAGCGGCGGATCGCTCCCGAGACGCCTCGCGCAGTGGCTCACGGCGAGGGGGCGGAGCGAACCGACCGACGGTATTGTGTCGCCGCGCCGCGGGCGCCGCAACCGACGGCGCCGCCCCCTTGTCAACCGGATGCTTCGCGCGTCGAATGGTCGCGGCGACGTGCCGCTGGCGGTGCGTTTTCGCCCGTTTCGGAACTGCATCGCGATCGGGAGTTCGGCAGGGACGGCCGGGAACCGACGGCTCGTCTCTGGTCCGCCGCGGCATCGCAGCCGCTCGGCATGACTTCGGTGGCGTCGCCTCGGTTCCTTTCGCCGTCGACTCCCCCGACTCGCGAATCGTTACCCCTTTCCGGTCGCGAGCCGATCGGAACCAACTCGGGAGAGAAGCACGATGGGCGTTCTGGTCACGAAAGAGGCTCCGGACTTCAAGGCTCAGGCGGTGATGCCGGACGGGTCGTTCAAGGAGCTGAAGCTCAGCGACTACCGCGGCAAGTACGTCCTGCTGTTCTTCTATCCGCTCGACTTCACCTTCGTCTGCCCGACCGAGATCATCTCGTTCTCGGATCGCGTGCAGGAGTTCGCCGATCTCGACGTCCAGGTCGTCGGCGTCTCGATCGACAGCCACTTCAGCCATCTCGCATGGCGCAACACGCCGCGGACTCAGGGGGGGCTCGGTCAGATCCAGTACCCGCTGGTCGCCGATCTCAACAAGCAGATCGCCACCGACTATGACGTCCTGCTGCCGGCCGGCATCGCGCTCCGCGGCCTGTTCCTGATCGACAAGAGCGGCGTCGTTCGTCATCAGGTCGTCAACGACCTGCCGCTGGGGCGGAGCGTGGACGAGGCGCTGCGGATGGTCAAGGCGCTGCAGTACTTCGAGAAGAACGGCGAAGTCTGCCCGGCCAACTGGAAGGAAGGGGAGCGGACGATCAAGCGGACCG
>CAZZBI010000312.1:0-6194 GCA_964652385.1 uncultured Pirellulaceae bacterium | reverse complement strand
CTGAGCTACACCCCTAGCGACCGGGACGCCGCCTCACCCGGAGACGACGTCCCGACATTCTGCAGGCGATCGAGCGAAGATTCGCTCAACCGCCACGATGACCGAAGATCATTCGATGATCTTCGTCACGACGCCCGAACCGACCGTGCGGCCACCTTCGCGAATGGCGAAGCGGACACCGTCGTCCATGGCGATCGGCTTGTGCAGCTCGACCGTGACGCGGACGTTGTCGCCCGGCATGCACATCTCGGCACCGACCAGGTTCGCCGTTCCGGTGACGTCGGTCGTCCGGAAGTAGAACTGCGGGCGGTAGCCGCTGAAGAACGGCGTATGACGACCACCCTCGTCCTTGCTGAGGCAGTACACCTCGGCCTCGAACTTGACGTGCGGAGTGATCGACCCCGGCTTGGCCAGCACCTGACCACGCTCGACGTCGTCTCGCTTCACGCCGCGAAGGAGGCAACCGACGTTGTCGCCGGCCACACCCTGATTCAGCAGCTTGCGGAACATCTCGACGCCGGTGACGGTCGTCTTGACGGTCGGACGGAGACCGATGATCTCGATTTCGTCACCGACCTTCACGATGCCGCGCTCGATACGACCGGTCGCGACGGTACCACGACCTTCGATCGAGAAGACATCCTCGACCGCCATCAGGAAGGGCTTGTCTTCCTGACGCATCGGCTGCGGGATGAAGTTGTCGATCGCCTCCATCAGGTCGCTGATGCACTTGCTGGCGGCGGGATCGGCCGGCTTCTGGTAGGCCGGAAGAGCCGAGCCACGAATCACCGGGACTTCGTCGCCGGGGAAGTCGTACTTGCTCAGCAGCTCGCGGATTTCCATCTCGACCAGGTCGAGCAGCTCGGGATCGTCGACCAGATCGCACTTGTTCAGGAAGACGACGATGTACGGCACATCGACCTGGCGAGCCAGGAGGACGTGCTCCTTCGTCTGCGGCATCGGGCCGTCGGCAGCCGACACGACCAGGATCGCGCCGTCCATCTGGGCAGCGCCGGTGATCATGTTCTTGATGAAGTCGGCGTGACCCGGGCAGTCGATGTGAGCGTAGTGACGGTTCGGCGTCTCGTACTCGACGTGCGCGACGGCAATGGTCACCGTCTTCGTCTCGTCGCGGACCGTACCGCCCTTGGCGATCTCGGAGTAGTCCTTCTTCTGCGCCAGCCCCTTGGCCGCCTGCACCGCAAGAATGGCCCCGGTCGTCGTCGTCTTGCCGTGGTCAATGTGACCGATGGTTCCGACGTTGATATGGGGCTTCGAACGAACGAATTCCTCCTTGGCCATCTCTTTCTACACCTGCTCACAAGGACCGATCGATCACACCAGTGAATCACGACGAGAACCGGCCGAAGGCCAAGTTCAGCGCACCTGCAGGGACCGAGAGCTGCTGATGGGACTCGAACCCATGACCTCGTCCTTACCAAGGACGTGCTCTACCAACTGAGCTACAGCAGCATGTGTCCTTGCGCGGAGCGAAAACCGGATCGCCCGAGAGCGGGTGAAGGGAATCGAACCCTCGTCTTCAGCTTGGAAGGCTGTGGCTCTACCATTGAGCTACACCCGCGGATGAATCCGCCATTCTCTTGGAATCCGGTCCGCGTTCAAGGGGGCCTGGGATCGACCCTCCCCGAATCGCGCTCCGCCCAGCGGTCGCCTCGCTTCGAGCCTCGTCCGTTCTCGCGATTGCACAAACAGTGGGGGGTGAAGGATTCGAACCTTCGAAGGCTAAGCCATCAGATTTACAGTCTGACCCCTTTGACCGCTCGGGAAACCCCCCGGTATCCCTGACCGCCGACTCGTTCGCTCCCTCGGCCCGCACGCCCCGAGTCGCCTCGAAGCGGGTCCGAAAGAGCCGCTGCATCGCTCCGATTCGCCACCGATCGGACGAGCCGATCCCCTGACGCTCGGTCGACGACGCACACGGTCGAGCCGCGGCCGGTTGTCGCTCGTGTTCCTTCTTTCCTCTCCGTCAGCCGCCGCCTGACCGTGCAGGTCGACGACGGAAAGAGACCGAATCGCTCGCGGTCGCCGCGACCCATCGACAAGTCGATCGGGGGCCAGAGCCAGCGGAGGGATTCGAACCCACGACCGGCTGATTACAAATCAGCTGCTCTGCCAACTGAGCTACGCTGGCCGATCGGGACGGTGTGGAAAACGGGCTATCATACCGATCTTCCCCACGGCAGCAATACGAAATCGAACCCCCGCCCCTCGGTTTTTCGTCGCGCGACGGCCGCCGATCACCCGCACGGCGCCGCGGTCGAACGGCCCTCACGAAAGAGCCGTCGAGAGGGGCGAGGGTTCGCGGAGGGCCTGGCGGGTCCGACGACGATATTCCCTCTTCGAGACGCGGCGGCTGGTCGAGGCTCGGCGGCTGGTCGAGGCGCGGCGGTCTCGAGGAGCTCGGCGATCCCGAGCGGAGCGGTCTCGACGCCGGAGCTCGAACGGGGGCGGCGAAGGACGACGTGACCGTGGGCTCGAACGACGAAAAAAGGCTGCCGCTTTGCAGCGGCAGCCTTCAGGGGGTTTTCGAGAGGGAACAGCCTCGACGGCCGACCCGGGACTCAGGAAACCTCTTCCCAGTCGATGTGCTCGTCCTTGGCGGCGACCCGCAGCTTGCTCAGCGCCCGCGCCTCGATCTGGCGGATCCGCTCCTTGGTCACCCCCATCTCTTCGCCGAGCGCTTCCAGCGTCAACGGCTCCTGCCCCTGACCGAGCCCGAAGCGGCGGATGATGATCTGCTGCTCGCGAGCATCCAGTCGGTGGAGGATCCGGTTGACCTGCTGCCGACGATTCGCCTGTTCGGCCTCGAGCACCAGGTGGTTCGCCCGCTCGTCGGTCGTCAGCAGGAACGTCTCTTCGGTCACCGTCTTGAACCGGTCCCGATGCTTGAACTCCTCCGGAATCGACCGGGCGAAGTTCTTCATGATCGCCCAGCTGGCGTACGTGCTGAACTTGTTGCCGCGAGTGTAGTCGAACTTCTCCACCGCCCGGATCAGCGACATGTTCCCGTCGCTGACCAGCTGGAAGAAGTCCTCGTTCGGATTGACGTGCCGCTTGGCGATCGACACCACCAGCCGCAGGTTGGCCTGCACGAGCAGGTTCTTGGTCCGAACCGACTGTTCGTACCACTGCTCGATCTCGTCCATCTGCGTGCTGGTCGCCGCCGCCGGATCGAGCTTCTCGCGCAGCTTCCACGCGCGGTACTTCAGGTAGTTGTACCGACGGAACAGGTGATGCTCCTGCTCGCGCGTCAGCAGCGGCACGTCGTAGAGCGCGGCCAGGTACGCCGGCAGTCCGGACGGAGCCTTGGTCCGCCGCGCCTGAGGATTGGCCGGGGTCGGCGCCAGGATCCGCCCTTCGGCTCCGCGCGTGTGGAACTCGGGGCTGTCCATGTAGTCGATCGGCAGCTCCATGATCCGACTCGCCCGCACCTCGTTGACGATCCGGTAGATCGACGAGACGGCGCGGTGGTAGCGGCGAGCGAGCACGTCGACCGGAGTCCCTTCGAGGAACTCGTCGCTGATCCGCTCCTTGGCCGCCTGATCGAGCACCCCCGAGCGATCCGGGAAGATCGCCTGATCGGGATGCCGATCGTCGAACTGCTTGATCGTGTAACGGATCGTCTCGCTGCTTCGATCGAGCGTGGCGCCGATCCGACGAGCCACCTCGGACTGGCTCATGCCGCTCATCGCGAGCCGCCGGGCCTGGTCGATGATCTCGTCCTTCTCGCGGTCCGAGAGCTGGCTGAACCGCTCGCCACGCTTCACCTTCTCGCGATTGTTCGCGACGAAGCGATCGACGCTGCTCTGCAGGAAGCCGACCCGATGCCGGCCGCCGTCGAACAGGAACTTGCGGCTCACCAGCCCCTGCTGGCGCCACCGCGAGATCGTCTTGGTCGAGACGTTCAGCAGACGGCTCAGCTCCTCGACGCTCCGCACCGGCTCGGTCACCTCGTCGATGCGCAGATTCGACGACTCGGTCACGTCCTCGATGAACGCGGCAAGGTCGTGCACCGCATCGTCGCCCGAGAGCGTCACGAGACCGGCGGTCTCGGGGCGGAACCCGGTGATGCGGTAGCAGAGATATTCGTAGCTGTACGTCTTCTCGGGATCGATCTCGGCGAGCAGCTTCTCGGCCCGATCGACCTGCTCCAGCTTCTTTTCGCGCTTCGCGAAACGGACCTGCTGGTCGCGGAGCTGACGCATCAGTTCGTTGCGATATTCACCATGCATTGCGGCACCCTCGTCGCTCGTCAGAGCCGACCCCGAACGTCATCCTTGCGGCACCGGAGCCGCGGTCCGTGGTCTACCGGAGAGTGAATCGCGGCATCCCCGCCGCGAGCAGGTCGGGTCGTCGTTTCCATCCGACTCCCGTGCCTACGTCAGGATCGAGAGAGCTGTTCGCGAGTTCACCGGCGATCTTGTCGGCCGCCCCGTGCGACCGTCGTCGGACCGAGATTCCTTGCGGAATCGCCACCTTGCCGAGTCGTTTCGGATCGCGTCACCGAAACCGCTCGCGATCGATCCGACCGATCGACGTCACGAGCCGTCGCATCCTGACACGATCCCCGATCCCGATCGCCCCCTGAACTCGCTGCCGCTCTCGCCTGACCGCGATCCCTTCCGGTTCCCGAACGTCCGACTCTGCGAGCACGGAACCCGCTGAGGGGCTCGTCTCGCGTCGTTCCGTTTCGAGGACCTTCCAGAATAACGGCAGGCATCTGACGGTGGATCGATCGGGCCGCAAAGTTCGCGCCGACTCGCGACGATTCTTCGCGCCCCCTCGATCCGGCCGATCCCTTACACCTTTGCGCCGTCGCCGATCGTTCGACACCCCCCGAACGCTCGTTCGCTCGTCGCGGAATGCGACCCGAGTCGCAGGTCGTGACCGGAAGCGACCATCCTCGAGCGGCGACAAACGTCCGTCCGTTGCCTGCCCTTTCCTTTCGCTTCCGACCACTGCGGCCCCGAGAACTTCGATGTCGATCGCCGCTCGATCGTTCGCGGAAAATCCACCGATCGTCACGCCGCCACGACAACGCGCCATCTCATTCGACCGAGCCGCCTCGCCCCAGCTTCACCAGTTGCCGCAGCCTCGCGAGCACTTGCGGTCGAGGCGGATTCGGCTGAACTCGCGTCGGTCGGTCGGTCGATGCACTCGCGGTATCGCTGCGCCGCGGCTCTCGTCGGTTCGCACGTCGACCCGCTCGATACGAGCCGACTCCGGAAGGAATCGGAGGCGCGCAGCGATCGGCGAAGCAGCTGTCGATACCGACAGTCGCCGTCGTCGAGACGCAGGAATCTCAGTCGCAAAGGAGGGTGGCATGGCCGATCGGCTTCCGCAGTCCCGTCCGGTTCTCGACGCTTCGGACCTCGGTCGTCGGAGCGACATCCCGGGGACCTGCGACCGCCGCCGAGCACTCGCTGCCGGAGGCTCCTGGGTTGCCGCGTGGCTGATCGCCCCGGCATCGTTCGCCGCGGCTCAGGAAGGGAGTTCGCGGCGCGTCACGCCCACGACTCCGCTCCGCCCCGGATCGGCTCGACCGGCCGCTCCGGCTCCGACCGCCGCGGCGCCGCGCCGCTACGAGCTGAAGCTCGAAGCCCAAGGGACGCTGGAGCTCGATCCTTCGGGACAGGCGCCGGTAAAGTCGCCGTTTCGAGTCGTCGCCGAGTTCGACTTTGCGCAGCGGTGTGAGAGCCAAGGGGATTCGCACTGGGCGGCGCGCCGTTTCGCCAAGGCCGAATCGGCGATCACCGTCGGTCGCGGATCGACCGTCGTCCGCCTGTCCGAACCCGAACGAGTCATCGTCGAGCGGCAGCAGCGGCGCGACGAGCGGCAGGTCGAAGCCCGCTTCGACCGCGCCGGAGGTTCGCTCTCCAGCGACGAGATCGATCTGATTCGCCTGCCGCTGATCACCCCGGCCGCCGCGGCCTGGTTCCGAGCCGCGGCCGATCAGGGGCTGAACGAGACTTGGACGCCCGAGGGCTGGGCGGTCGCGGCCGCGCTCGGCATCGATGTGGTCACCGACAACCGCATCCGCTGCCGCGTGCTGAAGCGAGCCGCCGGCAGAACGACGGTCGAAACGCGCGGTTCGGTCTCGGGGAGCGTCGGCAATGTCGCGACCGAGATCGAGCTGATCGGCACGGTCGAGCTGGCCGACGGCTCCGTCTTTC